>JAGXIQ010000080.1 GCA_024635625.1 Loktanella sp. | reverse complement strand
TCGGGGACGTCGTCGAAAGCGGATAGAAAAATCTGCATGATGATGAGGACTCCATGAACGCAATCCCCAATTCAGAATCCATCTCGCCCTCACAGGCAAGAGCGACCGTTCACGCCTTCAGTTCCAAACGCGATTCCCCTGGATTACCCCCGGGAACTGTTGGATGTCTGCCTCGTGCTTGAGGATAATGATACAACGACCCGAAAGGCGCTATGCCGCACCTCATTGTTGACTTGGATGCGGTCTATCGTCGTACCCGAAGGAACCCTTCGCACCAAGCCCCGTGCGCTTAACTACGCTCTCGATTTCGCGCGCGGCAGCATTGTGGGTGTCTACGACGCCGAAGATTCACCAGACCCAAATCAATTACGCATCGTCGCTGCAACCTTTGCCAACGCCGGACCGCAGGTCGTCTGCCTGCAAGGTATTTTGGACTATTACAACAGTGGCGCCAATTGGCTGACACGCTGCTTTACGATCGAATACGCCAGTTGGTTTCGTGTCGTCTTACCGGGCTACGCCCGTATGGGACTGGTCGTACCCTTGGGGGGCACGACATTGTTCTTTCGCCATGACATCTTGGAAAAACTCGGCGGTTGGGACGCCCACAACGTGACAGAGGACGCCGACCTAGGCCTGCGATTGGCACGGGCCGGGTACGAAACAGTTTTTATTCCTTCTGTCACACAGGAAGAGGCGAATGGTCGTTTCTGGCCGTGGGTCAAGCAGCGGTCCCGATGGCTGAAAGGATATGCAATCACGTACTGTGTGCATATGCGCGATCCAGGTAGGTTATGGCGCGACTTGGGGCCGTGGCGGTTTTTTTGGTGTGCAGGTGCTATTCGCCGGAACGCTGTCACAATTCCTGCTCGCGCCGCTGATCTGGTCGTTCTGGCTTGTACCGCTTGGCCTTGATCATCCCGCGGCGGAACTACTGCCACCATTCGCTTTCTGGTCGATGGTCTGTCTTTTCATCGGGTGTGAGGCTGCAAATTTTTCGATTGCGGTCCTCGGCGTACAGAGGGCGGGCAAAAATTGGCTAATTCCGTGGAGTCTGAGCTTACAACTCTACTTCCCGCTTGGCGCCATCGCCGTCTACAAAGGCCTGTTAGAGCTGACGTGGAAACCGTTCTATTGGGACAAGACGGCGCACGGCATTCTTTTGCCGCAGGCGCATAAGGTTACTCCGCCGCCTCTACCTTTGCCGCATCAAGCTTCAGACGAGTCATGAACGCCTGAGAGATATGGGCCCGAAGTGCAGCGTCCGACGCCTCACCGTCGCCCGAAGCAATAGCTGCAACGATGCGACCGTGCTCTTCTAGCGTATCGCTTCCACGACCTTCGGCGGAAATCGATGTCGTCGCCAGCAGGGCCATAGAACGATGCACAAGATCAAGTTGTTGCACTAAAAAGCGGTTATGTGAGGCGAGGTGGATTTGTTTGTGAAACCTTCTATTTGCCCGCGCCAAAGCCTGCGGATCGTTGCGCAGCACCTGATCGGCCTCCAGCATGTCCTGCAACACGGCCACTTCTTCTGGCGTCGCATGGCGGGCCGCAAGACGCGCAGCCAGTCCTTCGAGTTCCCCGCGCACGACATAAAGCTCTGCCATTTGCGTATGATCAAGCGACGCTACAATCAACGACCGCCCGTCACGGGTCAGCAGGCTTTGGGTTTCCAGTCGCTGCAATGCTTCGCGCACAGGCGTGCGGCTGACGCCCAGTTTATCGGCAAGCTCGCTTTCGACCAGTCGGTCACCGGGTTTGTAAAAGTGACTGTCGATCGCTTCAAGGATCAGCGCATAGGCGTCCTTTTGCGGTGTCGCGCGGTCTTGCATGAAATCTCCCCCATCACGGCTGCAGCATAGCCGCGCAGGTGCACGGCAGGCAAGGATGTCGCAGCCACTGGTCTTTCCGATTGTGCTCGCCCGGACTATATCAATGTGATGAACAGAATACAGGCAGACATCTTGATTAGTGGTGGCGGCGTGGCAGGGCTTGCCGCGGCAGTCGCGTTTGGAACCGCAGGTTTCAACGTCATCGTGGTAGATCCCGCTCCTCCTGTGACAGACGCCGCCCGCGAGGGTGCGGATTTGAGG
Source organism: Loktanella sp. (assembly GCA_024635625.1). Lineage (GTDB taxonomy): Bacteria > Pseudomonadota > Alphaproteobacteria > Rhodobacterales > Rhodobacteraceae > Loktanella. Next base: position 47,410 of record JAGXIQ010000080.1, on the reverse strand, counting down.
ACGACCGCCTTTTTGCAGTCGGCGCAAGCATTTCTAGATCGTGCCGGCCTGTGGGACGCGCTTGCGCCAGAGGCGACCGCCCTTTCAATCATGCGTATCGTAGATGCAGGCAGCAATACCCCTGTCAGCCGCGATTTTGTGGCCGCTGATATTTCTGATTCGCCCTTTGGATGGAATTTGCCGAATTGGCTGTTGCGCCGCGTCATGGTGGATCAGATTGCGGCAATGGACTGTGTGAAACTCCGCACGGGCGTTGCTTTTGCCGATATGGTCGCGCGCTTAGATCAGGCACTGGTGCGCCTGACGGATGGCACTCAGGTGTCGGCACAGTTGGTCATCGGTGCAGACGGACGTGGGTCGACTGTCCGTCAGGCGGCGGGCATCGGGGTCTCTACCACACGCTATGGGCAGAAGGCTGTGACATTTGCCGTTACGCACCCCGGCCCACACAATGGGATATCGACAGAGGTGCACCGCGCCGGCGGACCATTCACCTTGGTGCCCCTGCCGGATCACAAGGGTCAGCCTTGCTCTTCAGTCGTTTGGATGGATACCGGCCCGCGCATTGCGGCGTTGGAAGCGCTGTCCGACCAAGATTTCACTGCAGCAGCGACCGACCGTAGTGCCGAAGTGAACGGCCCACTGACACTCGTCGGGAAACGCTCTGTCTGGCCGATCATCACCCAGATTGCAGATCGAATCACTGCCCAGCGCACCGCCTTGGTCGCCGAAGCGGCCCATGTGATGCCGCCCATCGGCGCGCAGGGATTAAATATGTCTTTGGCAGATATGGCTTGCTTGCTCGATTTGTCCGTTGCCAATCGTGACGGGCTAGGCGGACCCGCCATGTTGGCGGCGTACGAAAAAGCCCGTCACGGCGACATGCGCTTCCGCGTTAAAGGCATCGATGCACTGAACCGTGCATCGATGGCAGAAAGCGGGCTAGCCCATGATCTAAGGGCACTGGGGGTCAAAGCGCTGCACGATGTCAGCCCGGTCCGTCATCGCCTCATGAAAATGGGTCTGGGCGCGTCCTAAAGGACGCGGTCCAGCACTGGGAACAAACGATCTAGCGTGGCTGGAACGTCGTAAAGCTTGTCCAATCCAAACAGTCCAAGCCGGAATGTCATGAAATCGTCTGGCTCTCCCACCTGCAGCGGCACGCCTGCCGCAATCTGCATACCCTGTGCGACAAAGGCTGCACCGGACTTTACAGCTGGATCGTTAGTATAGCAGACGACGACACCCGGCGCCTGAAAACCCGGTGCAGCGACCGACAGCACACCCATATCCGACAGATGCGCCCGAACCGCATTGCCAAGCTCCCATTGCGCGGCCTTCAGTTTTTCAAAACCATAATCCCGCGTCTCAACCATCGTGTCACGGAAAGCGCGCAAACCGTCGGTCGGCATCGTGGCATGGTAGGCGTGGCCGCCATCCTCGTATGCCTTCATGATCTGGCGCCATTTTTTCAGATCACCCGCAAAGCTGTTCGACGTCGTTGCCTCCAACCGCTCTACCGCGCGATCCGACATCATAACGAGGCCCGCGCAGGGGGTCGCCGACCACCCCTTTTGCGGCGCAGAAATCAGAACGTCGACGCCGGTTGCGGCCATATCTACCCAGATGCAACCTGAAGCGATACTATCCAGCACCATGATGGCGCCGACATCGTGCGCTGCGTCCGCCATCGCCTTCAGGTAGTCGTCAGGCAAGATCATACCGGCGCTTGTTTCAACGTGCGGCGCAAAAACCACGTCGGGCTTTGCATCGTGTATGGCCTGCACCACCTCTTCTATCGGCGCTGGTGCAAATGGCGCGCGGCTGTCGTTACCGGTTTGACTGGCCATTTTCACCGTCGTTTCGCTGGCAAAACCGCCAGCGTCGAAGATTTGCGTCCACCGATATGAAAACCAGCCATTGCGCAGAATAAAGCAATGAGCGCCTGCGCCGAATTGGCGTGCGACCGCCTCCATCCCAAAGGTGCCACCGCCGGGCACGATCGCGACCGCGCTTGCGCCATAGACATCTTTTAGCATGCCAGAGACGTCCTTCATGACGTCCTGAAATACCTTACTCATGGAATTGAGCGACCGATCGGTAAATACGACCGAGAATTCCATCAACCCGTCAGGGTCCACCGGGGTGTGTGTCAACTGTCCGTCCATGTGATCCTCCAAGCTTTAGTGAAACAGGTAGGACGTGCACTTGCGTTTGGCAAAGTCTATCTCTGTATACAGCCAACCGCAGTGAGGGGCGGAACTGGTCTCACGGCAGCACTCATCACCCCACAATGACGGCCCTGACGCTTTGCTTGGTTAAAGGCCGGGTCAGTCCTTGCGATCAAAACCATGACCGAGCTTATTCGGCTCTTTGATGATCTACAGATCGAGACCATCATGAACGGTGGCTGCCTGTAGACCATTTTTCATGAACCCGATCGACGTATTGATCCGTTCGGCCAAACGTTAAAAAATCGCAAAACCCCCACCAAAATCAATCAAAGTGGCCCCGGACGACGCTCTTCGCTTAGCATCACGTTGGCTTCTACCGTACCCACGCCGGGCAACGTCATGATCCGGCGACGCAGAACCCTTTCAAAGTCAGCAAGATCGCGCGCGACGACTCTTAGGCGATAGTCGTACAGACCCAGTACATGTGTCACGACCTGAACCTCTGGGATCGCCCCCACCGCTCGTTCGAAATCTTCTAGGCTAACCCGACCCTTTGTCGCCAGCTTAATGCCCAGAAAGACGGTCACGCCGAAACCCAGCTTTTCGGCGTTCAACAGCAGCCGCCGGCCGACAAGTACGCCACCTTCTTGCAGGCGTTTCACGCGACGCCACGTAGCGGGTTGGCTTAGGTTCAGTTTGCGCCCCAACGCACTTGCTGACTGACTGGCGTCAGCCACTAAAAGCCGCAGCAGAGTACGATCAATATCGTCAAGATTCACAGCGGGAGGCTTTCATCGGATTTAATGGCGGCGACATCCATCAGCGCCTCGATGTCTGCGATATGAGGCAGGGCCAGAATACGGTCACGATACAACAGTTGGTAATGCGCCAAATCCCGCGCCACCAGTGACAGACGCACGTCAACACGGCCCAGAAAGGTCTGGATTTCCAGAACCTCTGCCACGTCGCGCGCGGCGGCAAGAAAAGCATCAAAGGCGCCCGGCACGGTTTTGTCCAATGTGACCCGCAACGAGACTTGCAGGGGGAATCCTAACGCCGCCCAGTCGACAACAGCCGTTTGCCCCGTGATCACACCGTCGGCGATCATCCGGTCCAACCGGCGTGACGCCTGACCGGCCGATACTCCCGCAAGATCTGCGAGTTCCGGCACAGTCAGACTCGGGTCAGTCTGCATTCTGCGTAAAAGTGCTCTGTCTTTATCGTCTAACATGAAAAAATCATAATACCCGAATTGTGCGAATGATAGCCCCAACAATATACGAAAATTGCCCTTCGTTACCCTCGCCACCCTTTCAAAAATCCCTATTGTCGCCGGCAATGCAACCAACCAAGGGAAAATCCCCATGCGCGTTTACTATGACCGCGATTGCGACGTGAACCTGATCAAAGACAAAAAGGTCGCGATCCTCGGCTACGGCTCTCAGGGCCACGCCCATGCGCTGAACCTGCGTGATTCAGGCGCCAAGAACCTTGTTGTCGCCCTGCGAGAAGGCTCGCCAAGCCAAGCAAAAGCCGAAGGCGAAGGCCTGAAGGTTATGGGGATCGCCGAAGCGGCCGCTTGGTGTGACGTCATCATGTTCACCATGCCCGACGAACTGCAGGCCGAGACTTACAAGAAGTATGTCCACGACAACCTGAAAGAAGGCTCTGCTATGGCCTTCGCTCACGGCCTGAACATCCACTTCGGCCTGATCGAACCCAAGCCCGGCGTAGACATCATCATGATGGCACCAAAAGGCCCCGGTCATACAGTCCGTGGCGAATACACCAAAGGCGGCGGCGTTCCGTGCCTTGTGGCCGTGCATCAGGACGCATCGGGCAAGGCGATGGAAATCGGCCTTTCCTATTGCTCCGCCATCGGTGGCGGCCGCTCTGGCATCATCGAAACAAACTTCCGCCAGGAATGCGAAACTGACCTGTTCGGTGAACAGGCCGTGCTGTGTGGCGGTCTGGTCGAACTGATCCGTATGGGTTTCGAGACTCTGGTCGAGGCCGGTTACGAGCCAGAGATGGCATATTTCGAGTGCCTGCACGAAGTGAAGCTGATCGTAGACCTGATCTACGAAGGTGGCATCGCGAACATGAACTACTCGATCTCGAACACCGCCGAATATGGCGAGTATGTCTCTGGTCCGCGCATCTTGCCTTACGAGGAAACCAAGAAGCGGATGAAGGACGTACTGACGGACATCCAGACCGGTAAGTTCGTGCGTGATTTCATGCAGGAAAATGCGGTCGGCCAGCCATCGTTCAAAGCAACCCGTCGTATCAACGACGAGCACCAGATCGAAAAGGTCGGCGAAAAGCTGCGCGGTATGATGCCGTGGATCAGCGCCGGTCGTATGGTCGACAAGTCCAAGAACTAAGCCTTACCAAAGGCAACCCGAAAGGCCCGCCCTTGTGGCGGGCCTTTTTCATTGCGTTAGGTGCTGAACATACGCACAGGGCATTCGACCTGCGACGCATAAGGGTTAGACCGCATCGCCGAGCAGTTGATCCGGCCTCGTTTTGGGTGCCCGCATTTTGCAGCTATCTATCGTTTGAACGAACGTATCGCCGGATCACCGAAAAGGTTGCGGACCCGGGCCATCCTTGGCAAGCGACGATTTAGGGGCATTCGGGTCTTTCCGCTGTTTCTCTGTCACAGCCATGCTGTAGATGGCAAAGACAAGAGCCGCGAGCATTGTGAACATCGCAAGCAGCGGCAGTAAAAAATTGAAATCCATGAAGAGTCTCCGGACTGGCGTTATCGTGGGAATGCAGTTGGGAAATAATGCACAATACAACTTCTGGTTCCACCGCGCCCACGCTACGCAATTGGCTATCGATTGGCCTACTCGGCCTGATCTGGGGCGGCACTTTTATGGTCGTCGCTGTGGCGCTGCGTGGCTACGGGCCACTGACCGTTGCCTGCGCCCGCACAACCTTGGGCGCCATTGCACTACTGGGCCTAAAGACAGCATTGAACCGCCCTTGGCCGACGTTTAGTCCGCGACTGTGGAAGTATCTGATCGTAATTGGCATTCTAAATACCGCCCTGCCCTTTGCGATGCTCTCTTGGGGTCAGCAATATGTTCCATCCGCCTTTGCTGGCATTTCGATGGCAGCCTTACCAATCTTTGTGTTGCCCCTGGCGCATATTTTCAGCGACGAAGCCCTTTCGACCCGCCGACTGATTGGCGTTATAATAGGCTTTACCGGGGCGTTGGTGCTGATTGGCCCCAGCGCGCTACGGATCGGGCAAGGTTGGGAACAGCTGGGGCAGATTGCCTGCGTCCTCGCCGCATTTTCTTATGCGATCGCCAGCATCATGACCCGTCGCTGCCCGCCTATTGATCCGATCGTTTTGGCCGCACTGACACTGACTGTCGGAAGCATCGTTCTCATCCCCGCGATGCTTGTAGTCGAAGGTGTACCGGGTACGGCGGCCCCCCTTCATATGGCTGCTATCGTCTTTCTGGGCCTATTCCCCACAGCACTCGCCACATTGTTACGAGTCGTCGTCATTCGTTCCGCCGGATCGGTCTTTATGACGCTGGTCAACTATCAGGTGCCACTATGGTCGGTCCTATGCGGGGCGTTGATCCTGTCTGAAGACCTTCCACTGCGGTTTTTTGCAGCCCTAGCACTGATCCTGTGCGGACTTGCCGTCAGCCAATGGTCCAGCCTTCGGCGCTTGGTCGCGCGCCCGGCGACCTAACGCCGAACGGCTTCTTAAACTAAAATTATGTCTCAGTTTGCCACGAGCCTCGGGGCGGGCCTTCAGACAGCCTGCTCGACCTCTGCCACGATACCGTCCACGACCTCTAGTAACAGGTCGGGATCTTCGCATTCGGCCATGACCCGGACCAACGGCTCTGTCCCGGATTTGCGTATCAGAAGACGACCCTTGCCGACCAACTTCGCCTCTGCGTCGGCGATACAGGCCTTTACAGACGCGGCAGTTAACGGGTCGGCATCTGCCGCATAGCGCACATTCTTAAGCATCTGCGGCACCGTTTGAAAATTTTGGGTCAGCGCCGATGCAGGTTGCCCGGTCTCAATCATTGCAGCTAGAAACTGCAACCCGGCCAGCAGGCCGTCCCCGGTGGTCGCGTAGTCAGTCATCACGATGTGACCTGACTGTTCACCACCCAGATTATGACCGCCCGCCCGCATCGCCTCTACCACATAGCGGTCACCGACAGCCGTGCGTTGCAGCCGTAGCCCTTGGCTTTCCAGATACCGCTCTAACCCGAGGTTCGACATCACGGTCGCAACCAGCGTGCCATTCGCCAACTTGCCAGCCTGCGCCCAGCGGGTTGCCATCAAGGCCATCAATTGATCGCCGTCAGCAACACGCCCGGTTTCGTCAAGGATCATCACGCGGTCAGCATCACCGTCCAGACAGACACCAACATCGGCCCCCTGGCTGATAATGGTTTCGGCAGCTAGGGCCGTGCTCGTCGAACCGCAACCGTCGTTAATGTTGAACCCGTTCGGCTTTGTTCCGACTTCAATGACAGTTGCACCCAGTTCCCACAGTACCTCTGGCGCGACCTTGTAAGCAGCCCCGTGTGCACAATCGATCACGACCTTCAGTCCATCCAGCCGCATTCCATGAGGAAAAGTAGCCTTCAACCGCTCTGCATAGCGGAAACGTCCGTCATCGATCCGCTTGGCGCGGCCAATGTTGTTGGCCTTTGCGGGGTCCACGCCATCGAATATCAGCCGAGAGATCTCTTCTTCGGCTTTATCGGACAGCTTGAATCCATCGGGGCCGAAGAACTTGATCCCGTTGTCGCGGTGTGGGTTGTGACTGGCAGAGATCATGATGCCCATGTCCGCCCGCATCGAATGGGTCAACATGCCCACGGCCGGTGTCGGAATAGGTCCCAGCAAAAGTACATTCATACCCGTGCTTGTCAGTCCGGCGGTCAGGGCATTTTCAAACATATAACCGGACAGACGCGTATCCTTGCCGATTACGACGCGGTGCCCGTTTGACCCATCGTTACGGAAATAACGGCCAGCCGCCGCCCCAATCCGCAGCGCCATATCGGCAGTCATTGGATAGGTGTTTGCGGTGCCCCGAATACCGTCGGTGCCGAAAATCTTGTCTGCCATGCCTCAACCCTTTTGCAGCGCCCAAATCATATCGCAGGCGGCTTTGGTGTCCTTGGTATCGTGGACCCTGTGGATTTGCACCCCCTGCGCGATTCCTGACAACGTAACAGAGAGGGAACCCGCCGCCCGATCCGCCGCCACTGGGCGATCAGTGATCGTTCCGATGAAGCGTTTGCGCGAGGCCCCAAGCAACACCGGACACCCTAAGGCATGAAACAATGAGAGCCGCCGCAGCAGAGCTATGTTGTGCGCCTGCGTTTTGCCAAATCCGATGCCGGGATCGACGATGATACGATCACGGTTAATCCCTGCAGCTGTTGCAGCAGCGATCCGATCGGCCAGATGATCGTAGACATCCAGGACGACATCGTCATAGCGCGGGTCCTTTTGCATCGTGTCCGGCGCGCCTTGGGAATGCATCAGGCAGACAGCCTGGCCACTTTCGGCCACAGTATGCGCCATGTCGTCGTCCCACAGCATAGCGGATACGTCGTTGATTAAACCCGCCCCTGCCGCGACTGCTGCCTGCGCCACGGCGGCCTTGCGCGTATCGATTGATACGGCGATGTCGGATTGTGCGCGCAATGCCGCTATGACGGGGGCGGTCCGGTCGATTTCTTCTTCATCGGGGACAAGCGCAGCACCGGGGCGCGTGCTTTCGCCGCCGATATCGATCAGATCGGCACCCTCGTCTTTCATCGCAAGGGCGTGCGCGACTGCGGCGTCGGACCCAGCAAATTTGCCGCCATCGGAAAAGCTGTCCGGCGTCACATTCAAGATCCCCATGATGCGCGGGCGATCCATGGACAAAGTGGCAATAGTGGGACGTGCCATCGTTAGCAGATGCCGCACATCTTTGGGTAAATCCGACACGGATATCAACTGGGGGGCCGTATCGCGCGAAAGCACCTCGACGCGATCAAACCAACACCAGCCCCCCGCCAGGATCAAAGCATCAGATGGCCTTGCGGGGTCAGTCTGCGGGATCGGGCGGTAATACGGCGTCATGTCAGCCGATTGGTTGTAACAGCAAAGGCCCGCGTGGGCACAGTTGTCGATGGCGCTTCGGCACCAATGACCACAAGCTCTGCCGCTTCCATCTGGTCTGCAAACCACGCAACCAAGGCCAGCGTGTCGCGCGGGGTGGCCGAAGGACCATCGACTGCGTCCAGCACAATTTTGGATGGTGCCCAGATACAAGTCTGGCCATTCTTCATTGCCCAGTCCAATTCTGTCCGGCTACCGACGACAATCAGGCGCGGATCACGCGCGGCCAGCACCCAGGCGTTCTGCTCGATCGCCAGCAAGTCTATCCGGCGCTGCGCCAGCGCATGAGGCGCCTTCGGGGCGGGATTTGCGGCGGGGCCAACGCAGACAATCAACGGTTCTGGCATGGCGACCGCCTGGTCCAGCCACCCGGTCAAATGCGGGGATTGCAGCGCAGCGTCAGTCAAAAATAGTAAGCGCGGATGCGGCGTTGCGGCGTGAGTCTGGCCCGCAGGCTTATAGCCATCGCGGGCCCTGACGATTTCGACCCCAAGCGAAAACGGTCCACGGTCCAGTTTTTCGATACGGACAAAGACACGTTCCGCCTGCGGTTCAAGCAGAATACGTTCCGCGACCCGCGCAGCCAAAGTTTCCAGAAGGTTTATGCGCTCAGCGCCTAGCTCTGCGCCAATCGCCTCGGTCACCCGGTCATATGAAAGGATACGGTCAACATCGTCATCGATAGGGCCAGTTAGCGGCAGAACTTCTACCACAACATTGAACCGCACACGTTGCAGATGGCCGCGTTCCTGCTGGAATGCACCAATTTCGACTTCGACGACGAAATCACGCAATGAAATACGGTCGTAGGGAATATCCGTACTTGCGGCTGCCCGCTCTGACGGATGCGCAAAGGCTAGTCGGATATCATCGGTCATGTCAGCCCTGTCGCAGCCTACGCTTTAGGCAGGCATACCGACCGCCTCCCGTGGCCGCAAGGCGCGTCAGTTGGATGCGCTGCGCGTCGGCTGCTTATAGAAAAGATGTGCGCCAATGCTGGCAGTACGCGGGAAGCGACTTGCCCAAGACGGATGCACAGCTTTTGTGTGGTAATGCGTCGCACCCTGTGTCAGCCGGCGCGGCAGACCATCGATCAAAAGCTTTGCGACCTTGCCGACCCGCGCAAACGCAGCGGGATTGCCGATAGAATCCGAAGCATTGTCGCAGGTCCAAGTAAATTGGCAGGCAAACTTACGGCCTGTCCCCTGATGGACCACACCGCAGACGGTGTCGGGATATTCAGCGCTATCGACACGGTTCAAGATAACTTCGCCCACAGCGAATATGCCTTGGACGGCCTCACCACGTGCTTCAAAATAAAGCGCGTCGGCCAGACATTCCCATTCCTTATTCCCCTTAGGCGCCGTCATGCTGGACAGATATGCCTCGGACAGTACGGCATCGCCATCGGCTGGCACCACCTTGCGTCGCGCATTGTCGGGAATCGCGGTCAGCGTCGAGAGCCGTGTATCGGGAACAATTCCAAGCGCCTGACGTTCTTGCCCCAACACAGCGCCCAACCGGGCAGAGAGTACTTCGTCAGCAGTCGCCGTGTGGGCGAAGGCAAGGCTGGCAAAGGCCATTGTGGTGATCAGCATCGGGCGCACAGAGATTGTCATTCGTCACGTCTTTCGTTCCGCACAGCCAGCCCCGTGCAGGCAGCGACGGCATAGCGAAAGTTGACGTAAAGGTCTACCTTTGGTCCCGGCAGATTCCCGCCGCACATAAAGGGGCTTTAGCGGACTTGACGTTTATGACTTAGAGTCAAGCGCTTGAGACAGCAGAAGCGTGGTGGCTGCGAGTTTCGATTCGCGCCTCTAGGGCCAATTGGGCGGCGGAAAGCCGCGCAAGAGGCACCCGAAATGGAGAACAGGAGACATAATTGAATCCTTGTGCTCTGCAAAATCCGATTGCGGCCCGCGTTCCGCCATGTTCACCGCAAATTGACACGACGACATCGGGTCTTCCCGCCCTGCCACGTGCCGCGCCGATCGCCAGTAATTCGCCGACACCATCCAAATCAAGCGTATGAAAAGGATCCTCTTCATAGACGCCTTGCTGGACATAAACTGACATGAAACGCCCTGCATCATCGCGCGACAAACCATAGGTCATCTGCGTCAAGTCGTTCGTTCCAAACGATAAAAACGATGCGTACTTGACGATATCTTTTGCGCGCAAGGCAGCACGCGGGGTCTCTACCATGACACCTAACTTAAAGGTAAACTTAACTCCTGTTTCGCTTTGCACGGCGGCAGCGACGGCATCGACTCGGGCTTTGATCAACTCGACTTCACGCATGGCGCTGATCAAAGGAATCATGATCTCTGGCTGCACGTCCAGACCGTGTAAGACGACATTTGCCACGGCTTCAAAGATTGCACGGGCCTGCATTTCGTAGATTTCCGGAATCGCGATTCCCTGCCGCACCCCCCGCATACCCAGCATCGGGTTGTATTCCGACAATGCTTGAACGCGGTCCGTCACGGCCATCAACGGCATGGCAAGCTGTTCGGCAAGGTCACGTTGGCCCGCTTTGTCGTAAGGTAGAAACTCGTGTAGAGGCATATCGAACAGCCGAATACAAACCGGTCGGCCAGCCATAATCCCAAATAGCGCTTCAAAATCAGCACGTTGCATTGGCAGCAAACGATCAAGAACGGCGCGACGATCATCGGCGGTTTCCGCAAAGATCATTTCGCGCATCACGCCAAGTCGGTCACCTTCAAAAAACATGTGTTCTGTTCGGCACAGACCGATTCCTTCGGCGGCGAAGTTCTTCGCAGTCTGCGCATCCGTGGGCGTATCTGCATTGGCCCGCACACCAATATCCCGAAAATCATCGGCCCAAGACAGCAAAGTCTGGAACGATTCGTCCAGTGTTGCCTCTAGCATCTGAGGACTGCCGGCCAGCACTGTGCCGGTGGTCCCGTCGACGGTGATCACGTCCCCTGCAGCGAAGCGACGACCGCCGGGGGCGACATTCTCGCCCCGCTTGCGGTCAATCGTCAGGTCAGACGCACCCACGACGCAAGGCACACCCAGACCGCGCCCGATAACGGCCGCGTGGCTGGTAATACCGCCGCGCATTGTCAGGACCGCCTGCGCCGCGTGCATCCCGCGAATATCTTCCGGGGTCGTCTCTCGGCGGACCAGCACACAGGCTTCACCGCGCGCTGCACTTGCCTGCGCCTCGTTCGCAGTCAGCACAATTCGACCAGTTGCGGCGCCAGGGCTAGCGGCAATACCGCTTACGATGACGTCCCGTGCAGCTGTGGGATCGACCTGCCGGTGCAACATCTCTGATAGGGCATTGGGCGGAACCCGCAGAACCGCCTCTTCACGAGGAATAATGTCATCGCTCGCAAGTGCTACGGCGATCTGCACAAGGGCGCGGCTCGACCGATGGACGCGCACCGCATCCAAAATGTGAAGAACGCCATCCTCTAGCGTAAATTCGATCTGCATTTCTTCGCGTAGCCGCGTCCGAGAAATATCGCCGTATCGCAGCAATTCCGAAAACACTTCTGGGCAGATATCTTCAAGCGCTGTCCCCCGCGGGTCGTGGGTCAGATAAAGCGCGCCATCGCGATCGTTCAGGGCATCGCGTCCTTGGCCTTGGCTCATATAACGACCAGTCACCTGCGGCTGCCCGGTCATGGAATCCACAAACTGGATTACGCCAGAGCCGCTTTCGTCCGCACCGACCCCAAGCGCCATTGCCTGAACCACCAAGCCAAGGCCCGCATCGACGGGCGCGCCCTTTGCTTCTCTTAGTAGACGGGCACTGGTCCCGTCCCAAGCCCGCGCCATAGAGCGGAGCACTTCAGTTAGTTGGACGCCAACGTCTTGGGGAAACGGTTCATCCGCCTCGACTTCATAGGTGTCCAGGGCAGCATTCAGGGCATGTACACCGGTCAGGTTGGGAAACTCAAAGACTTCTGGGTCCAGACGGGCAACGTGGACCGCGTATAACTGCACAAATCGCAAATAAAGCGCAGTTGCCGCATCCTCACCGACGCGGGCAGAAAGACTCTTGTAGCTTTTGGCGTTCAGGCCAATATTCAGGATCGCGCCCGGACCGCCCCAGTCCGGGTCCTGCGACGAGGGTCGGACGGATAGCAACGGCATATCACCAAAGGGACCGAGCAAGGTATTAACTTCCGGCATCTGCCCTTTCGCACAACGCAGAACCGCATCAAAGGACAAGGCCTGCGTCGGCGGAACAGGCATTCCAAGACGCACCAAACGTTGCAGACATTTTGCACGACCGCCATGAACCGCAGCCGTCATCGCAGCCGTTGGCGTAATCAAGGTCACATCAGGGAAAATCGGCACTTGCTGCACTGCGGCATCCTCTTGTTCGCGTGCAGCATAGGCCTTGCGGCCGACGCGTGTAAAGGAAAGGTAACAGCATGCGACAACGATCGCAGCGTTACCCTTCGATTTTAGTCAAATCAGCAACCGAGATGCATATCGTACGAATTCGCGACAGCAGGTTCAGGCGGTTGCGGCGCAAAATCTGGCTTTCGGCATTCACCTGCACATCAGTAAAGAAGCGGTCGATGGGCGCGCGTAGGCTGGCCATAGCCGCCATAGCTGCGCCAAAATCCTCTTGCGCCATCGCCGGAGCAATCATTGCCTCGGCGGTGTCGAGGGCAGCAAAAAGGTCCTTCTCTGCGTCATCCGCAGCGAATTTAACCTCGGCCCCGTAAGAGTATTCGACGCCGTCCTTTTCTTCTGCCTGTGTCAGGATGTTGTTGGCCCGTTTAAAACCTTGGATCAAATTCTCGCCGTCGTCTGTTTCCAGCGTGGCTTGAAGTGCCTTGGCCCGTTTGACAAGCAACGTCAGGTCGTCATTCCCGGGCATCGCGATGCAGGCATCGATTACGTCGTGCCGGACGCCCTGGTCCTTTAAGTAGACTTTCAGGCGGTCGTGGAAGAAGGCTAGCAAATGCGCTGACCAGTCCTTTGCCCCAAAACCGTTGGAAAGCGGCAAGCGGAGGTCATTTTCCAGCACCAGCCGGATCACACCCAGCGCCGCACGTCGTAGAGCAAACGGGTCCTTCGACCCTGTAGGCTTCTCGTCAATGGCCCAGAACCCCGTCAGTGTGTCTAGCTTGTCGGCCAGCGCCACAGCGACCGACACAGGCGCGGTCGGCACAGCATCAGAGGGACCCATCGGCTTCCAATGCTCTTCGGACGCAGCGGCAACAGCGGCGTCGCGGCCAGCGGCCAAGGCATAATAGCGCCCCATCAGGCCCTGTAGTTCGGGAAACTCACCGACCATTTCCGACCTAAGGTCAGCCTTGGCGATTTGCGCGGCTTCAAACGCCTGATCCGGGTCGGCACCGACAGCAGGCGCAATTTCCCGAGCGAGTGCGGCGATCCGGTCAATCCGGTCCCGCTGAGAGCCAAGTTTGTTGTGGAATGTCACATTTGCAAGACCGTCCAGCCATGGCGCCATACCAGCCTTGGCGACCCGAAGGTCGTTGTCCCAGAAGAACTTGGCGTCCGAAAGTCGCGCTAACAGCACACGCTGGTTACCGTTCAGGATCGTGGCACCATCATCAGCAGTCACAATATTTGCGACAGTGACAAAGCGTTCAATACGCCCAGTCTTGGGGTTACGGACCGAGAAGAACTTTTGATGTTCCTTCATCGAGGTCTGCAGCACTTCTGGTGGCAGTTCGAGGAACTCATCGTCGATCCGCCCCATCAGCACGACGGGCCATTCAACAAGGCCAGCGACCTCTGCCAACAGCCCGTTATCCTCGACGACCTCTAGCCCGTTGGCAAAAGCCTGAGATGTCGCATCCTGCCATATCGCATCTGCGCGTTCGTCGCTGCGCAGCATCACGCGTGCGCGCTTTAGCTTCGCCTCGTAATCGTCAAAAGACGTTACAGAAAATGCGTCTGGCCCCATAAAGCGGTGGCCACGTGTGGTGTTGCCTGACGTGATACCGTCAACGTCAAACGCCACGATCTCTGCCCCATCATCGCCGACAAGGATGCACAGGATGGAATGCAGTGGGCGCACCCAACGTAAGCTGCCATTGCCCCAACGCATAGATTTCGGCCAAGGGAAGTTGCGAATTGTCTGTTCCATAACTTCGGCCACGATGTCTGCGGCAAGGCGCCCCGGCTTCTCGATCACGGCAACGTAAAAGGCACCCTTCTTATCATCGCGCTGTTCCAACTGATCGACCGTCAGCCCCGTCGAACGCAAAAACCCCTCCAGCGCCTTTTCGGGCGCGCCGACCTTCGGGCCCTTGCGCTCTTCACGCACGGCGCGACTCTCGGTCGTCAGATCTTCGACTGAAAGCGTCAGGCGACGGGGTGTCGCAAAGGCTGCAGCAGAGGCGTATGTCAGGCCAGCCTCTACCAGGCCGTTGGTCAGCAGTTTTTTAAGGTCAGACGCGGCCTGCGCTTGCATGCGGGCGGGAATTTCCTCGGAAAAGAGTTCGATCAACAGGTCGGACATCAGCGCGTGCTTTCTGGCGGGGGTGGGCAGCCTTCGGGGGCGGGATTGCCGTCAAATACGACTTCGCCACAGGCGTTGATTTGGTGCCAGGCGTAGGCCCGGCCATCGGGGTAGACAGCCACGATCCGGTCGATGCCGTATTTCACGTCCTTCTGGCCCAAAAACCCGACTGCGATCCCGCTTTGCAGGTCCGCACCGATCTGCTCTGCGTCAAAGCAGTCGAACCAACCCGGCGCGACGCGCGGCTCTGCGCCGTCGACGATCTGGTAGGTCTCTGTCAGCATCGCCAGGCTGGCAGGCATGTCGTAGCAAGCACGGTAGCGCAGAGGGCTGCTGTTACTGTCAATCGCCTGAAAATTATCGAAGGCAACCAACTCGGCATCGCCGCCTGTCAATGACACCATTTGGACGTTGGCGTCGGCAGGCGCGATTTCATCATAGTAGGCATAGACTTGCAGATAATACAGGGCGATACCTGCGATCAATGCTGTCAACATGATGCCACCAATCCAAAGTTTTGCGATCACGCTGCAGCCCCGCCAGCTGGGGTTTGCACAAAGGCGTCGGCGCAGGCCTTGGCCAAAGTTCGCACCCGACCAATATAAGCCTGACGCTCTGTCACAGAGATTACGCCGCGCGCGTCCAACAAGTTGAAGAGGTGACTTGCTTTGATTGCTTGATCATATGCCGGATGGGCCATGCGGATCGTCTTGCCGGTTTTGGGATCGGTCGCGTCGCAGGCCAGGATGCGGGCACATTCTGCTTCAGCATCTTTGAAGTGTTGCAGCAGCGTGTCGGTATCCGCCACGTCAAAGTTCCAACGGGCGTATTCCTGTTCGGTCTGTAAAAAGATGTCGCCATAGGTCAGAGGGATCGGCGCGTCGGGGGCGTTGAATGGCATATCCATAACATGATCAACACCAAGGACATACATCGCCAACCGTTCCAAACCGTAGGTTAGCTCTCCACTTACGGGGCTACAGTCGTGGCCACCCACTTGCTGGAAATAAGTGAATTGCGACACTTCCATGCCGTCGCACCAGACTTCCCAGCCCAGCCCCCATGCGCCAAGCGTCGGGGATTCCCAGTCATCCTCTACAAATCGGACATCGTGCAGCGATGCGTCGATGCCAATAGCCTTCAGTGATCCCATATAAAGATCCTGCAAGTTTGGCGGACTAGGTTTGATGATAACCTGATACTGATAGTAATGCTGAAGACGGTTCGGGTTCTCGCCGTAGCGGCCATCAGTGGGGCGACGCGAGGGCTGCACGTACGCTGCTGCCCAAGGCTTGCTACCCAATGCACGCAAAGTGGTGGCCGGGTGAAAGGTCCCTGCCCCGACTTCCATGTCGTAGGGTTGCAGCATGGCGCAGCCTTGGCTGGCCCAATAGGTCTGCAGCCGCAGGATGATCTCTTGAAAACTGCGCGGTTGGTCGGCCATGTCGCCCTCTTTTCAACGTGCCCGATCCATAGGCGGGACTGCGCAAAGGGTCAATCGTGCCACAACCGCTTAATTTAGGCGGGAACACGCCGAATTGTGCTGCGGATTACCGGGTAGCTGTTAAAACGCCGCGCGGACACGGGACATCGCTGTTGAAGGGTATTGGTTACATGAAGCGCATTGCGATCTGGATATTGGCCATTGCTATGACTTTCACGACCCATGAGGTGGTGGCACAGTCGCAGGACGGGACATGGATTCAGTTAGAGGCGCAACCAAGCCAGACCGCGGCCGACACCCGCGTGCGCGTCTATGCCGCGCGTCGGGACAATGTCGCGGGCTTTGGTCTGGGTCGCACATGGTATGCGATCGTCATGGGCCCATATGCTGACCGCGAAGCCGCAACTGATGCTTTGCTTGGTCTGCGCCGCGAGGGGATTGCCCCCGGCGATGCTTTTCTAACCAATGGCGAACGTTTCGGTCCGCAGTTCTGGCCTGCTGCTGGTGCAACACCAGTTGCCGCAGCGACGCCAGACGCCGTAACGACGCCCCAGTCGACGACAGCGCAGATGGATATCGCAGCGGTCGCCGCGCCAATAAGCGATACGCCCGCGTCCTTGGCGGCCCAGCCTGACGAAACTGTGCAAGAGGCCCGTGTGTCAGAGCAGGCCCTGACACAATCCGAAAAGCAAATGCTGCAAACCGCGATGGCGTGGGCTGGTTTCTACGACTCCAGTATCGACGGCGCCTTTGGACGTGGCACCCGCAGCGCCATGGAAGCGTGGCAATTGGCACAAGGTTTCGCACCGACGGGCATTTTGACCACCACGCAGCGGGCGAAACTTGTCGGCGCCTACAATGCAGTGTTGGACGGCATGAACCTGCAACTGGTGCGTGACACAGCCGCAGGCGTCGAAGTGATGATCCCGACGGGCGTCGTCAGTTTTCTACAGTACGAACCACCCTTTGCCCGATTTGGTCCAAAGGGGGATATCCCAGCGCAAGTGCTCTTGATCAGTCAGGAAGGCGACCAGAACCGTCTATTCGGCCTTTATGAAATCCTCCAGACGCTTAAGATTTTTCCACCCGACGGTGATCGCACGCGCCGCGATGCAAGCTTTGAGATTTCAGGCGCAAACGCCGAGGTCCAATCCTACGTGAACGCGCGTCTAGACAACGGGCAGATCAAAGGGTTTGCTCTGATCTGGCCCGCCGGTGACACCGGCCGCTTTAGCCGTATCCGTGACGAAATGCGGGCCAGCTTCAACACTATAAGCGGTGTGCTGGACCCCGCCATCGCGCGCCCGAACGAAGATCAGGCCATCGACCTCGTTGCTGGCCTACAAATCCGCAAGCCAAAGATGTCGCGCACCGGGTTCTACGTCGACACCAATGGTCATGTGCTGACCGATGCAACCGCTGTCGCATCCTGTGATGAGATCAGCATCGACGGCAGCCACCTCGCCATCGTCACGCTACGGGACGAAGATCTTGGCATCGCCGTGCTGCAACCGCAGGATAAGCTATCGCCGCAATCCGTCGCAGCCTTTCAAACGCAGGTACCGCGCATACAGACAGAAATCGCCGTAGCAGGTTATCCCTATGGCGGTGTTCTGGTGACCCCAACGCTGACTTTTGGTCGGCTGGCCGATATCCGTGGATTGAAAGGCGAGGAATCTCTTAAGCGCCTTGCGCTAACCGCCCAAGATGGCGACGCTGGTGGCCCCGTATTCGACAATGGCGGGGCCGTTCTTGGGATGCTGCTGCCAAAGACTGTAACGAACGGTCAGGTGTTACCGCCGGATGTCAGCTTCATCGTGGACGCGGACCGCATTGTCGCAGCTTTGCGCGACGCAGGCATTATGGCACAAACAACCGACACGTTGGCCTTTATGCCGCCAGAAACCCTGACTCTTCGCGCTGCGGAAAGCACCGTTCTGGTAAGCTGCTGGTAAAGGACTGGGGCCAGGCGCATCCCGGCCTCACACAATCAGTTCCGCCAAAACCTGCGTGTCATGATAACCAGCACCACCATAATTTCTAATCGGCCAATCCACATGGCTGCGGCAAGAAGCCACTTGGCCGTGTTGTTCAGACCTTCGAAATTGCCCGCAGGCCCGATCTGATTGCCAAGGCCGGGCCCCACGTTCGCAAGTGCTGTCGCCGCACCGGACACAGAGGTGATAAAATCCAGCCCTGTCAGGCCTAGCAGCACGGAAAATAGCCCAAGCAGCAGGATGAAGGCAACGAACAACGCCATGACGGAATTCAGGACGTCCGGTGCCACTGGTCGCCCCTCATAGCGAGGGACAAAGATACCATGGGGCGAATGAATTTGCCGGATCTGCGCTTTTAACGAAGCAAACAACAGTTGGTAGCGGAACACCTTAATCGAACAGGCAGTTGACCCTGCACAGCCACCGATCAAACCAATGAAAAAGAACATCACGACGGGAAATGTACCCCAAGTCATGTAGTTCGCGCTGGCATAGCCAGTGCCCGAGATGATCGAGACGACATTGAACAGGGATTCGCGGAAGGCAATCTCGGTGACCTGCCCTTCGCGGCCCCAGACCCACGCCGTTATCAACAACACACATACCGGAATGATGCCAAGGAATGTCCGAACCTGACTGTCACGCAACAATGGCATGCTCGTCCCGCCCAGCATCTGGACATATCGCACGAAAGGCAGTGCGGCAGAAATCATGAAAAACGTGCCAACATAGTGGATGCCCGCGCCATACAGCCCGAATGACGCGTCAGTGTTTGCCATGCCGCCAGTTGATAATGTCGTCATAGCGTGTACGAGCGCATCAAACGCGGGCATTCCCAGCGCGTTATAAGTCAGACCGCAGGCGATGGTCAGACCGACGTAGATAACGGAAATGCTAGACGCGATCTGACCCGCACGTGGCAGGATTTTCCCCATCGTCTCAAAGGATTCAGATCGAAAGATCTGCATGCCGCCGACCCGCAGTTCTGGCAAGAACACCATCGCCACAACGATGATACCGATGCCGCCAAGCCATTGCAGCGTACCGCGCCACAACTTGATGCCTTCAGGCAGCGCCTCTAATCCGCCAAGGACAGTCGCTCCTGTCGTTGTAAGACCTGACATCGCTTCGAAATATGCGTCAGTGAAATCGCAGTTGGTGGCCCCGATAATAAATGGAATTGCGCCGAAAAGCGGCAATGTGATCCAGATTGTCGACGTCAGCAGGAACGTCTGGCGGATAGTCAATCCCGATGTAACGCCATTAGCGCAAGCGATGGCGATCAAGCTGCCGGTCAGAAACGTAATGATCGCGGATTCAAGGAAGATCGGCCAATGACCATTTTCAGCCAAAAGGTCCGCCACGAAAGACGGCAACATGGTCAGCCCCAGCGTGGCGACCAGAAGGCCGATAACATATCCAACGGGGCGCAGGTCTATCATAGACCTGAGGTGCATTGTGGCCGCCGCGCTGTCAAGCGGCGGCACACGTTCACATTAACCGACGTGGAACAGTGACGCAAAAAGACGCGGATCTAGCGACTGCGCGGCAAATGTCGGCCCTTCAGTCAACACCGACACGGCATCGTGGCTGTGCAGGCTTTCCTGGTGGCTGGCAATCACTCGGAAATCGCTGATACGCTGATCAAGATGCAGTTGCTCGGTGAACAAACGCGCTGCGTCCTCGACGAAGATTGGATTGGCCGCATTCAATTCAGCAAAGGCTTGTTCGTCCTCTCGCTTCACCATTACTTGCGTTTCCGTAGGCACCGCAGCGCGGGCCATCTCGATCAAATCTTCGAACCACAGAACCGGCTGATCTGGTTCCAGCAGAACTGAAATGCGCGCGACCGACCGTTGCGAATGCGGCGTCGCCAACTGCCCCCTGAATTGGCGGGCGTGTTCGGACAATTCCAAAGAGCATGGGCAAGTGCTGGAATAAACGTAATCCAAATGCACAATCTTGCGCCTCACGCCGGCACTTTCGACGAGTTCCAGCGCGACATCGTAATATTGATAACCGGTCAGCCCAGACCGAAGGCTTTGCACCTTCATCGGAAAACTAAACCGCATCTGGATGCGGGCGTCAAAACTTTCAAGGTCGTCCATGTAGGCGTCCAACGCCAGTTCGATGACTTCGAAGCTGAATGTTTCCTCGGCGTGCTTGTAGAATGTACGCATGATCCGGGACATGTTGATGCCCTTCTTCTCGGCCTCCAGCGACACGGTGCCTGTCACGCTGGTCTCCAGCGTCAGGTCGCCGTTGTCACGCGTATGGAACCGAATGGGCAGTCGAAAGTTGGAAATCCCAACATGCTGAATTTGCTGCTGCGCACCGCGGATCAGGCTGGACGGGCCGTTCTGCAAGTCTGGCAAAGAAGCTTTATAGGCCGCATCGACTGCAAAATCTTCAGGATAGGCGCGCGCAAGAGCAGGATAGTTCGACAAGGTCTGCCCCGGCAACAGACGGGACACGAGCGGGTCGAGCGTTGTGACCTCTTCTGGAGTGGCGTCCGCCACCCACCGCCGCAACAGGCTAAGTGCAGCTTCCGCCTCGGCCCGACTGGGCTGACGTTCAAGATCACGGGACTGATGGTTCATGGCACGAGGCCCCCTATCACGGTTCACGACCCCTTAGATGGAGTGTCGTGATTAACTGTCCAATCATATTGCCACAGTTTAACGAAATGTCGCACCCTGCAGCCAGGGACACGATGCGACGAAACGTTAGGCGGCGTCCAGTGCAGCAAGCAAATCACTTAAAAGATCGTCCTGATCTTCGAGTCCGACCGACAGACGAATCAATCCAGGCGTGATGCCAAGGTGCGCCTTTTGCGCATCGGGCAGACGCTGGTGCGTCGTGGCAGCTGGTGGCGTCGCAATGGATTTCGCATCGCCAAGATTATTGGAAATTAGAAAAATTTCCAACGCATTCAAAATCTTAAACGACGCTTCTTGCGAACCTGTATCAATCGAAAGCACGGTCCCGCCAACGCCCATCTGCGCCATACACACCGCATACTGCGGATGACTTTCAAGACCGGGGTAAATCACGCGCTTCAACTTAGGGTGGCCTTCCAGCCCCTTTGCGATGTGCAGCGCCGAGGCGGTCTGTGCGCGCACGCGCAGGTCCATGTGCTCTAGTCCCTTGACCAGCATCCACGCCGTGAATGGCGACATGGATCCGCCTGTATGCTTCATGTACGGCTCGACCCTGCCGCGGATGAACTCTTTCGAGCCAAGGATCACCCCCGCCAACGCACGACCCTGCCCGTCGATATGTTTGGTCGCGGAATAAATGACCGCATCAGCGCCAAGTTCCAAAGCGCGGGAATATACTGGCGTCGCAAATACGTTGTCGACCATGACCATCGCACCTTTGGCGTGGGCCAGATCGGCGATGGCCTTTATGTCGGCCACCTCAAGCGCCGGGTTCGAGATACTTTCGAAAAAAGCGATTTTGGTGTCTGGGCGAAGTGCCGCCTCCCACTGGTCCAAATCGGTTCCATCGACGAAAGTCACCTCTACACCGAACCGGGTCAGCACTTCGTCCAAGACATAAAGGCAAGAGCCGAACAGAGCGCGGGCGCTCACGACATGGTCACCAGCCTTTAACACTGACATCAGCGCACCTGACACAGCAGCCATGCCCGATGCGGTAGCAAAGGCATCTTCTGCCCCCTCAATAGCGGCGATGCGGTCTTCGAACATGGCCGTCGTAGGGTTGCCGTATCTAGCGTAGATGAACTCGTCATCACCAGCCTTCAGGAACCGCTGCTGCGCTTCCTCTGCGGTATTGTAGACAAAACCCTGGGTCAAAAATATCGCTTCAGATACTTCGTTGTACTGGCTGCGGCGGGTGCCTGCGTGCACCGCTTTGGTGCGCTTATTCCATTCGGTCATGGCGTGCCCTTTCGGCAAAGAAAAACCCCGACACCAATGGGGTATCGGGGCAACCCCCTTACCCTTTTAGCGGAATATTTAACGTGGCCCGCAATCCGGCATCAAATCACCACGGCGGCAGATATAGGCGTGGCGTAAATGGGCGTCAAGGCGACCGGTCGTGTCACGGTCTAGTTACGGAATCGCATTAACCGTAGATCACAACAAGATGTAGTGCAGGTTTGCCCATGACCTACCAGACACCGACTGATCGCCCCCTTCGTTTGCTAGACCGGTTCACCGCCACGATTGCCCTGCCCCCGGATGTGCTAGACGAGGAGGTCACCGTCCTTGCTTTATTCCGCCTGTCGTTGCTGCTAAACCGTGCAACCGGCGGCGTGCCAGACATGACTTTTTCCGCTCGTACAGCATTGGGTTGCGCACGGGGCGGCATCCGGGGTCCGCTCTGGCATCTCTCGCGGATGATCATCGATGCTTACTGCCGTGCCTTCCGTCGAGAGATTGGCCATTGCGTCACCGCACTGGCCAACTACCATCGCAGACGCGGCTGATCCGGGCTGCGCACTACAAAAGGCCCTGCCCCATGACCGCCCCTATCAACCTATATTTCTGGCCCACGCCAAATGGCTGGAAAATCTCGATCGCGCTAGAAGAGTTCGGTCTGCCCTATACGACCCACCTTGTGAACATCGGGGCGGGCGATCAGTTCAAAGACGCCTTTCTTCAAATTTCGCCGAACAATCGCATGCCTGCTATCGTCGATCCGGACGGGCCAGACGGCGCGCCCATCGGGATTTTCGAATCCGGTGCCATCCTGCAATACCTCGCACGTAAGACTGGGCAGTTCGGGGGGGCTACAGAACGGGACCGGATCGCAGTAGATCAATGGCTGATGTGGCAGATGGGTGGCCTTGGTCCGATGGCCGGTCAAGCGCATCACTTTCTGAAGTACGCCCCGGCGATGAGCCCGCCCAATGACCTACCCTATGCCAAGGATCGTTACCGGTCAGAGGTCGCACGGCTTTACGCCGTGATGGATCGCCAGCTAGCGCAGCATCCCTTCATCGCAGGGAGTGCTTATTCTATTGCAGACATGGCATGTTGGGGCTGGGCGTCACTTTGGGAAGGTCAGCAGCAAACACTCGACGACAAACCACATCTGGCCCGATGGCTGGACGAAGTGGGCGCGCGCCCTGCCGTGCAGCGCGGCCGCGCCCTGCACGCCGACCTGCGCGGTGATATAGCCAAGGATCGTGCCGCGCAGGACACGCTTTTTCACAAGCCGTCCTAACTGCATCTTTACCCTTAACCAGTAGACCCAAAAGCACTTGTGCAGGGGCCTACCGATGAACCAGCAATTCAGACGCCACCGCTATCCGACGGCCTTTCCAGTGACCGTGACGACGCCTCTGGGCCGTCAAAATGTGACGCTTATTGACGTCAATCAAGAGGGCGCCCGCTTGGAAGGGATCGAAAACGTCATGCGCGGCGACCGGGTAACACTGCTTGTTCTAAACGAACAGATGCCAAGTATTATTCGCTGGGCTGCGGCGCACAGAGTCGGGATCTCATTTTTATTGCCGGCCCGCCCAGCACTTGTCGACCTATTGCGCCAAGGCGTGCGACGCACCACTGCTGCCCGATTTTCGTCAGGCACACTACGCGAGATGCGTTAAGATTTAGGGGGCTCTTCCGGATCTATCAGATAGCGGTTCAATACGCCCATTTGAGATACGAAAAACACCATCATCAGGATTGGAAATCCAAAAGTTTCAATCTTGACCCAAAGGTCAGTGGACTGGGTCCGCCAGACAACCTCGTTCAAAACGGCCATACCCGCCAGAAACACTGTCATGCGTTGGGTCAGGATCATCCAGCCACGATGCTGCATCGGAAGGACCTCTCCCATGATCCATTCCAAATAGGACCGGCCACGCAATAGGCCGATGCCTAGGATCAGCGCCATCAGCCCATAGACGATAGTTGTCTTCATCTTGAAAAACCGCTCGTCGTTGAACCATGCCGTCAGGCCACCGAAAAAGATCACCATAAACGCGGTAAAGACCTGAATGCGGCTTAACTTGCCGGTCATCGCCCAAAGGATTCCCATCGCGACTAAAAGAATCGGCACGAAGACTAGCGTGGCAACGATAAAGCCCGTGTATTCTGTCCCGCCGATTGAAAAGACGTCTTCCTTGATCCGGGTGTAAATCAGGAAAAATAGGACCGTCGGCCCCAGCTCCAGCACCTGTTTTGTGATCGGATGGATTGTGCGCGTGGCCATGATGGTCTCCCTCAGCCGCCCATTTCCACGATTACTGCGCCCAAAGCAACCAGTGCCATCAGCGCCGCGCGGCGCTTGCCGACATATTCTCCCAGAAAGAACCAGCCGATCAGTGCCGCAAAGACTGTCGAAGTCTCGCGTAGCACCGCAGCCTCGCCCACTTTATCAAGGCGGGTCGCAAGCATGACACCGCCAAAAGACAACCAGGCTATAAACGCTCCGCACAAGCCGCGCAGTAAAAGCGGGCCAAGGACCGGCGGGCTGCTCATCCTGCGATACCGCAGCACCGCAAGGACAGGAAAGTCGATCGCCGTGACAAAGAAAAACCAAGCCAAGAACGTGAAAGGGTCCGCAGATTGGCGAATACCGTATGCGTCGTAGGTGGTGTAGATTGCCACGGTGACTCCAGCTGCCAGCGCCCAAAGCAAACCAGTCTGCATGGCGCGCAGGTCAACTTTGTTTCTAACAGGTTCAAGTAAGCCAGCAGCAAGATGCCACCGGACAGACAGGATACGCCCAGCCATTGCACCAACGTGAAATGTTCGTGAAAAATGACGCTGGCTGCCAAAACTGTGACCGCGGACCTGTCCCCCGCACAACGGGATAGACAACCGTATAGGCCGCACGCTCGTATGAAAGCGCCATGGTCACCTTGTATCCAAAGTGGATGACCAATGACCCTGCCAGCAGCCACGCGACCTGACCCGTAGGCCAAGGCACTAGAAAAAGCGCGACCGGGGCAGAAATGACGACTAACCATCCGTCGATTGAACCGCGTGTCAGCCACGGATCGTGACGCCCTTTTTGCAATGCACCAAAGGCGGCGTGTGCGATTGCAGAGACCAGAGCCAATAGTGTCGCCAGCCGCGCGCCTTCTGGCGTGCCAGCAATCCCGACAAGACAATCACCCATGTGCGAACCAAGGGCAGGTGAATCTGCCGATTCGATTAATGAAAAGTAACGCAAAGATCATGCGGGAACCGACAAATGTTGGATGAAGTTAGAAAGGAATTTTCAGGCGGTTCTACTGCCCTAGTCCGGAAAGTCGCGCTGATATGCCGGATCATTGCTGCCACCCTGCGCGTGAATCACCGGGTTCGGGCGCAAAGTTTAAAGTAAAATCGCTGGTCTTGGTCCATATATCCTTGTCAGCATCGCGGGCTGACAGTTCAGCATCATCGGACAGGGACTGGCGCAACTGCAATGCGACAGCGAATATACCAAGCGTATCGGTACCCTTAGCCTGACCAAAGCAGTGACCAACGGTGACGCTTTCCTTACGGCGGTGGTGATCTTTATCTCGGGCAGCAAGGTCCTCAACATCACTAAGGTGGCGTAGCAGTGGTTTCCTGGCAGCATCGGCCTCGGACGTCGCATGGAACATGAAATTACCGTGCTGATCGTTGTTATCGTGCTGTATGGGCTGTGACAGTTTGAAATTGCCGCTACTGACGCCGCCAGCTCCATCGACTAAAGTCTGCATTAGTCCCCAAGGCCAACCAATGCGCGGGCAAATTCCTCGGGGTCAAAGGGGGCTAG
The DNA here is from genome assembly GCA_024635625.1 of Loktanella sp. Classification (GTDB taxonomy): domain Bacteria; phylum Pseudomonadota; class Alphaproteobacteria; order Rhodobacterales; family Rhodobacteraceae; genus Loktanella. The sequence goes on along the minus strand of JAGXIQ010000080.1, from coordinate 21,412 downwards.
GTCGTCGATTTGCTCTCCAACGCCGATGGCGTGAATAGGCAGGCCAAACTTGTCAGCCAAGGCGACCAGCACGCCACCTTTCGCGGTGCCGTCAAGCTTTGTCATCACAAGTCCAGACACATCGGCCAACTCTTGAAATACCTTCACTTGCTGCAAGGCGTTTTGGCCAGTGGTCGCGTCTAGCACCAGCAAAGTGTTGTGCGGCGCGTCTGGGTCTTTCTTTCGAATGACCCGGACGATTTTCGACAGCTCTTCCATCAGATCAGTGCGATTTTGCAACCGCCCCGCGGTGTCAATCAAGAGCAGGTCAGCCCCATCCGCCTGCGCCTTGGTCATAGCCTCGAACGCCAATGACGCAGGATCGGACCCTTGCGGCGCAGTCATCACCGGCACGCCGGCACGGTCGCCCCAGACCTGCAGCTGCTCTACCGCTGCTGCGCGGAAAGTGTCGCCTGCGGCGATCACGACTGACTTGCCCGCCGCCTTGAACTGGCTGGCCAGTTTGCCGATGGTTGTCGTCTTACCAGAGCCATTAACTCCGACCACCAGCACGACCTGAGGTTTCTGGTTGTAAAGCGGCATCGGGCGGGCGACTGGCTCCATGATTCGGGCGACTTCGTCGGCCAATAATTGCTTGATTTCATCCACGGACAGACGGCGCCCGATCCGCCCCGCGGCCATATTTGCGGTCACGCGCAGGGCCGTATCGACACCCATATCGGCGGCAATCAGCAATTCTTCCAACTGCTCGACCATCGCGTTGTCCAAGGTACGGCGCACAATCTCTGGCTGGTCGCCCGTAAACATCCTGCCCAGAATGCCCGCCTTCTTGGCGGATTCCGGCTCTGACGGTACCACGGTTGGAATCGGCGCGGGGTCGGGTGTTTGCACCGGCGGCGGGGGCGCGCGATCTGGCTCTGGGGCCGAAGCAGGAGGCACTGCGACAATGGTACCCTCTGCGCTGCCGCCTTCGCTGACGATAGCATCAAGGCCCTCGTCCAGCTTTGACGACGACCGAAACATCCGGTCCTTCAGCTTTTTGAAAAACGCCATGAGTTTGTCCTGCGATCAAGTTGCCACTTAGCTAATGCCAAGCCCCGCCAAAGGAAAGGGCGCGACGGCTACGCCGGTTGACGGTCTGGGCAGGTCCATGTCTAAGCTGGTGCAATGCTGCGTGTTTTGGCCATTGTCGTTTTGCTGTGCCTGCCGGGGATGACCCGCGCCGAACAGGGCAGATTGTGCAGTACCGGGCAGTTCGGACCGGTACAATGCATTCGTCCGTCGCATTTCGTCTACGATACCTGTCAAGCGATTGACGCCTTTGCATCACACAACGCACTGGATCCGGGCTTTTTTGCCCGGTTGATCTGGCAAGAAAGCCGGTTCGACCCCAATGCCCTGTCACCGGCCAGTGCGCGTGGGATTGCCCAATTTATTGACTCGACCGCCAAAATGCGCGGACTGCGCGACAGTTACAATACCGCAGAAGCGCTTGAATATTCGGCACAATACCTTGGCGACCTGGTCAATCGCTTTGGCAATATGGGGTTGGCTGCTGTCGCGTATAATGGCGGCGAAGCGCGTGCCACCGGATTGATCGGTGGCACCGGTGGGCTGGCCCATGAAACGATAGACTACGTTCAGATTATCACAGGCCTGTCGGCGGAAACATGGCGCGACAGCCCACCGGAAGAGCCTGATTTTCGCCTGCAAGGCGACATGAAATTTCAGCCTGCTTGTCGGGACATGGCGCAAAACAGACGCTACACGCAATTCAAACCACCAGCACCCGAGTACGCGCCTTGGGGTGTGCAACTGGCGTATGGCAAATCAGAAGCTCAAGCGCGCGCTGCATTTACCCGACGGGCGCAAGCTTGCAACGTCACGCTTGCAGGTAAACCAATCGACCTGATCTTTGCCCGCAATCGCGTGTCCGGGCAGCGGGGCTATTATATGGCGCGCGTGCGGGCAGAAACATCACGAGAGGCGAACGGCCTGTGTAATACGATACGGCGACAGGGTTGCACCTGCGCCGTATATCGCAATTAGATCAGGATATTACACTTCGTTTCTGAAGTGTGTCAGAACTGATTTTATGGGGTTAGGTGCGGCCTGTCCCAATCCGCAAATGCTGGCATCAACCATCACCTCGCACAAATCAGTCAGCACCTCTTCGTCCCATGCGTCCGCCTGCATTAGCTTCACAGCCTTTTCGCAGCCGACCCGGCAAGGCGTGCACTGCCCGCAGCTTTCGTCGGCGAAGAACTCCAGCATATTAAGTGCGGCACCACGGGCAGAATCTTTATCCGACAGAACAACGACTGCCGCTGATCCGATGAAAGTGCCGTATTTTTGTAATGTATCGAAATCCAGTGGTACATCGTCGAGGCTGGCTGGCAGCAAGCCTGATGATGGGCCGCCCGGCTGGTACGCCTTAAAGTCATGCCCCTCGGCCATCCCGCCTGCAGCCGCGATCACGTCTAAAATCGTGGATCCGGCGGGCAGCAAATAGACGCCCGGTTGCGCTACTCGGCCAGAGACAGAGTAATTGCGCAAACCTTTGCGACCGTTCCGCTCTACCCCTGACAGGATTTCCGGCCCTTCGCGACAGACCTTCGCGACCCAGACCAGCGTTTCGATATTGTGCACCAGTGTCGGGCGGCCAAAGATGCCGCGCTGCGCCACAAACGGCGGACGGTGGCGCGGGATACCGCGCTTACCTTCGATGCTTTCAATCATCGCCGACTCTTCACCGCAAATATAGGCCCCGGCACCGCGTCGCAGCTCGACAAATCCCGGATCCACGATGCCAGCATGCTCCAGCGCGTTCAGTTCGCGGTGCAGGATTTCGATCGCAGCGGGGTATTCGTCGCGCATGTAAAGATAGATGCGATCTGCCTCGACTGCCCAAGCGGCAATCAGCATACCCTCAAGGAACAGGTGCGGCGTGCGTTCCAGATACCAACGATCCTTAAAGGTCCCAGGCTCGCCTTCGTCGCCATTCACGGCCATCAGGCGCGGACCGGGTTCTGCACGCACAAAACCCCACTTTTTACCCGACGGAAAACCGGCCCCGCCCTGTCCACGCAGGCCAGAGGCTGCGATGCGATCTTGCACCTCTTCCCAATCGCCACCGGCACGCAGTTCATCCAACGACGAATACCCGCCACCGGCGCGGTAGGCCTCGAACCCTTCGTATGCAGGAATTTCCGCATGGGTCTTGTGGGCCGCGACCGCAGCCCTGACTTTGTCCATCGTAGCGTTGTCGACAGAGTAATGACCCAGATGCAACGCGGGTGCCGTGTCGCAGCGTCCCATGCAGGGGGCCCGAAGCACGCGAACCTCGTTCGCATCCAGACCGTCAAGCAGTGCCTGCTTCAGCGCCTGTGCCCCCGCCATCTCGCAAGAAAGCGATTCACAGATGCGGATTGTCAGGGCGGGCGGCGGCGCCTCGCCTTCTTTCACCACGTCGAAATGGGCGTAGAAGGTTGCAACTTCATAGACTTCGGCTTGGCTTAGACGCATTTCCTCGGCCAAAGCGCGCAGGTGCGCTGCAGAAAGGCAACCATAGCGATCTTGAATGAGGTGCAGATATTCGATCAGCATATCCCGAGGATACGGGGCGTCGCCCAGTAGATCGCGGACCTCTTCCCATGCGGCATCATCCAGCTGTCGGCCTTTCGGCGTTCTGCGTCCCTTGCCTTTACCCGATTTCCAGATGCCGTTCTTTTCGTCCAGAGCCATCCCGCATCCCCTTGATCATCGGTTGTCAGTATCACAGCAGGAAAGCTCTGTCAGGGACATCAAAAAGTAGCAGCCGCTCTTGCCCTTCGCGCTGTGACCAATGGTCATCCCTACTGCTTTTGCGGCTAGGACACGGCGACAAGGTGTTATAGCGATAGCGAATCTTTTTGCTTAGGTCGTCATGTTTCCCGTCATATTATTCCCATTTGCTACGCTATTGCCGCTGCCGCTGATTGCGATGGCGGCCTTATTCGGTGGCGGTTGGGTTTTGGCCGCGCTGGGCTACATGACCGTGTTCGTTTACATGCTCGACCAACTTGTCGCCATCGCAATGCCCCCTGCCGCCGAACCAGAAACGGAATTTCCGGCAGCAAACGCACTAAGTATTGTATTGGCACTGGCCCATTTCGCTACTCTGGCACTTGTTGTTTACAGCATCGGTGCAGGACATCTGACCGGTATCGAGGTTCTGGGCTTAATCATCGCGACAGGGCTGTATTTTGGTCAGGTCAGCAATGCCAACGCGCACGAGCTGATCCACAAGGGGACCCGTCCACTGCATAGATTGGGTCAATGGGTCTATATTTCTTTGCTTTATGGCCACCACACCTCTGCCCACGTGCTAATCCATCACCGATTGGTCGCAACCCGCGACGACCCCGCGACAGCGCGACTAGGCGAGGGATTCTGGGCCTATGCCCCGCGCGCATGGATCGGTGCCTTCCGCGAAGGCTATCTTGCAGAGGACGCGCGGCTGGACCGCGTCGGTCGCAGCCACTGGCACAACCCATACGTCACCTACGGCTTGGGCGGGGTCGCGACCTTAGGTGCCGCGTTTTTGTTAGGCGGGCCGGTCGGCCTATTAGGCTACTTGGCGATCGTTTTCTACGCACAGGTTCAATTGTTGCTTTCGGATTACGTGCAGCATTATGGCCTGTCCCGGCAAATCACCGCGACTGGCAAACCAGAGCCTGTTGGCCCGCGCCACAGCTGGAACGCGCCGCACTGGTTTTCCGCCGCCCTGATGTTGAACGCGCCGCGTCATGCTGACCACCATGCGAATCCCAACCGGCCTTTCCCGTCGCTTCGGCTTGAAGACCATGGCCCCACGTTGCCGCGCTCTTTGCCGACTATGGCGACGTTGGCATTGTTTCCGCCGCTTTGGCGTCGCGTCATGGATCGACGGGTCCGGCGCTGGATCGCGCCATGATCCGGGCGCTTGCGCTGGTTCTGCTGGCCACACCCCTTGCGGCTAATCCTTTGGATGGCGCGGGTTTCGATGCTTATGTGACCGGCAAGACGCTGACCTTTGGTTTGCCAGACGGCAGCCCGTTTGGCGTAGAGGCATACGGCCCTGATCGCCGCGTCACTTGGTCGTCGACGCCCGGCGTCTGCCAGACCGGCGTCTGGTTCGACCGCGACGGTCTGATCTGCTTTGTTTACGACAACGATCCGGTGGCAAAATGCTGGGCGGTCAGCCGAACAGACCGTGGCCTACGCGCCGAATCGACGGAAGGCACTGTGCTTTTCGAGGCGACAGAGTCCCCGGAACCTTTGGTCTGCAGAGGGCCGGACCTACTGTCTTAAATCGTCACGCGTCCATCGGCGAACTCGATTTCGACGCTGCCAGCCTTGCGGACGGCATCCGTAGTAGTCACCACGGCCCCATCCGCCCGCACTACCGCATAACCTCGCTTGAGGGTCTCTCGGTAGCCCAAGGTCTCTCTTAGCCGATCAAGCGCCTCTAGTCGCGCCCGCTGACTGTCCTGCTGACGCGTGGCACGGTCAATCAGACGCTGAACGCGCATGTCCAAACGTTCGCGCGCTCGGGTCAAATCCGGCGGTGACAAACGAACGCCTGCCAGTTTGCGTTCAGCGTCGTCTAGGCGCCGCCGCAGCGCCGGTTCCAGTCGCGATGCCAACGTTTCCAACCGTCGTCGCTGTTCAGAGATTCCGCGATGAAGAATACCGGGTCGTAGCGCTGTATTAGCCAGCTGCACTCGCTTGCCAGCCGCAGCCGCTTTCAAAGCTGCCGGTAGACGTTCGCCGAGATAGTCCAACCGCTGACGCGGACCTTGTAAAAGCGCATCAGGTTGCGGCAATGCGCGTCCCAGATCGCGCAGATGCTGCTGGCGCAACCCAAGGCCCTGCGTCACCGACCGACTGATCCGTGCGCCATGGTTATCAAGAGCCGCGAACAGGTCCATTCGCACCGGCACGGCCATTTCTGCTGCCGCAGTGGGGGTCGGCGCACGCCGGTCGGACACGAAGTCAATCAGCGTCGTATCCGTCTCGTGCCCCACGGCAGAGATTAGGGGAATACGACTCTCGAACGCAGCACGGGCGACGATTTCCTCGTTAAAGCCCCACAAATCCTCCATCGACCCACCGCCACGCGCGACGATCAGCAGATCCGGACGCGGCAAGGCGCCGCCCGGCGTCAAGGCGTTAAAGCCCCGGATCGCCGCCGCGACCTCTGGCGCACATTTTGCGCCCTGCACGGCGACGGGCCACACCAAGACCTTGCGCGGAAAGCGATCCCGCAAACGATGCAAAATGTCGCGAATCACGGCACCAGACGGCGACGTTACAACCCCAATAATTTCTGGCAGATAAGGCAGCAACTGTTTGTGTGCAGGCTCGAACAATCCTTCGGCCTGCAAAGCAGCCTTCCGCTTTTCAAGCATTGCCATCAGCGCGCCAGCACCCGCAGGCGCGATATCCTCGATAATAATCTGGTACTTTGACTGTCCGGGGAAGGTCGTCAACTTGCCCGTCGCAATGACCTCCATCCCCTCTTCTGGTAGTTGTGCCAACGCATCGGCACGGCCTTTCCAGATGATACCAGACAGCACGGCACGATCGTCCTTCAAATCCAGATACAGATGGCCAGAGCGGGGCCGCGATACGCGACCGACCTCGCCCCGGATACGCACATGGCCGAATTCGCTCTCAATTGCAGCCTTCACAGCGCCCGCAATCTCGCTCACGGTGAATTCTGGCGCGTTACTTGCTGGGGTGGCGTGTTCGAAAAGGTCCATCAGGCTGCCCTTGTGGTGTTGTTGCGCTGACCTTAGAACGCAACCCAACCAAGGCCAAGCGGAGAGACCCCATGAACATCCTGATACTGGGCAGCGGCGGGCGAGAGCACGCGCTGGCATGGGCCATCAAGCAAAATCCCAAATGCGATCGCTTGATCGTAGCGCCGGGCAACGCGGGTATCGCGGACCTAGCCGAATGCGCCCAGATCGATATCATGGACGGGGCTGCCGTTGTGGACTTTGCCGCCCAAAACGCCATAGATTTCATCATTGTCGGTCCAGAGGCACCTCTGGCCGCCGGTGTCGCGGATACATGCCGTGCAGCCGGACTTTCAGTTTTCGGACCTTCCGCCGCTGCAGCGCGCCTTGAATCATCGAAATCTTTCACAAAAGCGATTTGTGACGCCTGCGACGCGCCCACTGCCGCCTACGCCCACTTCACCCATCCCGACGACGCCCGTGATTACATCAAGACCCAAGGTGTGCCTATCGTGATCAAGGCCGATGGGTTGGCTGCAGGCAAAGGCGTCGTTGTCGCGATGACACTTCAAGAAGCGCTGGCTGCAATTGACGACATGATGGGCGGCCAATTCGGTGACGCCGGGGCCGAGGTCGTAGTCGAAGAATTCATGGACGGCGAAGAGGCGTCATTCTTTGTGCTGTGCGACGGGCAAACAGTTTTACCAATCGGTACGGCGCAGGATCATAAGCGCGTTGGCGAAGGCGATACCGGCCCGAATACTGGTGGTATGGGCGCGTATTCCCCTGCCCCTGTTATGACGGACGCCGTGACGCAAAAGGCGCTCGACCAGATTGTGCGCCCCACCATGGCGGCGATGGCCGCGCGCGGTACACCGTTCACTGGCGTTTTGTTCGTTGGCTTGATGATCAAGGACGGGGAACCGCGGCTGGTCGAATTCAACGTCCGCTTTGGCGATCCCGAATGTCAGGGCTTGATGATGCGGTTGGGTGGTCAGGTTCTTGACCTGCTGCAAGCCTGCGCAGAGGGTCGTCTGGCCGATCAGCGCGTGCACTGGGCCGATGACCATGCCCTTACGGTCGTCATGGCTGCAAACGGTTATCCGGGCAATTATGCAAAGGGTACTGCGATCCACGGTCTGTCGGACCTGCCAGAAGATAGCTTTCACATGGCATTCCACGCAGGAACGGCCGAATCGGACGGCCAAATCGTGGCGAATGGCGGCCGGGTGTTGGGAATAACGGCCCGTGGTGCCAGCTTAGCAGAGGCTCATGCCCGCGCCTATGCGATGGTCGATGCAATCGACTGGCCAGAAGGCTTTTGCCGCCGCGATATCGGCTGGCGCGCCCTTCCTTAAAATATATCTAGGATAGACTGAATTTGCGGCAACAGTGGGTTCAATCTGACAGGCTGGGTCACTTGTAAAGGCCCGCTTTTGCAGCGTTCGTATACTTCAGGTTAATCGCCTTGTCCGATAAAGAAAGGCCGCACCCTCCCAAGTGCGGCCTCTCCTCCTCCCTGATAGGTCGGGCTTACGCCGCGCGACCCACCAGAACCGAACCGATCTCTTCCGCTGCGGCCTTCTCGTCGTTGCCAGCCACTGCGGCGATTTCGCGTGTCAGACGCTCCAAGGCAGCTTCGTATAGCTGACGCTCAGAATAGCTCTGCTCGCGTTGATCATCTGCACGATGCAGATCGCGCACGACTTCTGCAATAGCGATCAGATCGCCAGAGTTAATTTTTTGTTCATACTCTTGAGCGCGACGCGACCACATAGCTTTCTTGACTTTCGCCTTTCCGCGCAAAGTCTTCATCGCATGGCTTACGACATCTGGCGTCGACAATGCGCGCATGCCCACTTCGGTGGCTTTGTGCGTTGGCACGCGCAAGGTCATTTTATCTTTCTCGAAGGCGATCACGAACAGTTCCAGTTCGAACCCAGCGACCTCCTGAGTCTCGACCGAAACGATCTTGCCAACGCCGTGCGCCGGATAGACGACGAATTCGTTAGGTTGGAAATCTTTTTTCTTCGACTTGCTCATGGCAATCCTTTCTGTGACCCGGACGACAAAAGACCCCGGCGTTGACATCTGTCATCGTCAGGGTTTCATACGCAGGATGTGGGTCAGATCATTGGCAGCATTGCGGTGATCATACCACAAAATACGCCCCCGCGAAAGCCCGCTGATCGGGCGGCAGAAGCGTAGACATTACAATAGCATAGTCAACAAAAGCCCGCGAATCAGCCGCCTTCGCCAGCGGCCTCACTAAACAGGTCCATCTTACCAGTCTTGCCGTCCATCTCCTCTGCATTGGGCAGGGGATCTTTCTTGGTGATGATGACTGGCCACTTTTCCGAATACTTACGATTGAACTCTACCCACTTTTCCATGTCCGGCTCTGTGTCCGGGCGGATCGCGTCGGCGGGGCATTCGGGTTCGCAGACGCCGCAGTCGATGCATTCGTCAGGATGAATCACCAGCATGTTCTCGCCTTCATAGAAGCAGTCCACGGGACAGACTTCGACGCAGTCGGTGTATTTGCAGGCGATACAGTTGTCGTTGACGATATAAGTCATGGGCGATTGTCCTTGGCGCGTTTGCGAGCTTTGCTAGGGCAGCGGGCAAGATCATTCAAGCGCGAATGGATCGTCTCGCCTTCTTGCAGCCATCATGTCGCGCCGGTTTTTACCGGTTGGCCGCCCACCGCCGTCGAAACGCGGATTGGTCTCGGCCTTGACGACTGGTGGTGACTGATCGTCGTAAAGCGTCTGTGCCTCTGTCGCAGGGCCACGGCGGGTGCCCAAGGCGAGGATCTTTATCACCCGCACCTGACGTTCCTGCGGAAAGGTCAGCACGTCATCAGCACCGACAACGCGCGCCGGTTTTGATACCGGCGCGCTGTTAACGCGAACATGACCCGCACTGATGACAGCGGCTGCAATGCTACGGGACTTAAAGAACCGTGCCTGCCACAGCCACTTGTCAAGGCGGATCGTTTCGCGCCCGTCGCTCAATTCGGCTTGAAGCCTTGCAGTGCAGCAGCAAAGGGATTGTCAGGATCAATCTTCTTTTCCGCCCTTGCAGGTTTCGCCGCAAAACTTTGCGGTTTGTCCTGTGGCTTAGGCCCACGACCCTTACCCTGCGGCTTGCCACGGCGCGGCTTGTCGCCTGTGCGCTCGCCACCATCGGGTTGCTTGCTGCGTGGCGCGTCTGCACCCGCCCGACGCCCTTCTGGACGCCCACCCTGACGGGTCGCACGACCACCCCAAGTGAAGGTGTAGAAGGTTTCCTGCTCCGGTGCGGTATCTGGCGCTGTTTCGACTATACCAGTCGTGGAATCGCCGATCGCTGTCATTTGGGGTGTGTCCGGGGCCATCGGAGGCAGGTCAGGTTGACCACCGGGGACTTCGGTCGGTTGATCCGGCACAGGGCTTTCTGTGGGGATATCGGGGCTGGGCACCTCTGACGGCCCAGTTGGCACGCTCTCGCCGGGCGCGTCGCCAGGTACTTCTGTCGGACGCTCTGGTACGGGGTTTTCCGCCGCTTTGACGGGTTTCACTTTGGGACGTTCGCCCTTTTCGGCGTTATATCCCAATCCGCCCATCAGATCGGCAAACTGATCCAACGTGGTCCCGGTGATCGAAAGCATATCAGGAACCGCTTCGAATCCGGTTTTGCTATTTTGATCGCGCAGCATGTCAGCGAGCCTTTCGAGCATGTCGATGCGGATCGCCCGCGCCCCGGCTGCGCGGTAGCCCGCCATTGCGTAATATCCTGGTGCAGCGTCCTTGGCCGCAGGTACCGTCACCAGTCCGGGTGGCGGGCTTTCAGGAAACTCTTGCAGACCCTTCGAAAGCGCCCACAAAACTAGACGCAGACGGGTGGCGGCTGGTTTCAGCAATAATGGCAAAAAGATCGTAAATTGACCAAATCTTATACCATGTTTACGCAGTGCGCCTCGCGCCTCTTGATCTAGCGCCTTCACCTCGTCGGCGACCTCACCCCGCGGGATGATGCCAAAGTGTTCGGCGATGCGATAGGCAAAACCCTTAGCAACGCCGGTCAGCGACTCATCGTTCTTCAGCGCCATCAAAGGCTCGAACGCGGTTGCAACCTTACGGTCAATGAAATGCTGCAATCGGCGCTGCACCTTTGCGGCGACATCCGGTCCAGCCTCGTCATCTACGAATGCGACGACGCGCGGCTTTAGTGGATCATCACCGGGTGCCAGTTTGCCAACAGCAGCAGATCCCCACATGAGGCCACCCTGTTCGGTAAAATCCATCTCGGTATCGGGTGCGTTATAAAAACGGTCCGCCCGCAGGTGAAAGTGCGGCACAAGCGCCTGCGCGCTTGCCTGCCGCAGCGTCTTGGCCTCGTCAGGGCTTCCCGCTTTGTCCATGCGAAAACGGAATCCCTCAAGACGGCCGATGAATTCGCCCTCAACCGTCACTTCGCCCTTGTCGTTTACGTCAGCCAAGAGGCTCTCCTTCTGTTTGAGCCGGCGGAGCAATACGGATGTCCGCCGGTCCACAAATCTTTGCGCCAATGCACCATGTAGTGCATCCGATAGGCGGTCTTCTACAGCGCGTGTCTGGTCACGCCAATGATTTTCGTCCCGCAGCCAGCTTTTGCGCTGCGCCACATAGGTCCATGTGCGGATATATGCCAACCGTTTCGACAAAGTATCAATGTCGCCATCATCCCGATCAATCCGCGCAACCTGCAAGGCAAACCAGTTCTCGTCGATATGACCAATCTGATGCAGGTCAGTGAATATACGCATAAGCAGGCTTGCATGTTCCCCTTTACTGATCCCGCGGAAATCAGGAACCCGACAGACATCCCATAACAGTCGCACGCTGGGGCCATCGCTAGCGCGAGCCGCGACGATCTCGTCCGCGCCTAGCGCGCGCAGGGCCGCAAGGTCGTCACTTTCCCGCACGCGGGTCAGCCAATCGTTGTCAGTTCGTGCTTCCAACGTCTGCAATAGCCGCTTGATCGATCCAAACTGCAAATCAGAATTGCGCCATTGCAGCTTTTTCACTGGCTGGAACTGGTGGTTGACGATCTGATTCACGACACCTTCGTCCAGATCTTGCGCTTCGCCGGTAACACCGAATGTGCCAGCGGCCAGATGTCGCCCCGCACGCCCAGCAATCTGTGCAAGTTCGTCCGGCCGCAGTTCCCGCATCCTGTGGCCGTCGAATTTTGTCGTGGCCGAAAAAGCGACGTGCTTGATATCAAGGTTCAGACCCATCCCGATGGCATCCGTCGCGACAAGGTAATCGACGTCGCCGTTCTGATACATCTCGACCTGCGCATTACGGGTTCGCGGGGACAGCGCGCCCATGACGACAGCCGCACCACCCTTCTGACGTCGGATCAACTCTGCGATCGCATAGCAGTTTTCAACTGAAAATCCGACAATTGCTGCCCTTGCAGGCATCCTGCTTAGCTTTTTCGAACCAGCATAAGCCAATTCAGAGAATCTGTCGCGCCGCATGATCGTCACTTGTGGGATCATCGCGACGATCGCCTGTCGCATCGTATCGGCACCCATAAACAGCGTTTCGTGAAGGCCGCGGGAATGTAACAGTCGGTCTGTAAAGACGTGCCCCCGCTCTGGATCAGCACACAACTGAATCTCATCGACTGCCAGAAAATCGCAACCCAACCCTTCGGGCATCGCTTCAACGGTGCAGACCCAGTAGGCGGTACGGGGTGGAACGATCCGCTCCTCGCCGGTCACAAGTGCGACAACCCCCGGGCCCCTGGCCTTGACAATCCTGTCGTAAACTTCGCGCGCCAGCAGGCGCAACGGAAGGCCAATAACCCCAGTACGATGCCCTAGCATCCGCTCGATCGCATAATGCGTCTTGCCAGTATTCGTCGGCCCAAGAACGGCCGTAACGCGAGATGGCTGCATGTTCGTCCCCGCAGGGTCGGTGCTGGCTTACAGGGCCAGACCGTCCAGTTTGACTGACAGGCGGTCTGCGGCGTCTTGGACACCTTCCGCATGTGGGGCAATCTCGAGGATTCGATTATAGACCTCAAGGGCGTCTTCGGGGCGATCCAGCTCTTCAAGGATCACGGCCAACCCGCTCATCGCGCCAAAGTGGCGCGGATTCAAGACAAGGGTTTGCTGGATATCGGCTAGCGATGGGCCGACCTGACCGGCCATATAAAAAGCTGTGGCGCGGCTATTGTAGCCTTCGGCAAAGTCGGGGGCATGATCAATCAATGCGCTATAGTGCTGGATGGCCAGTTCAGTATTACCGGCCTCCATCGCGTCTTCACCGCGGCGCAACAGCAAATCCATCGCCGCAGATCCGCTGCGTGACCACTGCGCAGCGATCTGTCCTTGGATTTGCGATGTCTCTTGGGCGTCAGCCTCGGCCAACCGATCGAACAACGCATCAAGTTCCGAAGTCTGCGCATGAACTGGTCCCGCTAGGGTCAAGCCCACGACAAATGCCGTAACGATTCGATTGATGACTTCTCTAAGCTTGGACATACACTCAATGTAGCGTAACCCGCGCACTATACCAGTGGCGCGACCTCACAACCTCGACAAAGGATTACCACGTATGAGCGATGTTATCACGCAAGCCGTCACCGCACTGAATGCAAAGATGGACGGCGGCTTTGACGGTCTTGCCAAATTTGTCATCGAAGACGAAGGCGCCATTATGATTGACAAGGATGGCGCCCGCGCCGCCGACGAAGAAGCGGAAGTGACCCTGACCGCCTCGCGAGAGACCTTCGAAGGCATCTTGAATGGCGAAGAGAACCCCACAGCTGCCTTCATGACTGGCAAACTGTCGGTTGACGGCGATATGAGCAAGGCGATGCAACTCGCCGCTGTGCTGGCCTGATGCGGTATGCCCCCCTACACGCGGACGTCGCCGATGGCCCGGACGCAGGGGCGGCGCACTGGCTAAAGACCACCGACAATGCTCAAATCCGCGTCGGCCATTGGGTGTCCGACGCGGATCGCGGGACGGTGTTGCTGTTTCCCGGTCGAACTGAATACATCGAGAAATATGGCCGCGCCGCCAGCGAACTACGGGGACGCGGCTATGCCACGATTACGGTCGACTGGCGCGGTCAGGGTTTGTCCGACCGCGCCACGCCCAATCGTGCAACCGGTCACGTCGCGGCCTTCGGTGATTTTCAAAAGGACGTCGCTGCGATGCTGTCTCATGCACGCGACCTCGGCCTACCAAAGCCTTTTTATCTGATCGCCCACTCCATGGGCGGTGCCATCGGATTACGCGCCCTGATCGAAGGCCTGCCGGTCCGCGCCGCTGTCTTCTCTGCGCCGATGTGGGGCATCCAGATGTCAGCCGCGTTACGCCCCTTCGCATGGGGCATATCTTCTTTGGCGCGCCGCGTTGGAATGGATACGCACATGGCACCGGGGCAAGAAACCGAAAATTATCTAACGCGCACAGCACTGCTTGAAAATGCGCTGACGTCGGACGAGGACATGTTTGACTACATGCGCAATCAGATCACGCAAAATCCCGACCTTGGACTTGGCGGCCCATCATTGCGCTGGCTCAACGAATCTTTGGTGGAAATGCGTCGTATGTCCCGCCTCGCCTCGCCCCGAGTGGCCACGACGACGTTCCTTGGAACCGCCGAAACGATTGTTGACCCCGCTCGCATCCGCGACCGCATGGCAAAATGGCCCACTGGCAACCTGGAAATCGTGGACGGTGGCAAGCACGAAACCATGATGGAAGGCCCAGAGATCAGGAACCGCTTTTTCGACATCGCCGCGTCACTTTTCGACGCGCACACCTAAATACCGGCACCCTCGCCTCGGTTTTCGACAAATACACCCGCTGGAGGCCCTCAGCGAATCGGCTGTATCGCCGCACATTCTTAGCGCTTATTCCAATTGCTTCCCTCGACGTGCTTTTTGGCAAAGGACTGCGCAGCGGCTTGGCACTTCTTACACTGGCCAAGGTGAACCGCCGCCCTAGCTCCGTGTTATGGCCGACGTTCTTACATTCACTGACAGCGGCATCTATTGTCCCGCTGGCGCCTTCTACATCGACCCTTGGCGTCCGGTAGACCGCGCGCTGATAACTCATGGCCACGCGGACCATTCGCGTTGGGGTATGAACCGCTACCTTGCGACAGAGGCAGCCGCTCCCGTAATCCGCCACCGTCTTGGAGAGATCACACTCGACACCATTCGCTATGGCGAACGGCGTCAGATTGGTGATGCGACGGTGTCTTTCCATCCGGCAGGGCATGTGCCCGGCTCTGCCCAGATCAGGGTAGAGGTCGCTGGCGAAGTCTGGGTCGCCTCTGGCGATTACAAGACCGTGGCCGACGGGTTGTCAGAGCCGTTCGAGCCTGTGCGCTGTCACGCCTTCATCACAGAATGCACCTTCGGCCTACCAGTCTTCAAATGGCTGGAAGAGGCGACATTGACCGCCCAAATCAACGCATGGTGGGCCGCCAATGCAGCCGAAGGTCGGACCTCGATTATCGGGGCTTATGCCCTCGGCAAGGCACAACGCCTCCTGACCTGCGTTGATCCTTCCATCGGCCCGATCTTGACGCATGGTGCGGTTGAAAACACCAATGCTGTGTTGCGCGCCCAAGGCGTGCGCCTGCCTGACACCATACGCGTGACTCCTGACACAAAGGCGGCTCTTCACCCGGGCGCGTTGGTCGTGGCCACCCCTTCGGCGCTCGGTACATCTTGGGCG
Organism: Loktanella sp.; assembly: GCA_024635625.1. Classification (GTDB taxonomy): domain Bacteria; phylum Pseudomonadota; class Alphaproteobacteria; order Rhodobacterales; family Rhodobacteraceae; genus Loktanella. Next base: position 5,913 of record JAGXIQ010000080.1, on the reverse strand, counting down.
CGCCGCTTCGGTCCTGCCTCGACTGCATTTGCATCGGGTTGGATGGCTCTGCGTGGCGTGCGCCGCAGGCGTGCCGCTGACCGCGGCTTCGTCGTCAGCGATCACGCGGATTGGAATGGATTGAACACAGCCATTAAGGAAACTGGTGCAACGAAGATATTTGCAACCCATGGCTATAGCGCCGCCTTTCAGCGTTGGCTGGCTGAAGAAGGCTATGACGCACATATCGTAAGCACCGAATACACCGGAGAAACCGGCGACGATGCCGAAGACACCACCTTGGCCACAGACACGACGACGACATGAAAGATTTTGCCGCTCTTTATGCCCGTATCGACGAATCGACCAAAACGACGGTCAAAGTCGCAGCGTTGGCCGAATATTTTCGCAGTGCCCCCGATGATGACAAGCTTTGGACGGTCGCCCTATTTTCAGGCCGCCGACCCAAGCGTACGATCACGGCCACCCGCCTGCGGGAATGGGCGGCAGAGCGTGGTGGCATCCAGCTATGGCTGTTTGAGGAAAGCTACGGCATCGTTGGGGATCTGGCGGAAACGATCAGCCTTATTCTGCCCGACGCCACAGGCGGCGAGGACAAGCCGCTGACATTTTGGATCGCAGAGATCAAACGCCTTTCGGCCCTTGATGATGATGCCCGCAAGGTCGGTATTCTAAACGCATGGGATTCCCTGCCCGGCCCACAACGCTATCTTTTTACGAAACTACTGACCGGAAGTTTCCGCGTTGGCGTAAGCCGCAAACTAATGACCCGCGCGCTTGCACTTGCCACGAATGGCGACGAAGCGAACCTGACCCACCGCCTGATGGGCAACTGGACACCAGATACGACAACTTGGGCAGACTTGATTGAAACGACGGACCCCAGCACCGATCTGTCGCGCCCCTACCCCTTCTACTTGGCCTATGGACTAGAAGACCTAGCAGCCCTTGGTCCAGCGACACAGTGGTCGGCGGAATGGAAGTGGGACGGTATCCGCGGTCAATTCATTTTGCGATCGGGCGAACATCACCTTTGGTCCCGCGGCGAAGAACTGATGACCGACCGATTTCCTGAATTTGCGCAGCTCCGCGACTTCCTTCCAGATGGCACCGTGATCGACGGCGAGGTCCTTGCCTTTCGCGACGAGGTTCCGCTGACGTTCAACGCCTTACAATCGCGCATCGGCCGTAAGACTGTGCCTAAGAAGCTGCTGATCGATGCCCCGGTCATTCTAATGGCCTATGATTTGTTAGAGGATGCCGGGACAGACATTCGCGCCCTGCCCTTTGCCGACCGCCGGGCGCGGCTGACGCTAATTGTGGCCGATGCGCCTGATGCCGCGCCACTGCGTTTATCGCCCTCTGTCAGTTTCGACGATTGGCACACCCTTGCTGCTGAACGCGATTCTGCCCGAGATCGCCACGCAGAGGGTGTAATGCTGAAACGACTGGACAGCCCCTATCTATCGGGTCGCAAAAAAGGCGATTGGTGGAAATGGAAGGTTGATCCCCTGACAATCGACGCGGTGATGATTTATGCGCAGCAAGGTTCTGGTCGGCGCGCGAACCTGTTCACCGACTACACCTTCGCGGTTTGGGATGGCGAAGACCTCGTTCCCTTCACAAAGGCTTATTCCGGGCTTACCGATGTCGAATTCCGGCAAATCACCGCTTGGGTGCGTAAGAACACCTTGCAGAAGTTCGGTCCCGTCCGCCAAGTCACCCCAGAACATGTCTTTGAATTGGGGTTTGAAGGTATTCAAGCCAGCCCGCGCCACAAATCGGGCGTCGCCTTGCGGTTTCCCCGGATGCTGCGTTGGCGTCACGACAAACCTTTGAAAGAGGCGAATACGTTAGCTGACCTTAAAGAGATGCTGGCCACCTACGGATAGAAGGAAAACATCATGCGTCGCTGGATCGCCCGCATCATCGCCCTCGCCCTGCTGATACTGGTGGCGGCAACCGTGATTGCCATGTCCAATACAGATCAATGGTGGGTGCGTTTTCTGGACTTCCCCCGCATGCAAATCACGGCGGCGCTGGCAGTGCTGGTAGTTGTGTACATGATCGTGGCGGGTTGGCGCGGAATTGTGGTGACCGTGCTGGCACTGGCAGCCCTTGGGGTGCAGGTCTGGACACTTTGGCCTTATCAGCCCGTCGCGGGCAAGATGGTCGCCCAAACTCCGCGCTGCGCTGATGACGGTCAACTGCGCGTCCTGTCTACCAACGTTCAGCGCGGCAATCAGGGCGCCGCCCAAGTCCTTGCAATGGTGCGCGATAATGATCCCGATATCCTGCTCGTGATGGAAACGAACGAAAGGTGGGATAAAGACCTCAGCCCGCTGCGCGACGAATTTGCACAAAGCATGCAAAGCATTCCAAAGGATGCGACCTTTTTTGGCATGCACGTTTTTTCACGCTACCCTTTGGAGAATGCCAGGTTTGAATTTCCTTTCGACAGCGATACGCCGATGTTCATCGGTGACGTTATCCATCCGCGAGAGACGATACAATTTTTGGGCGTACATCCGCGCCCGCCGCAGCGCGGCGAACCCTCTACCATGCGCGACGCGACCGTCCTGACTGCCGCACAGTTCGCTCGCGATAGCGAAACCCTCAGTATTTTGGCAGGCGATTACAACGCGACGCCGTGGAACGATACCGCGCGACTGGCGATGCGTGTCGGGCAGATGCTTGATCCACGGCAGGGGCGCGGACCGATGGTTAGCTTTGACGCCAAAAGTTCTTGGATGAAATGGCCGCTCGACCAGATATTGTGGCAAGGTGGGCCCGGATTGCTCGACTTTAGCGTGCTGCCACCCGTCGGGTCCGATCACTACCCCGTACGCGCGGATCTATGCCTAACGACCAGCGCCCCTGGCAACCCTGATGCATTGCGCGATGGCGACCTTGATGCCGTAGGGGCTGCACTCGCTGCGGCCAACCGGGGTTGAGCGAGTTCGTACCAGCCCTTATGTCACAACCAACTAATTCAGACAGGACGATACTCATGACCCAAGCCCCCGCTTACGACGCCCCCACCCACGCGGGCGGCAAGGCCCTTGGCGATTTGCCAGAATGGGACCTGACCGATCTGTACCCAAGCCCCGACAGTGCCGAAATTAAGCGCGACATGGACTGGATAGAAGCGGCCTGCGCTGGATTTGCAGCGGACTACGAAGGCAAGCTGGACACGCTGGACGCCGCAGGTCTGCTAGAGGCCGTAAAGCGTTACGAAAACATCGATATAATCGCTGGTCGGATCATGTCCTACGCTGGCCTGCGCTATTATCAGATCACCACCGATGACGAGCGCGGCAAGTTCATGGCAGATTGTCAGGACCGTATGACGACCTACACCACCCCGCTCGTGTTCTATGGTCTTGAGTTTAATCGCCTGTCCGATGCCCACTTAGACGAACAGCTGGCGCAAAACGCCGACCTGCGCCGCTACAAGCCTATCTTTGACCGTATGCGCGCAATGAAGCCGCACCAGCTTTCGGACGAGATGGAAAAGTTCATGCATGACGCCAGCACCGTGGGTGCCGCCGCATGGAATCGTCTGTTCGATGAAACCATGGCTGGCCTGACCTTCGAGGTGAACAACGAGACACTCAACCTTGAATCTACCCTGAACCTTCTGACCGACCGCGACCGCAGCAAGCGCGAAGCCGCAAGCAAGGCGCTATCCGATGTTTTTGCAAAGAATGTCAAACTCTTAGCCCGCGTCCACAATACGCTGGCGAAGGAAAAAGAGATTGAGGACCGTTGGCGCAAGATGCCGACGCCGCAATACGGACGGCACCTTTCAAACCATGTAGAGCCGGAGGTGGTCGAGGCCCTACGTAATGCCGTTGTCGCTGCCTATCCCCGCCTGTCGCACCGCTATTATGCGCTAAAGGCCAAATGGCTTGGTCTTGATCGTATGCAGACTTGGGACCGCAACGCACCCCTACCGATGGATACAGACCGCATCGTGGGCTGGGACGAGGCGAAGGATATGGTTCTTGACGCCTATGCCGATTTCGCGCCCGAGATGGCAGATCTTGCGCGGCCCTTTTTCACCGATGGCTGGATCGACGCGGGCGTAAAGCCCGGCAAAGCACCCGGTGCATTTGCCCACCCCACCGTCAGCACCGTGCATCCCTACGTCATGCTGAACTACCTTGGAAAGCCGCGCGACGTCATGACGCTGGCTCATGAACTTGGTCATGGCGTCCACCAGCGGTTGGCCGCAGGGCAAGGCGAACTTCTGTCCTCCACACCCCTGACGCTAGCCGAAACCGCTTCTGTCTTTGGGGAAATGCTAACTTTCCGCAAGCTGCTGGAAGGTGCCAAGACGCAACAGGAACGTAAGGTACTGTTAGCTGGCAAGGTAGAGGACATGATCAACACGGTCGTGCGTCAGATCGCGTTTTATGATTTCGAATGTAAGCTGCACGCCGCCCGTGCGAACGGAGAGTTGACGCCAGACGACATAAACGCCCTGTGGATGTCAGTGCAGGCCGAAAGCCTTGGCCCGGTGTTCGATTTCCATGAAGGATACGAGACGTTTTGGACGTATGTGCCTCACTTCGTCCACTCGCCATTCTATGTCTACGCTTATGCCTTTGGCGACGGCCTCGTAAACGCGCTTTATGCCGTCTACGCAGAAGGTGATCCCGATTTTAAAGACAAATACTTTACCATGCTGAAAGCGGGCGGGTCCAAGCACCACACAGAACTACTTGCCCCGTTCGGTCTGGACGCGTCTGACCCCGCCTTCTGGGACAAGGGCCTTTCGATGATCGAAGGTCTGATTGACGAGCTGGAGGCGATGGAGGACACCGTTTGATCGGAGTCACCCTTGCGCCATATACGGACGATCAGCGCGATGCCCTTTGCGCGCTGATCGTCAAACCTGAGCAGGAACAATTTTCAGGACAACCTGAAGCGCTTGTTTCGCTGACTGAAACCGAGGTCGACCTTTATCTGATACTGCGCGATGACACCTTGGTTGGTATGTTTCGGATCGACACGGGCTATAGCCGCTCTCATAGTTTCGCCGAAAATGGCAGCATGGGCTTGCGGAGTGTGATCGTCGGCGCAAAGTGGCAAGGCTGCGGAATTGGTACGGCCATGCTCCGGGACCTGCCCGGTTTTTTAAGGAAGCGCTATCCGGATAGTGCGGACATCTACCTGACCGTCAATCTGCGCAATAATGTAGCCCGCGCCATCTATATCAAGGGCGGTTTTACCGATACCGGGCAGCATTACCTCGGCGGGTCGGCAGGCGGTGTTTGTCAAAGGAGTTGTCCGCCGATTTCATGCGGCGTCTCTGATTTCTGGCGCGCCGGTTTCGCGTTCCGGGTTCAGCCAAACGGGTCCGGCGGGCTGCCAATTGCGGGTCTTTCCTGACCATCGTTCTGGTTTTTGCGCACGGGCATTTGCATAGAGAATGGCGCGGTTTGCGAGGGCATCGCGGTCTTTTCCGCCATGGCGCATGTTTGGCGTGACGAAGCGGATCGCGCTGTGGAGGTGTTCGTCATTGTACCAGTTCGCGAAGGATTTCACCCACACCTGCGCATCGGTCTTCGTGGCAAAACCCTTGTTAGGCCAATCCGGGCGATACTTGCAGGTGCGAAACAGCGCCTCGGAGAATGGGTTGTCGTTGCTGACGCGCGGGCGACTGTAGGACGCCAGGATGCCCAACTTTTCCAGCGTAGTTTTCATCGTTGCCCCTTTCATTGGGCTGCCGTTGTCGGCGTGCAGGACCGATGGGCGCGAGACACAGGCCTCCGCCCAAACCGCTTTTTGGACCAGCGTTGCCGCCAGATCGGCAGCCTCGCGCTCATACACTTCCCAGCCCAAGATTTTGCGGCTGAAGATGTCCACGATCAGATACAAGTAGAAGAACATGCCTGCGACCGGCCC
>JAGXIQ010000079.1 GCA_024635625.1 Loktanella sp. | reverse complement strand
GCGCGCAAGCAAAAGCCCGGTCAGGACTTTTTCCCGCTGACCGTCCACTACCAAGAAAAGTATTACGCTGCCGGCAAAGTGCCCGGTGGTTTCTTCAAGCGTGAAGCCCGCCCGACCGAAAAAGAAACGCTGACCGCGCGTTTGATCGACCGTCCCATCCGCCCGCTGTTCGTCCCCGGCTTCAAGAACGAAGTTCTGGTGATGTGCACCGTGCTGTCCCACGACATGGTCAACGATCCCGACATGGTTGCCATGATCGCCGCATCCGCTGCGCTGACGATCTCTGGCGCACCGTTCCGCGGCCCGATCGCTGCTTGTCGCGTAGGCTTTGTGGATGGCGACTACATCCTGAACCCTGAAATCGACGACATGCACAACCTGCGCAACAACCCCGAGCAGCGCCTCGATCTGGTTGTCGCAGGTACCAAAGATGCCGTCATGATGGTCGAATCGGAAGCTTACGAGCTGACCGAGGACGAAATGCTGGGTGCCGTGACTTTCGCGCACAACGCAATCCAGCCCGTCATCGACCTGATCATCGATCTGGCCGAAGACGCTGCAAAAGAGCCGTTCGACTTTGCCCCTGCTGACTATTCCGCGCTGTCCGCAGCCGTGAAAGCCTCTGGCGAAGACAAGATGCGTGCCGCATATGCGATCACCGACAAGCAGGAACGCACTGCTGCGGTCGCTCAGGCCAAGCAGGACATCATCGACGGTCTGACCGACGAGCAGAAAGAAGACGGCAACCTCGGCTCTGCGCTGAAGAAGCTGGAATCAGGCGTACTGCGCGGCGATGTCGTCAAGAACGGTCGCCGTATCGACGGTCGCGCTCTGGATGAAATCCGCCCGATCGTGTCAGAGGTCGGCATCCTGCCCCGGACCCACGGTTCTGCCCTGTTCACCCGCGGCGAAACCCAAGGTCTGGTCGTCACGACGCTGGGTACCGGCGATGACGAACAGATGATCGATGCGCTGACCGGCATGTATAAGACGAACTTCATGCTGCACTATAACTTCCCTCCGTATTCGGTTGGTGAAGTAGGCCGAGTTGGATCCCCAGGTCGCCGTGAAATCGGCCACGGTAAGCTGGCTTGGCGTGCGCTGCAGGCTGTTCTGCCCGCCGCGACCGACTTCCCCTACACCATCCGCATCGTGTCAGAGATCACAGAGTCCAACGGCTCTTCTTCGATGGCATCGGTTTGCGGTGGCTCTTTGTCGATGATGGACGCGGGCGTTCCGCTGAAGTCCGCCGTGGCCGGTGTGGCCATGGGTCTGATCATGGAAGACGACGGCTCTTACGCGGTATTGTCCGACATTCTGGGCGACGAAGATCACCTTGGCGACATGGACTTCAAGGTTGCGGGTACCGAAAACGGCATCACGTCGCTGCAGATGGACATCAAGATTGCAGGCATCACGCCCGAGATCATGAAAAAGGCACTGGAGCAGGCCAAAGCTGGCCGTCTTCACATCCTTGGCGAGATGAGCAAAGCGCTGACTGGCGCTGGCAAATTCAGCGTCCACGCCCCCAAGATCGAAACGATGCAAATTGCTACCGACAAAATCCGTGAAGTTATCGGGTCCGGCGGCAAAGTCATCCGAGAGATCGTGGAAGTGTCCGGCGCTAAGGTCGACATCAACGACGACGGCGTGATCAAGATCGCGTCCAACGACGCGGACAAGATCAAAAAGGCCTACGACATGATCTGGTCGATCGTGGCAGAGCCCGAAGAAGGCAAAATCTACAAGGGTACGGTCGTCAAACTGGTCGATTTCGGCGCCTTCGTGAACTTCTTCGGCAAAAAGGACGGCTTGGTCCACGTGTCTCAGATCGAGAACCGTCGTCTGAACCACCCGTCCGACGTGCTGAAAGAAGGCCAAGACGTCTGGGTCAAGCTGCTGGGCTTTGACGATCGCGGCAAGGTTCGCCTGTCCATGAAGATGGTTGATCAGGCCACAGGCACCGAGACGAAAGAAGAAGAAGCCGAGGCTTAAGCGCCGAAGTTTTGAAATTGAAAGGCCCCGGCGGCAATGCCGGGGCCTTTTTCGTCGTTGCAGTAACAACCCGATCCTGTTGCAGATCTTGCACCACTGCAGATGATACATTTGGAGAATTAGGTATGGACCGCCACTGCAGCGCAACGGTCCGCTTTTGTTCTTCGGAACCCTTGTAGGTTGTTCAGGGCACGGTCAGGATGCCGGGAGCTCTTAGGACACACTTAGTATGCGTTTTCTACACGCCGCCGACCTGCACCTTGATTCACCCCTGCGCGCGCAGGCCATGAAAAACCCGGCATTGGCCGAAGAATTGCGCACAGCGTCGCGCAGCGTTTTGGCGCGGATCGTGGATCTGGCCATCGCGCAAGATGTCGCGGCGTTGTTGCTGGCAGGGGATGTGTTTGACAGCGGTGTGGTGGATGTCACCAGTCGGGCAGCACTGGCTGCGGAACTGGGGCGATTGGGGCGGGCCGGTATTCCCACGGTTCTGATCCGGGGCAATCATGACGCACTGCTAGACCTTGGACGGTTTGGCCCAGTGGCCGACAACGTGATCCTTTTGAATACAGACCGTCCCACCTTTGATCTGCCAGGCGTGGCCATTCACGGCCTCGGCTTTGACGCGCGGCACGTCAAAGAATCCCTGTTGCCACGGTATCCACGCCCCAGTCCAGATGTGGTGAATATCGGACTGATGCATACATCTTTGGGTGGATCCCCCGACCATGATCCATATGCGCCCTGCGCCGAAGCCGATCTGTTGAGTCATGGTTTCGACTATTGGGCGCTGGGTCACATCCACCAACGGTTCGAGCGGCGCGGAGAGCGCACTTTGGCCGTTATGCCCGGTATCCCGCAGGGCCGTAGTATCCGGGAAACCCAAGGTGGGTCTGTCAGTTTGGTTGAAATTGACCAGTCTGGCGTGCGCGCGACACCGTTTCCCGTCGATCTTTTGCGCTTTGCTGTCGTGCCTGTCGATCTGTCAGGCGAAGGTAATCCGATTGATCAATTCACCGCGGCGCTCGCCGCCGCCACACCCGGGGATGCTACCCTTGCGGCCAGACTTTTAGTGACCGGGGCGGGTCCACTGGCGGGTGATCCTGCTTACGCCCGTTCGCTTGCCGAAGAAGCCGCCGCTACCCTACCGCGCGTTCAGATCGAAACTCTTCGATTTGCAACAACGCCGGAGAGCACCGCGCCCGGCATCCTTGCCGATCTGGCACTGATGATGCAGCAAGATGTCGCGACACCCGGCTTTCGGGATGAAGCGGCTGGCGTGCTTGACGAATGGCGCAAAGCCCTACCAAGAGAGATTGCAGATGTACTTGATCAACAGATATTGGATGATCTGATCACCGAAGGCCTTGATACGGTTATTCAGCGGCTGGCCACGGCGGCGGACCGGCCATGAGGTTGCGGCGACTGGATCTGATCCGCTATGGCAAGTTTGCCGATGCGAGCCTAGACTTTGGGTCGGCGCCCGATGGGCCGGACGTCACTGTCGTCTATGGCCCCAATGAAGCGGGCAAAAGCACGGCATACGCGGCTTGGCTGGACTTTCTATTTGGATTGCCCACAAGGGACCACCCCCACGCCTTTCGGTTCGAACGTAAGGAACTGATGATCGGCGCGGTAATAGAGACGCCCGATCAGAGCCTGACCCTACGCCGTACCGGCAGTACGAAGGACCCGCTAACGGACGACGCCGACCGCCGGGTAGAGGAAAGCCGCCTGAGTACTTTGTTGCACGGGCTAGACCGCAACGCCTACCGCACGCGGTTTTCCCTGAACGACCAGATTTTGCGCGATGGCGGGGCGGAGATTGCGACAGCGCAAGGCGATCTGGGTCGGTTGCTGCACGCAGGCTCGTCCGGCCTGTCAGGCGTCACAGCAGAGCTGGACGCGATCGAGACACAAATAGAGGATTTTCATAAGAAAGGACGCAGCGCTTCAACCCTCGCCAAGGCCAAAAAGGCGCTCGTCGAGATTGAAGCACAGATGGCTGATGCGCGTCTGGACCCGCGGGTTTTTGATGGGTTACGCAGTGCGGTCGACACAGGAGAAGCCGAAGTTGCCACTGCGAAGACTGCGCGTGATACAGCGCATCGGGCCACGCTTTTGCGGGATGCCGCTGACAGAACCCGCGACCTGACAGAACGGATTGCGGCCCTGACGGCCGAATTGGAAAACTATCCGGCAGGCCCTGATCTACCCGCCGATGCCCCAACGCGCGCCGCAGCAGCATTAACCCAACGCGACGCTGCACAAGTGGCATTGGACGCAGCCTTAGCACGCGCAGCCACGGCGCAAAGCGCACTAGAGGCATCACCAACCGACGCAGTCGGTCAAGAGGTTGCTGCAATCCTGATGACACTAGAGGCGGCGTCATTCGACGATGGCGATCCACTACTGCCGCGCGTGCTGACGGCGACGACCGACCTTGGCAAACGGCAAGGCGAGCGTCGTGCGCTGCTGGCACAGATGGACGTCGTTGCAAAACACACCGCCGGGTCGGGGTTTGATGTGGCGGACGTCCTCTTGTCGAAAACAACGTTGGCAACCTTAAGAGAGGCCGCGCAGACGGCCCGCGATACCGCTCGACAGGCCGCCGATCTGACTGAAGCTTTTGAAAGCGCCAGTGCGACGTCGGAACCGGTCGCGCCACTGCCGCAAGGCGCAGACGCATTGATGGACGCGCTTGCCGCTTACGATCAGCTAACCGAAGATCCACAAATGCTGCAAGCCGATGCTGGAACGGCGCTACGCGCGGCCGGATTAGCGGCGATGGGTCTGCCACCGAAATGGGCGGAACTTTTTACGCCGGGCCTGCCAGAGGATGCATCTTTGACCGCGCTAAGCAGCCGGCTGGAACGTTTACAGCAAGCCCATGACGGTGCAGCCCGCAGTCTGGCCGAGGCGGAGGAGTCGCATGCGAACCTTGTCGCGTCCGACCTCGCCGAGGCCGCCCATAGCGAGATCATCACGGACGCCGATCTGAACGCGGCACGAACCGTGCGGGATGACGCGTGGCGGGTTCACCGTGCTACGTTGGAAACCGCGACCGCCGATGCATTTGCCAACGCGATGCGCCACGATGACGATTTGCGCGCGACATCTGCAACCCGGGCCGAGGCCCGGTTACGCATGGTGCAGCGACAAGTCGAACTGGCTCAAAGTAATGCGCGTCTAATTCGCCGCCGGGCTGATCTGGACGCCACACGCACCGCCTTGGACGACGGTTTGAGCGATGCTGGAACGTTCGCTTCTGCGCTTGGCTTTGAAGTAACGCCTGATGTTGCCACGCTGCGTGATCGCCGGACCGCGCTGTTGCAAGCCGGACAAGCCAAAGCCGAAGCGGAAACCATAAGAAGCCGCGCTGAGGCAACTGATACTCGGCACCAAAGTGCATTAGCCAATATCGCAGTTGCGCTAAAGTCGATTGGGATCGAGGCCCCGACCGACAGGCTGCTTCCGATTGCACGAAGAACGCAAGCTGAACTTGAAGCCCGCGCAACGGCGCTACGCGACAGATCAGTCGCGGCGGATACGCTCAAGACCCTTACTCGTGATCGCAGTAGGGCCATGACCAAAGCGGCGGCAGCTCAGGATGCGCTAAAACAAGCAACGGCTTTGCTTTGGTGTCACGAACTGGACGCGACAGCGATTTTAGAGCGCATGCCCGGCATGAACGATCTGGCAGCGCTAGATGATAAATGTCGCGAGTTGGACCAGCGCATTTCCCGCATGGAAACTGCGCTGAACAGCTTCCGGGCATTGGCAACGAACTTGACGCCGATGTTGGGATTGGAACCCGGGGCAGACGCGACAAGCATCCTAAGTGCGGCACGTCTGCGCGCCACCCAAGCGGCCCAGACCGCCCAGCATATCGAAGCATTAAAGCAGACTTCTATCGACGCAACTGCAGAGCACGCGAAGCAATGCGCGATACGCGATAGATGTAGCGCGATACTTCTTGCGCTTATTGCGGGGCAGGATGTCGATCCAACAACACCGGCAATGGATTCGATTGCCAGCCTGACAAGACGCGACGCCCTGCGTGCCGACTTGGCCCGACTAGAGGCAGAACGTGCGCGCGCAGGCCGCGGCTTTGACGGACAGGCTTTGGCAGAAGAGGCAGCACTGGAGGATCCGGTGCGCACGCCGGCGCTAAATGTAGAGCGCCAAGAGGCCGAAGCGGCACTGGAAGCAGCGATCGATCGGCGCGGCAAAGCACATGAGGCTTTGCGACAGGCCCTTACGAAAACAGGCGCTGCCAAATTGGATCAGGACCGCGCGACGGCGCTTGAATCACTGCGTGAAGAAGCACGCATGCAGGCGGCGCATCTGTTGGGGTTGATGGCCGCGCGCGGGGCACTGCGCCGGTTCCGCCAAGATCGTAGGGGAGAGATGTTGCAAGCGACGGAGGCGGCCTTTGCAACAATGACGGGTGGCGAGTGGCCGCGTCTAGATACGCAGCCCATGGGCAAAACAGAGCGTCTTGTCGGAATTCGAAATGACGAGGCTGTGGCGGCGGACGCCATGTCGACAGGAACACGTGGTCAGCTGTATCTGGCGTTGCGGATCGCAGGCCATGCAGATTTCATCGCACGCCACGGCCCCCTGCCCTTCGTGACCGACGACATTCATGAAACTTTCGACGACGCCCGTGCTCAGGCCGCGATCGCGCTTGCGGGAGAGATGGGGCGCCGCGGACAGGTCATTCTGTTCACCCACCACCGCCACCTGATCGATCTTGCGCGCAGCGCAATTCCCCAAGTTAGAGTGATCGACATGCCCGGCTTCAACCCGTTAAACTAATAGGATTGCCTTTGGGTTGTTACCGTTGGGACGTTTTGGCCAAACGCTTTCGATAGTTTTAGCCAATTACAACGATACGCCGACACAGGCCGCCGTATTCCGAATATGTGATCGCATAGCGTCTGCCGATCGCTGGGCATCATTTTGCCGCAGCGCATCCAAAATAGAACGGTGCTCGTTTATCGAGCTTTGCATCCGTGAGACGGCCGTGTTCGGGATTGGCACCCGTTGGCTTTCAGTCATCAGGTCGCGGACAGACCGGTACAAGTCACGCAGCATTGCATTCGGCGCCGTTTCGACAATCAGACGGTGAAACCGCAGGTCAGCCTCTACATGTGCGACAAGATCATCGGCGGTCCATGCCTCTTCGAACTGGCGCGTCGCATGTTCCAACTGATCGGCGATGGCGGCCGTCACATGTGGGGCAGCTAGGCGACACAGTTCTCCCTCGACCAGCAGCCTGGATTGAAAGACATCAAGTATCGTATAGCGACCATCGAACCGCCAAGGCTGTGGGCCACCACGATCCGCTTCACCCACGACAAACGTGCCCCGAGCAGGGAAAGTTCGAACAAGGCCAAGCGTTTCAAGGGTCAGAAGCGCCTCGCGCAGTGACGCGCGTGACACTTGTAAGCGCTCTGACAAGATACGCTGCGACGGGATTTTAGCGTCGGGCTGCAATTCGCCGGACCGGATCATATCTTGCAGCTTTGCCGCCACGGTCTGCGTCACGCTGCTTTTGCCGGTCATGTGGTTCATCGCTTCCCTTTCTGGATGCCGCAATTTTCATCGTAATGCGCCGCGTGCGACGCTTTGCCTCTCCCAAGGGTTGCCACAACATTTCGAGCATGCTTGTAATTGGTCAGACCGGTCGGACCGGTCAGACCAATTGTGAACCAATAATCATATCAACAACAGGGAAAACGCAATCATGTTTGGAAAGATCAATCGCATCGCTGGCATCGCCTTCGCTGCCTCCGTCGCATTTGGCGGATCAGTAGCGGCACAAGACCTTCAAGTGGGTGCCAATATCGGCAACGTACCTTGGGAGTTTCAAGACGACACAGGCGCAAACGTCGGGTTCGAAGTCGATCTGGTGAATGCCGTCGCTGAAAAACTGGGTCGCGGCGTAGAAATCGTCAACATTCCGTTTCAAGGCCTGTTTTCGGCCGTGCAGTCGGGCCGCGTCGATATTGCCATGTCGTCGATCACCATCACCGACGAACGCCTACAATCCGTGACCTTCGCCCAGCCATATTATGACAGTGACCAGTCGCTGACGGTCGCGGCGGACGGCCCCAGGTCGCTGGACGAGATGTCGGGTAAAGTCGTCGGTGTCGACACTGGATCGACCGGGGACATGTGGGCGACAGAGCATGAAGCAGAATACGGTTTCAGCAGCATCAACCGCTACGAGGGCCTCGCCCCTGCGATGCTGGACCTCTCGGCCGGGCGCATCGAAGGCTACATCTCGGACATTCCGGCGCTGCAATACTACGTCAAGGACAAGCCAGAGCTGAAAGTCGTCCAGCGGATCGCCACAGGCGAAGCCTATTCGATGATGTTCGCCAAGGATGCCCCCCTCGCAACCGAAGTGAATGACGTCCTGACCATGTTGAAAGAAGACGGCACCCTCGCGACCCTGCACGAAAAGTGGTTCGGCGCAGCACCCGAGGACACAACCTCGACCGTGACAGTCATGGATATGCCCGTCGCCAAATAGGCGGCAATGGCACGGTCCCGTCCGGGACCGTGCCAACCCAACGAAAGACGGACATGGACCTTCTCGACACTTTTTTTAACGTCGCCGTATTGCGCCGCAGTTTACCGATGCTGCTGGATGGGCTGGTACTGACGCTGCAACTGGGCGCGGCCAGCATCGTGGCAGGCCTTGCGCTAGGGCTGATCGTGGCGCTGCTAGGGCTTTATGCTGTGAAACCTGTGCGCATCCTGATGCGCCTGTATATTGATATTTTCCGATCGATTCCGCTGCTGGTTCTGCTGATCGTAGTCTATTACGCCTTACCCTTCGTCGGCCTTCGCTTGACCTCTTTCGCCTCGGCTATGGCTGCGCTGACACTGGTTTCAGGGGCCTATACGGCAGAGATCTTTCGCGCAGGCATCCAGGCAATCCCACATGGGCAATTTGAAGCCTCTGCCGCGTTGGGCTTGAACCAAAGGCAGACTATGGTGGATGTGATCCTGCCACAAGCGGTGCGGATCGTGATACCGCCGCTGACGAACAATTCCATCAATGTCATCAAAGATACGGCACTGGCATCGGTCGTCGCCATGCCAGACCTGCTAAAACAGGCGACGCAAGCGCAGGCGCTGACGGCAAACCCCTCGCCGTTGATTGGGGCAGCGCTAATCTATTTGGCCTTCCTGTGGCCGTTGGTCTTGTTCGTGTCCTACCTAGAACGACGCTATAGCAAAGGACGAAGCGCATGAGCGGCTACGTCAGCATCCGAGGACTTCGCAAGTTCTACGGCACCTTCCAAGCACTGCACGGTATCGACCTTGATATCGCGAAGGGAGAGGTTGTCTGCATCATCGGTCCATCTGGGTCCGGCAAGTCGACACTGATCCGTTGCATCAACCGCCTAGAGGATTTCGACCCATCGGGCGAAATTCGTGTCGACGGCACCGCAGTCGTGCCCGGCAAAGCGCTTGCGAAAGTGCGGGCAGAGGTCGGAATGGTATTTCAAGGTTTCAACCTGTTTCCCCACCTTAGCGTGCGCGACAACGTAATGCTTGCCCCGCGCCGGGTGCGCGGCACGTCTCGTGCCGATGCAGCAAAGCTGGCGGACCGGCTACTGACAAGGGTCGGCATCGCAGAGCAAGCAGACAAATTTCCGCAGCACCTGTCGGGCGGCCAGCAACAGCGTGTCGCTATTGCCCGAGCATTAGCGATGGAACCGCAAGTCCTGCTGTTTGACGAACCGACATCAGCCCTAGACCCCGAGATGGTGGGCGAGGTGTTGGATGTGATGAAAGCGCTAGCCGGTACAGGGGTAACGATGATCGTCGTCACCCACGAAATGGGTTTTGCCCGTCAAGTCGCCGACCGCGTGATCTTTATGGACGGCGGAGAGGTGATCGAAACCGGCACCCCAAAACAGGTGCTAGAGCACCCCACAGAATCCCGCACGCGCAATTTCCTTGGCGCAGTGCTGAACCATTGATGACAGGACACAAGATGAGTGAACACAAAGACGCGCTCGACATGGCATTCGTGCAGGGTCAGTTCCCCGGCCTCGCCTCTGGATGGGTATTTTTCGATAATGCAGGCGGTAGCCAGATCGTTGGCGGTGTTGTGGACAAGATCAGCGAATTCCTAATCCACCGTAACGTCCAGATCGGTGGTAGCTATGCCGTGTCCCAAGCCGCCGCAGAAGGTCTAATGTTAGGCCGTGAAGCGGCAAAGACGCTGGTGAATGCAGCGAGGCCAGAGGAAATCGTGTTTGGGCCCTCAACCACCCAATTAATGCGTACTCTGGCTGCATCAATGCGCAGACAGTTCAACCCTGGTGACGAAATTATCGTCAGCCACGCCGACCACGAGTCCAACATCGGGCCGTGGAAAGAGTTGGAAGAGTTTGGCATCGTCATCAAAAACTGGCCGCTAGATCTAGACAGCATGACCATGCGGCTAAAGGATCTAGATCCCTTGATGACCGACCGCACAAAGTTGGTTTGCGTCCACCATGCGTCTAACATCCTTGGCTGGATCAACCCGATCAGAGAGTTCGCGGATTTCGTGCATGCACATGGTGCACGGCTGTGTGTGGACGCCGTCGCATATGCGCCGCATCGGGCAATCGACGTGCAGGCGATGGACGCGGATTACTACGTCTTCAGCCTATACAAATGCTACGGCCCGCATACGGCCATCATGTACGGGAAATACGATCTGCTAGGAGAGTTGGACGGCCAGTATCATTGGTTCTACGGCAAGGATAAAATCCCGGGAAAGCTGGAGCCGGGCAATCCAAACTACGAACTAGCCTACAGTACGACTGCCATCGTTGAATATCTGGCGGCATTAGGGACGCAACTTGGTGCGGTGGGCAGCACACGAGAGAAACTGGAAGCAGCATTCGACGGCATCGCAGCTCAAGAGAACCTTCTAGCTGAACGCCTTCTATCCTGGCTGGGCGCGCGCAACGACTGTCACATCGTCGGCCGCGGGTTCGAAGGGGCACAGCGAGTACCAACGATCGCTTTCCGCTTTGACGGCATGGACTCTGGCGCCATCGCAAAAGCGATGGACGCCCACGGCATCGCGATCCGCTTTGGCGATTTCCATTCGCGTCGCCTTGTCGAGGACCTGAATGAAAGCCACGACAGCGGCGTGTTGCGCGTCTCGATGGTGCATTACAATACGCTGGCACAGGTCGATAAACTGACAGCAGCACTGGCCGAAGTGGTCATGCAACAGGCGCTGGCATCATGAGCGCGCCCCACGATCTGGCGATCCGTGGCGGAACTATCGTAACCGCATCTGATCGGTTCCGCGCAGATATCGGGGTCCGCGACGGGCGCATTATCGACATCGCAGCGCACATCGAAGGGGCAAATGAGGAAATCGACGCCACTGGGCTTTTCGTGCTGCCCGGCGGCATTGATGCACACGTGCATCTGGCCCAACCCACCTCTGACGGCACCATCATGGCCGACGATTTCGAGTCCGGAACTCGGTCTGCCGCGGCGGGCGGCAATACGACGGTCTTGCCATTCGCGATGCAGGTGAAAGGGTCGTCGCTACGCGATTGCGTCACAGCCTACCATGCCAAGGCAGAGGGCCATTGCTATACTGACGTGTCCTTCCATTTGGTGATCTCGGACCCCACGCCGCAAGTACTGGGGCAAGAGCTGCCCGCCTTGGTCCGCGACGGCTATACGTCGTTCAAAGTATTTATGACCTACGACGATTTAGTCCTGAACGACGCTGAATTACTGGCCGTTTTCGACGTCGCGCGCCGCGAAAAGGCCCTCGTCATGGTCCATGCGGAAGGTCACGATGCTATAAAACATATGACCGCCCGACTAGAGACAGAAGGTAAGACCGCGCCCTATTACCACGCAGAAGCTCATCACCAAATCGCCGAACGTGAAGCTACGCACCGCGCAATCAGCCACGCCCAACTGACTGACGTGCCTATCATGATTGTCCATGTGTCGGGCCGCGACCCGATGGAACAAATTCAATGGGCGCAAAAACGTGGCATGAAGGTTCACGCGGAAACTTGCCCGCAGTATATTACCCTGACGCGGGATGACTTGAAGGGTCTAAACATGGACTTTGAGGGGGCGAAATACGTCTGCTCTCCTCCACCGCGCGATGCGGATAGTCAGGCAGCGATCTGGGAAGGCCTGCGCGATGGCACTTTCGAAGTTTTCTCATCCGACCATTGCCCCTTCTTCTACGAAGGGTCTGGTGGGACGGGAAAGGACAATCCCCGCGCCCGTACATCTTTCAAATGGGTGCCGAATGGGATTCCCGGTGTCGAAACTAGGCTGCCGATCCTATTTTCGGAAGGCGTCAGTAAAGGCCGAATTACGTTGGAACGGTTTGTGGCGTTGACTTCAACAAACCCCGCCAAACTTTACGGTCTTTATCCTAAAAAGGGGGCCCTCGTTATCGGGGCCGACGCCGATGTCACCCTGTGGGATCCGGCTCGCGAAGAAGTCCTGTCGCAAGATCGCTTGCACCATGGATCAGATTACACGCCGTACGAGGGTATGCAAATTAAGGGCTGGCCTGTCCGAACGATCCTAAGGGGACAGACCATTATGTTGGATGGCATTTTGATCGGTAGAAAAGGCATTGGTCAGTATCAGACACGCGGTACCAGTCAGGCGATCGTGGCGGATTGATCGGTGTGCCTCGGAAGACCCAGAGCATAGGGACTAATTTAAGAAGGCCCCCGCAAGACGGAGGCCTTCTTCAATTCTCATCCAGCTAAGCGCAGATTGGGCGGACAGCCATGCCCCCCAGTCCCGTCAACTGGCTATCAATCAGAAATCCAAGTTTTCGACATTAAGTGCGTTGTCCTGAATGAACGCGCGTCGCGGTTCGACAACGTCGCCCATAAGCTTGGTGAACAAGTCGTCAGCATCGGCCAGATCATCGACCTTGACCTGCAAAAGCGTTCTGGCGTCCGGATCAAGAGTCGTTTCCCACAGTTGTTCGGGGTTCATCTCTCCCAGACCCTTGTACCGTTGCAAAGAAAGACCGCGCTCGCCCTCTTCCAGAATAGCAGCCAGCAGATCGAGCGGCCCGTGGATCAACTGGTTGCGGTCACGGCGGACCAGCGTCGCGGGTAGGTCATAGACGTCCTGCAGCGCCTCTGTAAATGTACCGGTGCGCCGCGCCTCGCCAGACCGAAGCAGACCGCCGTCCAGCGTGCGTACTTCTTCGACACCACGTAGGATGCGGGCAAGCCGCACACCGTGATCCTGCGTGATCCGGCCTTGCCAGCCACGCTCCCATTCCAGCGCGATCAGGTTCAGTCGCACAGCAATCTTATCGGCCACGCCTTGCAGGTCGTCAGCCACGGCACCGGGAGTGAAAGCCCCTGCGATTGCCGCCTGTTCAAGAATGTGCCGCGGATAATGCGTTGGGAACGCGTCCAGCACGCGCTTTAACTGGCGGGCATCCTCGACAACACGGCGCAGGTCGGCGCCGCTGATCTCTTCACCGTTACCCTGACGTAGCATGGCACCTTCAATGCCCTGCTCGATCAAGTATTCGTCCATCGCGGCCTGATCCTTAAGGTAAACCTCGGATTTGCCACGCGCCACTTTGTACAAAGGCGGCTGCGCGATATACAGGTAGCCGCCTTCGATCAATTCCGGCATCTGGCGGAAGAAGAAGGTCAACAACAGGGTGCGGATGTGCGCCCCGTCAACGTCGGCGTCGGTCATGATGATGACCTTGTGGTAACGCAGCTTCTTGATGTTGAATTCGTCACGTCCAATACCGGTACCTAGTGCCATGACGAGGTTGCCGATTTCTTGCGACCCAAGCATGCGATCAAAACGCGCACGCTCTACGTTGAGAATCTTACCCTTTAGTGGAAGGATAGCCTGCGTGCCCCGGTCACGACCCGTTTGGGCGGAGCCGCCGGCCGAGTCACCCTCGACAAGGAAAACTTCGGTTTTGGATGGGTCTTTTTCGGAACAATCCTTTAGCTTGCCAGCAAGGAAATTCACATCCATCGCCGTCTTGCGCCGGGTCAGATCGCGGGCCTTGCGGGCTGCTTCACGGGCCAAAGCGGCCTCTACGATTTTACCGACCACGACCTTTGCAATGCTCGGGTTTTCTTCGAACCACTCTGCCAGTTTTTCACTGACGAGGTTCTCAACAGCGGGGCGAACTTCGGATGAAACCAGCTTGTCTTTCGTCTGGCTGCTGAACTTTGGGTCTGGCACTTTGATCGACAACACGCAGGTCAGGCCTTCGCGGGCATCATCCCCAGTAAAGCTAATCTTTTCCTTCTTCGCTATTCCCGACGACTGGGCGTAGTTGTTGATCGTCCGCGTCAAGGCGGCGCGGAAGCCGGCCATGTGGGTGCCGCCATCCCGCTGCGGAATGTTGTTGGTAAAGGGCAGCACCATTTCATTGTAGCTGTCGTTCCACCACATTGCGACTTCGATGCCGATGTCGTCACGCTCTCCGCGGACAAAGATCGGCTCTGGCAGGATCGAGGTTTTCGACCTGTCGAGGTATTTAACGAACTCTTTCACGCCACCTTCGTAGAAAAGCTCTGTGCGCAGGGCTTCAGCCGGACGCTCGTCTTCTAAGATGATCCGAACGCCAGAGTTTAGAAAGGCCAGCTCTCGCAGGCGCTTCTCTAACGTGTGAAAATCAAAGTCACGGTTGCTGAATGTTTCCAAACTCGCGAGGAAGCGGACCTCGGTACCCTTCCGACCATTGGCATCGCCAACGACGCGCAGCGATTCCGTGGTATATCCACCTTCGAACCGCGCATAGTGTTCTTTGCCGTTCCGCCAAATCCGCAACTCTAGGTAGTCTGACAAAGCGTTCACAACGGAAACACCGACACCGTGCAGACCACCGGAGACCTTGTAAGAATTACTGTCGAACTTACCGCCGGCATGCAGTTGGGTCATGATGACCTCTGCTGCGCTGACGCCCTCTTCCTTATGCATATCAACGGGAATACCGCGCCCATTATCACCCACGGAAATCGAGGAATCTGCGTTGATCCGCACATAGACATGGTCGGCGTGACCCGCGAGTGCTTCGTCAATACCGTTGTCCACCACTTCGTACACCATGTGGTGCAGGCCGGACCCGTCATCAGTGTCACCGATATACATGCCGGGCCGCTTACGGACGGCCTCCAACCCCTTGAGAACTTTAATGGAATCGGCGCCGTATGCGGCATTTTCGGCGGTGTCATCGGACATGCGGGATTTTCCTTCTTCTTGCCCGCAAAATATATGCTTTTTCGCAGGCTATGTCACGCCTGACGCCCCATATTTTGTGTCAGAAGAAGGGTATAATGCAACCCACTGCGACAAGCAGACTGCCGGCGATGCGGTTGGTGCGGCGGACAGCTTCGGGTGACCGCAGTAATGCACGCGCTCGCGCAAAAAAATAGGCAAGGATCAGGTTCCCGGTCAGCGGGACAATCATCGACAGAAAACAGATCGCGACAATGTCTGGCCACGTTAGCCGCGTCAGATCAAAGAACCCCGGCAGAATACCCATATAGAACAGGATCGCCTTAGGGTTGCCAATGATCACCGCCACCCCTGCAAGAAAACCTGCCCACATGCCGGGCCGTGTCAGCCTTCTGTCGGAGCCGATCGTGTGAGTGGCGTTGCGAATGATGAGCAGACCCATACCGATAAAGGTCACACTAGCGATCCAGCGCAGAACCACCATGAAGTCGCCGTATACCGACACGATCCACGTCACCCCAAGGATCGCAAGAAGCGGCCAGAGCACATCACCCACGACCACCCCCAGCGCCAATGGCCACGCGGCATTGAAACCGCCCGAAAGGGTGCGCCCGATCAGAGCCACCCAGACGGGCCCCGGTGTCAGGAACAGGGCAAACAGCGCTGCGGCATAAAGAGCCATATCCGTAGCCGTGATGGTCATCAGAAAATATGACCAACCAGATCTACAGGCGCTTCGGGATCCCACACGGCACCTCGTAGCGGCAAAATCATCAAGCCATCGTCGACCCGGGTCAGTGTGCCCTGACTGCGCAGATCGTCCAGCAGCGCATAGGTCAGCGTATTGCTGGCCTTCATGAACCCCGCCCCCACATAGAGAGGCCTATCGCCGAATAGGACTATGAAGTCTGCTAATGACGCCCGGGCCTCTGCGATGGCCGCTGCTAACATCATACTTGCAACACCTTGCCCCCGCCGGTCAGGGCGCGTCGTGACCTCGGCCACCCCGATGATTGGCATCACATGATCACCGATCCGAATGTCGCGCACAAGCAGCGCTAAGTGACCCATAATGGCACCTTCATCACGCACAAGAATGCGTAGGTGGTGTCGTTGTTTGTGAAACGACCGGCCGTTGAATTCCGGTCCAAAGGCATCGGTCAAAAGCGCGCCAATCTCTGCGTCGTCACATGCGGTCAGGCGTATTTCGGGAATGACATCAATCTGCATCAGTTCACTTTACTATCCAAGACGGTTGAACCATCGACGGCCTCTGACACTGTCAAGTATTGCGCTCTGTCACCCAAGGCGTCGAAAAGCTGTGCCTCGGTGCCCGTCATCCAAGCCTGCGCCCCTAAAGCGCAGATCTCGTCATAAAGTGCCGAACGGCGGGCAGTGTCCAGGTGTGCCGCCACCTCGTCGAGTAATAGCACCGGCGGCTGACCCGTGTCGGCCATCAGCGCACGGGCGTTAGCAAGGATGAGGCTGATCAACAGTGCCTTCTGCTCGCCAGTTGAACAATCGCGAGCAGCGACGCCTTTGTCGGCAAATACCGCCTCTAAATCGGTGCGGTGCGGGCCGATTAACGTACGGCCAGCAGCCAGATCGCGGGCACGCCCTACGGCAAACGCCTCGCGCAATGCATCAGCCCCCTGAACATCATCGCCACCCTCGATCAACGACAAGGTCGCGGTCGGAAAGGCCGTCGCCGCATCCGACTGAGCGACCGTCAAAGCGGCCAAAGTCAACTGGCGGTTGGCCTGAATTTCTGCACCTGCCTCAGACATCCGACCTTCGAGGGCGGCATACCAATGAGCGTCGCGCACCATGTCCTTTAATAGGCGATTACGCTCGCGCATTGCCTTGTCATATCGCAAGGAGGCTTCTGCATGCGCAGGGACGAAGCTAAGCGTGGCGCGGTCCAAGAACCGGCGACGCCCTTCGGCCCCTTCGATCCACAGCCGGTCCATAGCTGGCACCAACCACAAGACGCGCAAAATCGAGGCAAGTGCCGTCTGCGTCGTCGTCTTTCCGTCGACTTGAACGGTGCGAGATTGCCCAGCCTCGGCGCCGGTTACGATCTCGAACGCTTGTCGCCCGGCGGTGACGTCGGCAAAAACCTTCCAGCCCAGCCCTTCTGGCCGGCGCACCAGATCGTCCACACCCGCGCGGCGCAAACCCCGCCCGGGTGACAGCAGTGAAATCGCTTCCAACAGGTTCGTCTTACCTGCACCGTTTGGCCCAAAAATTGCGATCGGCCGACCGTCGGTCACAACCTCTGCCCGCCGATGAGACCGGAAATGCGAAAGTTGCAACCGAGTGACCGCCAGCACGTTCATCGCGGCTCTGCTCTTCTCAAGGTCAAAAATACCTCTGCGCAGCGCGCTTTGGTTTTGCAGAAACCGAAATCTTAAACCCGCATCGGCATGACGACATAGACGGCTGACATGTCGTTGCCTTCGCGCATAAGGGTCGGATCGGCTGAACCGTTGAACATAAAGACCGCGTTCTCGCGGTCCACCTGACTGGCGATTTCCAACAGGTACTTTGCGTTGAAACCGATTTCCAGACGCTCGTCGGAATATGCGACGGCTAGTTCCTCTTCAGCAGCACCGGAATCGGGGGCATTGACCGACAGGATCAGACGGTCCTCTTCCAGTTGAAGCTTTACGGCACGGCTGCGTTCGGAACTGACGGTGGCAACACGGTCCACTGCACGAGCAAATTCTGCTGCGTCGACTTCCATCCGGCGCGTATTCCCCTGCGGGATGACACGAGTGTAGTCGGGGAAGGTACCGTCGATAACCTTGGATGTCAGCGTGATGTTGGGAGTCGCGAATCGCACCTTGGTTTCCGAAACGGATACTGCGACCTGCAATTCATCGTCATCCAGTAGCTTGCGCAACTCTCCGACGGTCTTGCGCGGCACAATCACACCCGCCATCCCGGCAGCCCCTTCGGGCAGAGGCGCGTCGATTCGGGCAAGACGGTGACCATCGGTGGCGACACAGCGCAGAACCTGACCACCATCGCCATCGGCCACATGCATGTAGACGCCGTTCAAGTAATAACGCGTTTCTTCTGTCGAAATAGCAAACTTTGCCTTGTCGAACAGTCGGCGCAGTACCGGCGCGGGCGCACTGAAGTTTGTGACGTAGTCAGAGGTCGCCATGACGGGGAAATCTTCGCGCGGCAGCGTCGCGAGCGAAAAGTTCGACCGACCCGCCTGAATCGTCAGACGACCAGATGCACCCTCTTCAATGAGAGTCACCAGCGCACCATCTGGCAATTTGCGCACAATCTCGTTCAGCGTCACGGCCGCGACGGTCGTTGACCCAGCGCGCTCTACCTTGGCTGGCGCACGGTCGACGACTTCGATGTCGAGGTCGGTCGCACGGAATTGTACAGTGTCGCCTTCGGCCTCGATCAGCACATTGGCAAGAATCGGGATCGTATTGCGGCGCTCTACGACCGATTGCGCTTGTGCCACGGCCTTGAGCAGGCTCGCCCGTTCGATACTGAATTTCATAGGTTTCGCTCCGCCGTTGCACCCGTGGTCCGGGACCGCGAAGCTACTGCTTTTTGCGCCATGCTCAAGACGTTTCCGGCGATTTTGCGCAGAGTGTGGCTCTTACTGCTCCAACGCCCGTCGCAAAATCTCGAGATCGTCCGCGATCTGCGCGTCGGTTTGGCGCAGCTCTTCAATCTTCTTGACGCCATGCATGACTGTGGTGTGGTCACGCTTGCCAAAACGGCGACCAATATCCGGCAAAGAACGACTAGTCAGAGTCTTGGACAAATACATGGCCATCTGACGCGGCCGCGCAAAGTTACGGACGCGCTTTGGGCCGACCATATCCGACAGGCGGATATTATAATATTCGCTGACCCTGCGCTGGATCTCTTCGACGCTGACCTTACGGTCGTTGGCCCGCAGGATATCGGAGAGACAGTCCTGCGCTTGTTCTAAATCGATATCGCGGCCAACAAGGCTGGCGTGAGCAAAGAGCCGCACAAGCGCGCCTTCTAGGACGCGAACGTTGCTTGTTATCTTGTGCGCAAGATATTCCAAGACGCCCGGTGCGATCTTTAGGCCAGGATAGATCTGCTGCTGGCGATCGACCTTAGACTGCAAAACACCAAGCCGCAGTTCGAAATCCGTTGGATGCAGATCGACAACTAAACCGCACTGCAAACGGGACCGCATGCGGTCTTCCATGTCCTTGATTTCGCCCGGCGCACGGTCACCAGAGATGATGACCTGCTTACGAGCATCAACCAAAGCATTGAAGGTGTGAAAAAATTCTTCTTGCGTGGAATCCTTGCCGCCCATGAATTGCACGTCATCGACCATCAGGATGTCGACGGACCGCAAAGCGTGCTTGAATTCCATCATCTTACGCTCACGCAGTGACGTAATGAAGCGATACATGAAACGCTCGGCGGACATATAAAGCACACGCAATTCTGGCTGGCGGCGCGCCAGTTCGTTCGCGATGGCATGCATCAGGTGCGTTTTACCCAGACCAACGCCAGAATAAAGGAACAGCGGATTGAATGTGACAGGGCCGCCCTCTGCCACGCGACGTGCTGCGGCATGGGCCAGTTCGTTAGGCTTGCCGACGACGAAATTATCAAAGGTCAGATTCGGGTCGATCGGCAGGCCCAGCGGATCCCGATCATTGCCGAAATCCGAGGTCGCGACCTTGGCCGCAGTCGCGGCAACCGGCAACGGTGTCGCGGCATCGCGCTTGGCCGCCGAAACGTCAAAGTGCAAACGCTCGACTGCGCGACCGGCCCGATTGAAACCGTAAAGAATCTGATCACTGAAATGCTGATCGACATAATTGCCGATAAAGGTCGTCGGCACCTCGAAACGTGCCACACGGTCTTCGATGGCGGTAAAGGTCAGAGAGACGATCCAGCTTTGGAATTTCGCCTTGCTCATGTCCTTTTCCAGTTCCGCCAGCACATGCCCCCACACGTCGTCGCTCATCTGATCCCGATCCGTTTTTCACTGCCTGCCCGACAGACCGGCAGGTCTGCCACGTTCGCATCGTTCAGCGTAAGACCAACTGGCCCGCCGCAGCGGCGGATGACCATCGGTACATCGCCTGTTCCAAAACGCGCAGCAGCGCACCGTTTAAAGGTGCCACCATCAGGCGCCGAAAGGGGTGCACAGGACCATCGGAAAAACACGGCGCGAGGCCGCGTTTTCAATCGGTCATGCCGACCGATTTTGCCATGATTTCATCATGGTTAACAGTCTGGCTGCATGGATTGCGACGACTGATCCGGCGGCGATCAAAGAGTCATTCCCACGACTCGATCGCATACTGCCTGCGCCGCAATCCCCCATGTCCCCCCCGGAACGATGTGAATCGCTTGGCTAAGTTAGCAAGGGCTGCACGTCACCCACAACAGAACAACGCGCTTGACTCATGTCCGGGGCATTAAGAATCTCGGACGTCTTTGAAACGTCACAAAACTTTCCCCATCGAAGGCATAGACAAAAAAAACGCGCCCCGAAAGGCGCGTTTGGAACCCATGCAAACCGGCAACAGAGTGCCGAATGGCTAGGTTTCGAAAATCGGCTCAGGCCAGCGCTTTGACGCGGCTGGACAGACGAGACATCTTGCGCGCGGCGGTGTTCTTGTGAACGACACCCTTGGTCACACCGCGCATCAGTTCTGGCTGAGCGGCTTTCAGGGCTGCGGCTGCAACGGTCTGATCACCAGAGGCGATGGCCTCTTCTACAGTGCGCAGGAAGGTACGGATACGCGAACGGCGCATTTTGTTGACTGCAAAACGTGCATCGTTCTGCTTAGCGCGTTTTTTGGACTGGGAGGTATTTGCCATGATTCTGGGCCTTCTGTGTTCAGGTCGATAAAATACGAATTAGCGCCTGAGGGGCCCACCGGGTTCATTACCGGAATGATCTGCCAAAGCGGGCATCACGCGCATGTAGCGGGGCCTATAGACCGGCCCCGCCTAAAAGGAAAGCGTTACTTGTCTCGGAACTGCGCTTCGCGTTTTTCCTGGAAGGCGGCCATGCCTTCCTTTTGATCTTGGGTTGCAAAAAGGCCATAGAAGGTGCGGCGTTCGTAATTCAGACCTTCAGCCAGTGTGGTTTCAAAGGCCCGGTTCACGGCATCTTTGGCAGCCGTTGAGGCCAACAGCGATTTCGCGGCAATCTTCAGGGCGGCCCCCTGTGCCTCTTCCATTAACTTCTTGGCAGGTACGACCCGGCTGACAAGGCCCGACGACAGCGCCTCTTCGGCATCCATGAAGCGACCCGTGAGGTTCATGTCCATCGCCTTGGACTTACCGACATAGCGGGCAAGCCGCTGTGTGCCGCCCATGCCCGCGATGACACCTAGGTTGATCTCTGGCTGGCCGAATTTTGCGGTGTCGGACGCAATGATGAAATCGCACATCATCGCAAGTTCACATCCACCGCCCAACGCATAGCCAGACACGGCTGCGATAATCGGCTTGCGGATCGCCTCTATTCGGCGGGACTGGTTCTGGAAATATGCCTGCGATGTCATATCCACGTAGGATTTGTCGGCCATTTCCGTGATGTCGGCCCCGGCGGCAAAAGCTTTTTCAGATCCCGTTACGATGATGCAGCGCACCTTATCCGACGCATCAGCGTCTTCTAGGGCATCGCAAAGTTCGTTCAGCAGCATCTGGTTCAGCGCATTAAGCGCGTCGGGCCGGTTCAGTCGGATCGTCGCGACGTCGTCGCCGATCTCGACAGTGATGGTCTCATAGGCCATGCGGCCCTCCGTTTTACTGGTCATACCTCATGTGATGCGCAAAAGCGCGGTCACGATCAAGCTATCTTTGGCAAGTAGGGCAAAAGAACGACGACCGACCGGATTGCACAATTCGCGAAATAGTGTTGCCACAGCCGGGGGTGACGCAAGTTTCACCTTCGCGACCATAGACAGCAAAGCCATGCTGAAAATAGCCAAGCTCGCCGTCTGCTTGCCGATAATCACGCAGCGAAGACCCACCAGCCGCGATGGCTTCTTCCAATACCTGACGTATTAAGGGGACCAGTTGCGCGATACTTTCTGCTGCGATGTGTCCAGCCTTGAGGGCGGGATGGATGTGAGCGCGGTGCAGCACCTCGCAGACATAAATATTTCCAAGGCCCGCCACGACACGCTGATCCAGCAAGGCGGATTTGATCGGCGTGTTACGCCCTTTCAGTCGAGAAATCAGGTAATTTTCGTTGAAATCATTGGCAAAAGGTTCCGGCCCCAAATCTTTCATCAGCCAGTGGCCGTCCGCCTCGGCGGTATTCATCAAGTCCATCGCACCGAAACGGCGGGCATCATTAAAGGTAATTCGCGCGCCCTGCCCCATATGCAGGACGACATGATCGTGCTTGGCGGGTGCGGGGTGGTCATGATGAGAATCCCCCAGCATCGCGCCAGAAATCAGCATGCGTCCCGACATGCCAAGGTGGATCAGCAACGTCTCGCCGGTATCGAGGTCCGCAAGGATGTACTTCGACCTGCGCCGCAAACGGTCGACCATGGCACCTGTTAGACGGTCGGCCATCCGGTTTGGAAACGGCCAGCGCAGGTCCGGGCGATTTACTTCTGCCAGCGTGATCAACTGCCCCTCCATGACGGGTGACAGCCCGCGGCGGACTGTCTCGACCTCTGGCAATTCGGGCATTGGCGGTTCCTTCAGCGTTTGCGACGTTGTAGGACCGTCGCGGCACCCTACATCTGGGGCGACAACGACAGGACCGCAAGCCATGACCGAGAGCGACAAGACCACCCACTTCGGCTTTGAAACCGTCCGTGAAGAAGACAAGGCCAGCCGCGTGCAAGGCGTGTTCTCTTCTGTCGCCAGCAAATATGATATCATGAACGACGTGATGTCGGGTGGCGTCCACCGTTTGTGGAAAGATGCGATGATGGACTGGCTGGCGCCCCGCGCAGGCCAAAAGTTGCTGGACGTGGCAGGCGGCACAGGCGATATTTCTTTCCGCTTCCTGAAACGCGCAGGCTCTGGCCACGCGACGGTGCTTGACCTGACCGAACCGATGCTAGTCGCAGGCCGCAAACGGGCCGAGGCGGAAAGCATGCACGACAGCCTAGACTGGGTTGTAGGCGATGCAATGGCGCTGCCGTTCCCGGACAATACGTTCGATGTCTATACAATCAGCTTTGGCATCAGGAACGTAACTCGCCCCCAAGAGGCACTAAACGAAGCGTTCCGCGTACTACGCCCCGGCGGCCGCTTGATGGTACTAGAGTTTAGCCAACTGCCCAACCCATTGATGCAGAAAGCTTATGACGCGTATTCCTTCAACGTGATACCGCGCATGGGGCAACTGATCGCAAATGATCGTGACAGTTATCAGTATTTAGTCGAATCGATCCGCAATTTCCCCGACCAAGAGACATTCCTTGGCATGGTCCGCACTGCCGGGTTCGAGAATGCAAAGTATCGAAATCTGACACTCGGCGTTGCGGCATTGCATTCCGGTTGGAAGCTTTAAGTGCGCGGACCACATAATATCATTCGGCTGATCCGAACCGGTGCGACGCTAGAACGTACGGGCGCCATGAATGTCGTCATGGATGCCTTCGATGCCGGACCGTTGCTGCGCATGGTCGTCCGTAGTGTTGTCTGGCCATTTCAGTGGCTTGGCTATAAGGGCGATGTTAACGTGCCCCCAGCACCCCGCGCGCTGACCGCACTGGGACCAGCCTACATCAAGTTCGGACAGGTCCTGTCGACCCGACCCGATGTCGTGGGTGACGAACTGGCTGTCCAATTGCGAGTCTTGCAAGACAAGCTGCCACCATTTTCCATTGAAGAAGCAAAAGCCGAAGTGCAGCGCGAATTGGGCTTATCGGTTGACCAGATTTTCTCGAGTTTTTCCGAACCGGTTGCCGCTGCATCGTTGGCCCAGGTTCACAAGGCCCATCTGGTAGAAACGGGAGAAGCCGTCGCCGTAAAGATTCTACGCCCGGGCATAGAACGGGCTTTCCGGCGCGATATAGACGCCTTCTATTTTGCGGCCCGTATGATCGAAGTTCTCTCGCCTTCCTCACGTCGATTGCGCCCCATGGAAGTCATCACCCACTTTGAAGGCGTGGTAATGGGTGAATTGGACCTACGACTAGAAAGCTCTGCTGCGGCTGAATTTGCTGCGAATACCAATAAGGATCCTAGATTCCACGTACCTTCAATTCGCTGGCACCTGTCAGGGCGTCGCATAATGACGCTCGACTGGGTAGAGGGGATCGGCGCTGGGGATAATGCCGCTTTAGATGCGGCCGGGATCGACCGAAAAGAATTAGCCGCCCGTGTGCTGCAATTGTTTTTAAGCCATGCCCTACGCGATGGCTATTTTCACGGCGACATGCATCAAGGTAATCTGAAGGTTGGCGCAAACGGTGATCTGATTGCCTATGATTTTGGTATTATGGGACGAATCGATGAATACACGCGTCGCGTCTACGCCGAAATTTTATTTGGTTTCATTCGCAAAGACTATCAACGCGTCGCTGAAGTGCATTTCGAGGCAGGATATGTCCCTGCGCATAAAAACGTCGACGAATTCGCACGTGCCCTGCGCGCCGTTGGGGAGCCGATTTTCGGTATGGATGCCAGTCGAATTTCGATGGCACGCTTGCTGGCTTATCTGTTCGAAGTGACCGAACGCTTTGGAATGGAAACACGAACAGAGCTAATCCTGTTGCAGCGCACTATGGTTGTCGTCGAAGGCGTCGCGCGGTCGCTAGACCCCAATATGAATATTTGGCAGGTCGCCCAACCTATCGTCACTGACTATGTCAGCAAAAGCATCGGCCCCCGCGCCTTGCTAAAAGATTTGCGTAAAACGGCGTTGGTTCTGGCCCGATTTGGCCCGCAGTTGCCGCGCCTTGCCGAGGAGGCATTGATACGCCTAAATAATACACCACCACCCAAGCCCCAACGTCGCCGTGCGCGGCTGTCATGGATGGCGCTGGGCGGAGCGGTTGTTGGCGCGGCATGGGTAGCCCAGGGTTTATTTTAGGAAATTGACCCATCCCCTAACTCCTGTAACATCGGACGCAGCCACGCTGCGCCCGCCCGCCAAAGCAAGTGTATTAATCCCACCATTCACCTGAACTTGGGTCACACGCGCATAGACCTCTGATGGTTCGCGCGCCACGACTTCACCCAAAGCGAGGCTAACAGTCTCGAAGCTGTAGTGCCCACGCGGGAACGGCGCGCCATCGGTTGCTACACCAGCCCAAGACACGGGTCCGTTGTCGGTCCCGATGGTCAACCGCTGTATTTCGGCGTCACTTTCGTCACGCACGACAAGCTGCGCCGAATCAGCTCCACGTTGGACATTCGGCACAACCGCAACTGGCACACCGTCAAAATAAGCCGGCACTGCGGCGCGAGCCTGCATGCCGACCCACCCACCCGCCTGTACCCATCTGCCCTGTCAGGGCGCGCAGTAGATCGTTTGTCCGAACTTGCTACTCAACACCGGAGAACGTTGCAAGCTGCGTCGCATAATCAGAAGAATCGACCGGGTTTAGCGGATCCTGATTCTGCATTTGAACAGTAAGCATTTTCAAGAAAGTCTCAAAGTCTGCGCTAATATTGCTGCTGGATTCATTTTTCGGGTTCGCATTCAAGCCTGTTAAAGTCGAATTCGGCGCGATCGCGGGTGTGATTGTGGTCATTTCGATTCTTCCTTTTAAAGACTGATATCCAAGCTGCCGTCAGCGGCGCGGTTGGCTTTACACCGCAGAAGCGCCGGGATCGCCATCCTCGGTACCCAAGCCCCCGCCCGCATCTATAGAGTTAGAACTTTGCCACATGGCAGACCGCCCCTGACCACCCGAGAATTCGAGGTTGACCGAGGTGTATCCCAGCGCTTTGAATTCCTGCAGCAGCACATCCACGTGCCGT
>JAGXIQ010000078.1 GCA_024635625.1 Loktanella sp. | reverse complement strand
CCTTCGGCACCGGGTAGAACCTGAAGGACATTGACTGGATCAAGAAAACCCAACGCATGACCCTGCGCTTGGAGATCGTTCAGAATCGCGACGGTTTCTGACTTCGTGGCCCGGGCGAGCGTATCCTTGTCGATGACCCAATCAAGGTTGGTCATTGAGGCGCGCCCGTCACGCACAGGGCCTGCGACCGCTACACAGGCCGCATGAGGATCAAGTCCGCCCTCGTCAGCCTCATACTGGCGTATAACACTTTCGAGGCCTGGAAAGTCAGCATTTTGGTAGCGCCGCACGGTTTCAGGCAGAACTTTGCGGCCGGTAGCCAAAGCGATCCGAGTGTTCGTGCCGCCGATATCAGCGACCAAATTGTAGGAGTTGGCGGGGGGCAAGGTCATGTGTCGTTCTTTCGCGGGGCAATTGCGGATTTCAATGCGTGATAAGAGGCTTTGGGTGTCCGGTCCAGCGTGTCAAAGTCGACATGGATCAAACCGAACCGCTTTTCGTAGCCAAATGCCCATTCGTAGTTGTCCAGCAGCGACCAGTAAAAGAAGCCTTGTAGGTTAACGCCTTCGGAAATGGCATCGTGCATCGCCTCTATATGACGGTCGATGAAGTCGATCCGCACCGTATCCTCTTCGCCGACTGCGTCCGGCCAAGCCATGCCGTTTTCAGTAACAAAAACAGGCAAATCACCCACGTAGTCTCTGGATAGACGGGTCAGAGTCCAGCGTAATCCTTCGGGATAAATTTCCCAACCCATCTGCGTCTTTTCAAGCGGTCCAATAACGGGCTTTGTGGAAGGCCAAGTCGCGGCGTCGTCTGCAGCTACGAGGTTTCTGGTGTAGTAATTGACGCCTAGAAAATCGATGGGCTGACTGATCTCGGCCATGTCATCTTGCCAGTTCTGCGGCATGTGGGGGCCGAAACCCGCCAGCGCTTCAGCCGGGTAGGTGCCCTTTGTGATAGCCTCGATAAACCAACGATTGTGGGTGGCATCCTGTGTTGCAGCGGCGTGCGCATCTGCGGCGCTGTCGCTGGCCGCTTCGGTGGCTTCGAAATTTAGCACGATTCCGCAGTTCTGCATGCCAAGGTCGCGCAGACGGGTCATTGTGCGACCGTGAGCCTTGTTCACATGATGCATGGCGCGTGCCGCGGCGCGGATGTCGCGCAAGCCAGGCGCATGGTGGCCCAGAAAGTGTGAAAGGTAAGCCACGCACCAGCTTTCGTTGATTGTGGCAATCGAATGCACTCTATCACCGATGCGTTTGGTGATGACCTCGGCATAGTCAGCCATCCAATCGGCCACGTCTGGGTTAGTCCAGCCACCCAAATCTGCCAACGCTGATGGCATTTCCCAATGATAAAGAGTCTGGAAGGGTTTCAGCCCGCGGGCAAGGCAGCCGTCCACAAGGCGATCATAAAAATCTAATCCCTCTTGGTTTACTCGTCCGCGGCCTTCGGGCAGCACCCGCGCCCAACTTGTGGAAAAGCGGTAGGCGTCCATCCCGGCCTCGGCCAGCAGGTCAAGGTCGGCGTCCATGCGGTGATAGTGGTCGCAAGCGACAGCGCCGTCTTCGGCGCGGACGACGTTGCCGGGGCCCTTGGCAAAGGTATCCCAATGTGTAGAGCCAGCGCCGCCATAGGATGATCCTTCGATCTGATAGGCCGCGGTCGCGGCACCGAACAGGAATCCTTGCGGGAAATCGGAACGGGTCAGTTTCATGTCGGGTCCTTTGGCTGCTTTGATCTAATCAGTTGCCCAAGGGGCCGCGAATGACAAGTCCAAGTGACCTAACGCCCGTTGTGTTCACGCGGGCCCGTTGCTAGCAAAAGACAAAGCCCTCCGCTCAAGGACCCCAAAAATGACCGCTTCGAAGCTTGATAATACCGCAAACCCTGATTGGTGGCGCGGTGCCGTAATCTACCAGATTTATCCACGCAGCTATCAGGATAGTAATGGCGACGGGATCGGAGATTTGCTCGGTATCGTTAGCCGCATTCCCTATATCGCGTCGCTTGGCGTTGATGCGATCTGGATTTCGCCATTTTTCACGTCTCCGATGAAAGACTTCGGATATGATGTCAGCGATTATTGTGACGTTGATCCCATGTTCGGCAGCATCGCAGATTTTGATGCGGTCGTAGCTACGGCGCACAGGTTCGGCATCAGAGTGATGATTGATTTAGTGTTAAGCCACACCAGCGACCAGCATCCGTGGTTTAAGGAAAGCGTGCAGGACAGCACGAATCCCAAGGCCGACTGGTATGTATGGGCGGACCCCAAGGCCGATGGCACGCCACCTAACAACTGGCTGTCAATTTTCGGGGGCAGCGGCTGGCAATGGTCGCCTCGGCGTGAACAATACTACCAACACAATTTTCTGACCAGTCAGCCTGACCTGAACTTTCACAATATGGAGGTGCACGAGGCACTATTGGATGTCGCGACGTTCTGGCTGCACCGCGGTGTCGACGGATTCCGTCTGGATACGATCAATTTCTATACATGCGATAAAGATTTACGGGATAATCCCGGACTACCAAAAGAGCGTCGCAACGCGAACATCGCGCCTGCTGTAAACCCCTACAATCACCAAGAGCATATCTACGATAAAAACCGTCCGGAAAACCTTGATTTTCTACGTAAATTGCGGGCCGTGATGCAACCCTACGGCGCTGCTGCGGTGGGCGAAGTTGGTGATGCGCAGCGCGGATTAGAGATCATGGGTGAATACACGCGTGGCGATGATCTGATGCAGATGTGCTATGCTTTCGAGTTCCTATCAGACACCCAGCCCACGGCGGCGCGGATCGTCGAGGTCATGCAGGATGTTGACAAGGTGGCCGCTGACGGCTGGGCTTGCTGGGCGTTTTCGAACCACGATGTCGTGCGCCATGCCTCTCGCTGGCAGTTAAGTACCGGGGCGCAGCGTATGTTCATATCTTTGATCATGGCCCTGCTCGGATCGGTATGCATCTATCAAGGCGAAGAATTGGGCCTGCCTGAAGCAGAGCTGCGGTTTGAAGATTTGCAGGACCCTTACGGAATCGAATTTTGGCCCGAATTCAAAGGTCGTGACGGCTGCCGTACACCGATGGTCTGGGACGCCGAGGCGCAGAATGCAGGTTTCTCGAATGCGGCGCGGACATGGTTGCCGATCGGTGGTGGACATCGCGATATGGCTGTGTCGGTACAAGAAAATGATCCAGGGTCTTTACTGCACCATTATCGTAAGGCTGTCGCTTTCCGCCACAACCATGAGGCGTTGAAGGTCGGCGAGCATGACGGTCTAAAATCAGAAGGTGATGTTATTTATTTCACCCGCGAAACCCCAGTCGAGAAGTTGTTTTGCGTGTTCAACGTGTCTGACAGCCCCAGCAGCTTTCGAATGCCCGACGGCGACTGGCGGTCGATTGGACAAGAGTTGGGCAGTGCCACGATTAACGAGGATGGCTGGCTGCATTTAGGTCCTTGGCAAGCTTGTATGGCGCTAGATCGTACGGGGCGTAACTAAGATGGATTTGCCAGAAAACACGTTAAAGACCCGCCTTCAGGCTGGCGAGGTGCTGACAGGCATCTGGTTGTCGAGCGCATCGTCGTTGCTGGCGGAACTTGCTGGCCGGGCAGGGTTCGATTGGTGCCTGATCGATGGTGAACATAGCCCGCAAAGCCTGCCTGACATGTTGCCGTTGCTGCAGGCGCTTGCGGCCACGCCTACGCCTGCCGTGGTGCGCATCCCGGCGGCAGAGGACTGGATGGTTAAGCAGGCGCTGGACATGGGGGCGCAAGCGGTGCTGGTGCCGCTCGTGCATGATGCGGCGACGGCACAGCGCATGGCGCAAGCGATGCGCTATCCGCCAAATGGCACGCGTGGGATGGGGGCTGCGATGGCGCGGGCGTCGGCCTTCGGGGCGATGACGGGTTATGTTCATCAGGCAAATCGCAATGCCTGCCTGATTGTGCAGGCGGAAAGCCAAGCTGCGCTCGACAATATAGATGCGATCGCAGCGGTAGAGGGTGTGGACGGTGTGTTTGTTGGCCCTGCGGACTTGTCAGCGGACATGGGCTATGTCGGGCAGCTCGAACACCCGGATGTGGATGTAGCAATCGACCACATAATCGCGCGCACTCACGCGGCAGGAAAATTTGCAGGGGTGCTGACGTTCAACCCCGACCGCGTATCGCGGTATCGTACGATGGGGGTCGAATTCCTAGGTGTCGGTGGGGATGTCGCTGTGCTGGGTAAAGCATTGCGGGCTTTGGCCCAGCAATCAAAGGGTTGATTAGTCCAGCGGGTCGCATAGGTGACCCGCTGGAAGGTGATTGATCAGTTCCGCTTGCGGCGTCCTGTGCGGGCACGGCCTTCGCCGGGGGCAACGACGGCCCGGTTGAACCTGATCCATTCCCCACCGGACGGGTCGTTGTCGGTCAAAAAGTTGGCTGCGCGGATCGCTTCCATTTCAGACCCTGCGCGGGATTTTGTCGATCCCAGTCCGGTCAGTTGGCAGAAAAGTTCCATGCCGATGTCATCTGGGATGATGATGCCTGCGGCAGCAAGTTCCAGCTTTTTCGCCTCGATCTTGGCTGCGGTCACGGGCAGGGCGACCGGGTTCATGATGGCAGATGTCATGCCAGCCGCCATCGCCATTGGCAGGAACGCATTGTTGATACCATGCCGGTTCGGTAGGCCAAAGCTGATGTTCGACGCACCGCAGGTTGTGTTTACACCCAATTCATCCCGCAACCGCCGTACGAGCGTGAAGACTTGCAGGCCGGCAGTCCCCATCGCACCGATTGGCATGACCAGCGGATCAACAACGATATCATGTGCTGGGATACCATAATCGGCGGCACGTTCGACGATCTTCTTGGCGACGGCAAAACGCACGTCTGGGTCTTCGGAAATGCCAGTGTCGTCGTTGGAAATTGCCACGACTGGCACATTGTATTTTTTCACCAGCGGCAGGACAAGCTCCAGCCGCTCTTCCTCTCCCGTTACCGAGTTCAATAGTGGGCGGCCTTCGCAAGCAGCGAGGCCTGCTTCCAAAGCGCCGGGGACCGAACTGTCGATGCAGAGCGGCACATCCACGATGGACTGCACGCGGCGGATCAATTCTGGCATCAGCATTGGCTCGACAAAGTTATTGTCGGCGTAGCGTGGGTCTTCGGCCATCTTATTGGTGAAGACCGCGCCAGAGTTGATGTCGAGCATGGTGGCACCGGCGGCGACCTGTGCGATGGCGTCCGCCTCGACCCGGCTAAAGTCGCCCCGTTCCAACTCTGCCGCCAATATTTTGCGCCCGGTCGGGTTAATCCGTTCGCCGATGACGCAGAATGGCTGGTCAAAGCCGATGATGGCGGTCTTGGTCTTGGATTCGACGATTGTCCGGGTCATGCAGGATCCTTTTGCGGGTTGGCCGGGAGGGCGTTTTCGCCACCATGGTCCATAGCCCACTTTGCGTTTGTCTTGATCCCGCCAAGCGGGAAGAAATGCACGGATGCGACGTTAAAGTCGGGGTGTGCGGCTTTGTGTCTGGCAAGCTGGGTGATGACCTCGTCCGGCTCGTAGGGCAAGAGAAGCTTTGTGACGTCCATCGCGCGGCGTTGCAGGACGCGTAAGCTGGGACCGACGCCGCAAGCCATCGCGAATTTAATCATGGTCTGCAATTTGGCAGGCCCTGCAATTCCGATATGGATCGGTAAGTTGATGCCAGCGGCCTTCAGCGCATCTGCCCATGCGATGATGGGGTCAGCCTCGAAACAGAACTGCGTCGCGAGTGCCATTTGCGCGTCCGACGTGTCGCTGAAGCGCTGTTTCCAACGCAAGGCGTCGCTGACATTCGTATCAGATCCATCAGGATCGATATCGCGGTTGCCTTCGGGATGGCCGGCCACGTGTAGTCGCTTGAAGTCGGCGAAGGCGCCGCTTTCAAGCAACTGCATGGAGTTTTCGAAATCACCGTGGGGCAGGGTGACGCCCCCCGCAAGAAGTAGCGCTTGATCGACACCGGCTTCGCCTTGGTATTGCGCGATCCAGTTGGACAGTGTCGCACGATCCTTGATAATGCGAGCAGGAAAGTGCGGCATTGGCTTGTAGCCGTCGGCTGCCAGTCGTTTAGCAGTAGCGACCATGTCTTCGATCGGTGTGCCCTCGATATGAGCGATATAGACTCGCGTGCCCGCTGGCAAAAGCGATTGAAAATCCTCAATCTTTTCGGCGGTGCGGGGCATCACCTCGATCGAATAATCCTTAAGGAAGTCGACGACATGACCATCCGGCGCGGGCGCCACAGTAGTCTTTTTCTTCAGGAAGGGCATAAGCGACACGACGGACTCCTTCAGGCGTTGGGGCAGGGACGGTGTGGCGGGCGGCAGTGGGATCACGCCCAGCCGTCGTTATCTATCAGGGTGCGCAAGCGATCGGCTGTATAATCCTGATCAAGGCGTGCGGCCTCTGAACTGGCGACAAAAGTATCATCGCCTTCCAGCTTATATGGATCACCACGACGCATACCGGACAAATAATCGTCGGTTCCTGCGGCACCTGACTTCATCGCAGCGCGGTCGATGGCTTGTTCGAACCGTTCGGGCAGTTGAATCTTAGTCGCTTTGCGACCGCGACCCACCATGACCTGAGCGGGCATGTCGCGCCAGTAGATGATCGTAACGTCAGGCATCGTTTTGTCCTCGCTACCGCGGCTGCGGTGTTGGTCTGCTTCTAGCATTCCGCGTCTTGTGCCGATGCTTGTTTTCGACATCTTGCGTGGATTGCGCGACGGGTATCGCGCGGCGTCGGCACGAACGCCAGAGGCCGCTATCCCCAAATCTCGCATGATGATGGTGAAGCGATCTCATGATGCAAGGCTGTGCTTGCAAGCGGCAGGGCAAGGCCCTAGCGTGGACACAACTCGAAATGGAGGGCGTGACCATGGCGCCCAAGCGTCCCTTTGGTGCGGGCGCGTTCCCGAAAGCGGTCGAAACGCCCGCGCCACAATCCCCCGATCCGGCCACGCTATATGCGGCCCTCGATCTGGGGACTAACTCGTGCCGCATGCTGATTGCCCAACCGAAGGGCAGCCAGTTTCATGTGGTGGACAGCTTTTCAAAGTCCGTCCAGTTGGGACAGGGCCTTGAGAGCACTGGAAAGCTGTCTCGTGCGTCGATGAATCGCACGATTGCGGCAATGCGGATTTGCAAACAAAAGCTGGATCGCCACAAGGTAACGCACATGCGTCTTGTCGCGACCGAAGCGTGTCGGCGTGCCCGCAACGGCGCTAATTTCATTGCACAGGTCCGTCGTGAAACCGGTCTAAAGTTAGAAATCATTAAGCCCGAAGAAGAGGCGCGGCTTGCTGTTATATCTTGCGCGCCGCTGGTTAGTACAAAGACGGAACAACTGCTGGTTGTCGACATCGGTGGCGGCTCGACAGAGCTGGTCTGGATTGACCTCAGCCACGTGCCGTCCCGTGAACGCCCTCGGGCGATCATGCGATTGCATGCCGGTTTCACTGCTGACCCCGGCCCCTTTGCGGCGGCCAAAGTGGTTGATTGGATTTCGGTGCCTCTTGGTGTTGCGACCCTGCGTGACCAGTTCGCGGACGTGGACGATGATGCTGCGCGTTTCGCGTTGATGAGTTGGTTCTTTGAAGAGAACCTTGCGAACTTTTCGCCGTATTCGTCAGAGCAGGCGCGTGAGAACTTCCAGATCATCGGCACCAGTGGGACAGTGACGACGGTGGCAGCCAGCCATTTGGGATTAAAGCGCTACGACCGAACGAAGGTTGATGGGTTGCGCATGACCTCTGATCAAATTGACACGGTGATCCGCAACTACCTGACACTCGGCCCTTTGGGCCGTCGTAGCGATCCCCGAATTGGGCGTGACCGGCAGGCGCTGATCATGTCTGGCGCCGCAATTTTGCAGGCACTGATGCGCCTATGGCCGACAGATCGGCTGTCCGTGGCTGACCGCGGCCTGCGCGAGGGGTTGCTTTATGCGCAGATGTCGGCAGATGGGGTGCTTGAAGACGCGCCGTATTGAAGAATTTGGCCTTTCATTGAAAAGCCAAGCCTCTGGCGGCGATATTTGGGACGAGAAGAAACCATGGTGAAGAAACCGATCAAGACCAATTCCGGACGCGGGCAGCGTGATCTGACCATCAAAGTCAAAACGGCGCGTGGGCGTTCCATGTCATCGACCCGATGGCTCCAACGCCAGTTGAATGACCCTTACGTTAAAAGGGCCAAAGCCGAAGGCTATCGCGGGCGGGCCGCATTCAAAATATTGGAACTTGATGACAAGTTTCGTTTTTTGGTGCCTGGCGCGCGGATTGTAGATCTTGGGTGCGCCCCCGGCGGTTGGTGCCAGGTGGCAGTCAAGCGTACCAATGCATTGCTCGAACGACCTTCGAAAGCGCAGGGCCGCGTCCTTGGTATAGATCTTCAAGAGGTCGAGGCGATTCCTGGCGCAGAGATCCACCAATTGGATTTCCTGTCCGAGGATGCCGACAAGCTGGTGATGTCGTGGCTCAATGGTCAGGCGGATGTGGTGATATCGGACATGGCTGCGTCGGCGTCTGGCCACAAGCAAACCGATCACCTAAAGATTATCGCTCTTTGTGAAGCGGCGGCATATTTTTCCTTCGATGTTCTGGTCGAAGGCGGCACCTTCGTGGCCAAAGTCTTGGCTGGAGGCGCAGAAGGCGAGTTGCAGAAGATGCTGAAATCGCGGTTTACGAAGGTCGCGAATGTAAAGCCGCCGTCGTCCCGGGCCGATAGTTCAGAAAAGTTCGTCGTCGCCACAGGTTTCAAAGGCCCGCTTATTCAGGTCGACCCCGAGGCCTGATCCCAGATCGCAAACTCTGCAGCACGCTTATCGCGCAATTTGTCCTCTACCGCGGCGCTTAATCGCGTGTCCCGTGGCGGAGAGACGTTTACCCGGTACAAGTTCAACGTCACGTCCAGTCGTTCTTCTAAGAAGCTGATCAGGCGATTCTGATCCTCGTATCGAAACAGGTAATCAACAGCGCGATTGCCGTCGCCGTCGCAGACGAATTTCGCTTGGCTGCCGACATTGGCGTAAGGGGCGGGCTTTCCCTTTGTGTATTCCAGCACGAAATCGTCGAAAGATATGTCTTTGGTGCTGTTGGTGTGGCCATCTAGATCGGTGCGGGCGCGGTAGCGGTACCAACTGCCAAGCCAGTCAATTGGATCGCGAACAACGGCAATCGTCTCTGGTTCTTGCCCACCGGCCTGCACGAAAAACGGTTTCAGGAACCGGCGGTAGCGGTAAATTGGCGTATGCTTGAGTGTTGGCGGGTCGCGCAAAACCATTGAGGCCTTTGGGGCAAGTGCCCCTTCGATGGCCGTCGTGCCGGTCTTTGGCACAGCCAGAAACACCAGGTTTTGTTTCCAAAAGACAAGCATGAAGGCTCCCGCTTCGATGTATCGCAGGCACCTTATGGCATGCATGATTTTTTAACCACTCTGACGGCAGGATAAATCTGGTTAAGAAATGAGTTGAAATGTTCTCTCTTTGGTCCCATATCTGGTGCTGGAACAGAGCAAGAACAAATTGCGGCGATTGCAGCACCCCCATCGAGCATGACATAAGGACGCGACTGACATGGCAACGGCAGAACTTCTGAAAATGACTGACAAGAAAACCGCCGACAAGCAAAAGGCGCTGGAAAGCGCGCTGGCGCAGATCGAACGCCAGTTTGGCAAGGGTTCCATCATGACCCTTGGCGGACAGAATCAGATGCGCGACATCGAGGCGACGAGTACCGGATCACTTGGTTTGGACATCGCACTTGGTATCGGCGGCCTCCCCAAGGGCCGCATCATCGAGATTTATGGCCCGGAATCGTCTGGCAAGACGACCCTGACCCTGCACTCCATTGCGG
This sequence comes from Loktanella sp., assembly GCA_024635625.1. Taxonomy (GTDB): domain Bacteria; phylum Pseudomonadota; class Alphaproteobacteria; order Rhodobacterales; family Rhodobacteraceae; genus Loktanella. The sequence continues at coordinate 14,181 of JAGXIQ010000078.1, read as the reverse complement.
AAGAGCAGAAAAAGGGTGGCGTATGCGCCTTTGTCGACGCGGAACACGCGTTTGACCCAAGCTATGCGAAAAAGTTAGGCGTCAATCTGGACGAACTTCTAATTTCGCAGCCCGATACCGGGGAACAGGCGCTGGAGATCGTCGATACACTGGTCAGGTCCGGCGCGGTTAGCTTGGTTGTTATCGACTCCGTCGCGGCGCTGACGCCAAAGGCCGAACTTGAAGGCGACATGGGCGACAGCAGTGTCGGTGTGCATGCCCGCCTCATGTCGCAGGCCATGCGCAAACTGACCGGGTCGATCAACCGATCCGGCTGTATGGTGATATTTATCAACCAAATCCGGATGAAGATTGGCGTCATGTTCGGCTCGCCAGAGACGACAACAGGCGGTAATGCGCTTAAGTTCTATGCCTCTGTCCGTTTGGACATCCGCCGCATCGGCGCGATCAAGGACCGGGACGAGGTCGTCGGTAACGCGACGCGCGTGAAGGTCGTCAAGAACAAGGTTGCGCCGCCGTTCAAGCAGGTCGAATTCGACATCATGTACGGTGAAGGCATTTCCAAGACTGGCGAGTTGCTGGATTTGGGCGTGAAGGCAGGCGTGGTCGAAAAGTCTGGCGCCTGGTTCAGCTATGGTGACGAACGCATGGGCCAGGGACGTGAAAATTCCAAAACCTACCTGAAAGAGAATCCGGCTACGGCGCTTGAAATTGAGGACAAGATTCGTGCCGCTCATGGTCTGGATTTTGCAATGTCCGATAACGATTCGACCCCGGACGACGATCTGGTCGAGATGTAAGCGACGGTTCGGGGCGACTATTAAACGCCTCTCACGCGGTTACGCGCGGACAATACTTAGGGAAAGGGTGCAGCGCAGGCTGCACCCTTTTTCGTTATGGCTTTACGGTGCGGCGCTGCGGGTCTATTTCATCGCAAACCCTGCATTGAAGGCCTCAACATGACCTCTCTTTCCGACATCCGATCGACCTTTCTGGATTTCTACGGTCGCAACGGGCACGAGGTTGTGGCCTCCAGCCCGCTAGTGCCCCGCAATGACCCCACTTTGATGTTCGCCAACTCTGGTATGGTGCAGTTCAAGAACCTGTTCACCGGGGTCGAAACGCGCGATTATAATCGTGCGACAAGCGCGCAGAAATGCGTCCGCGCGGGCGGAAAGCATAACGATCTGGACAACGTCGGCTATACAGCGCGCCACCATACGTTTTTCGAAATGATGGGCAATTTCAGCTTTGGCGACTATTTCAAGGATGATGCAATCAAGTTTGCATGGGACTTGCTGACGAAGGACTTTGGCTTGAACAAGGACAAGCTGCTGGTCACGGTTTATCACACCGACGACGAAGCGGCTGAGATCTGGAAGAAGGTCGCTGGCATCAGCGATGATCGCATCATCCGCATCCCGACCGACGACAATTTCTGGCGGATGGGCCCCACTGGCCCCTGCGGCCCATGCACCGAGATTTTTTATGATCACGGCGACAAAATTTGGGGCGGCCCTCCGGGAAGCGCTGACGAAGACGGTGACCGCTTTATCGAGATCTGGAACCTCGTCTTTATGCAGAACGAACAGTTCGAGGATGGCACGATGCGCCCCCTCGACATGCAGTCGATTGACACCGGTATGGGACTGGAGCGGATCGGCGCATTGCTACAGGGCAAGCACGATAACTATGACACCGACCTGATGCGGTCGCTGATCGAGGCATCGGCCCACTCGACCAGCACGGATCCAGATGGTCCCGGCAAAGTACATCACCGCGTCATCGCGGACCACCTGCGTGCCACGTCCTTCCTAATCGCCGATGGCGTGATGCCATCTAACGACGGACGCGGCTATGTCCTGCGCCGCATCATGCGCCGCGCCATGCGCCACGCCCATCAGTTGGGCACACAAGACCCGCTGATGCATCGTCTGGTTCCGTCTTTGGTGCAGGAAATGGGTGCGGCCTACCCGGAGTTGGGACAGGCGCGGACATTGATCGAAGAGACGCTCAAGAACGAAGAGGTCCGCTTCCGCCAGACCCTCGACCGGGGCCTAAAGCTTCTGAACGACGAAGTATCCCGTTTGGGTGAGGGTGAAAATTTACCCGGCGAGGCTGCTTTTAAGCTTTATGACACCTATGGTTTCCCGCTCGATTTGACGCAGGACGCCTTGCGTGAACAAGGGCGCGGCGTAAACACCGAAGGGTTCAATTCGGCAATGGCGGCCCAGAAGGCGAAGGCACGCGCTGCGTGGTCGGGAACGGGCGAAGCCGCTGACGCAAGCATCTGGTTCGATCTGGCGGAATCGAAAGGTTTGACTGATTTCCTAGGCTACGACACTTTGACCGCGGAAGGGCAAATTCAGGCTTTGATCGTAGATGGTGCGCAGGCTGATGTGGCCAAAGGGGCGGTGCAGATCGTTCTGAACCAAACGCCATTTTACGCGGAATCCGGTGGCCAGGTCGGCGATGCCGGCACAATTCGGACAGAGACCGGTATGGCGCGGATCACGGATACCAAGAAAGTCGCCGGTGTTTTTATCCACATTGCAGAAGTGACGCTGGGCGAGATTAGCCGCGGACAGGGCGCGCAACTGCAGGTCGATACAGACCGTCGCAATGAGGTGCAGGCCAATCACTCGGCCACGCATTTGTTGAACGAGGCCCTGCGCGAGACTTTGGGCGATCATATCGCCCAGCGAGGCTCTTTGAATGCGCCCGATCGGCTCCGGTTCGACTTTAGCCACAACGCTGCTGTGTCGACCGAAGAGTTGCGTGGTGTAGAGCAGGCCGTGAACACGATGATCCGTCAGAACACGCCGGTCGAGACGCGGATTATGACGCCGGATGATGCACGGGCGCTTGGCGCGCAGGCGCTGTTCGGTGAAAAGTACGGCGATGAAGTGCGAGTCGTGTCGATGGGCCGCAAATCCGGGACCGGCAAGGGCACGGATGGCCAAACATATTCACTAGAGCTTTGCGGTGGTACACATGTTCGGCAGTTAGGCCAGATCGGTGCCTTCGTGTTGCTGGGCGACAGCGCGTCGAGCGCTGGGGTGCGCCGGATCGAGGCGCTGACGGGCCAAGCTGCGCTGGATCATTTGCGGGCGCAAGATACTGCGCTGGGACAAGTGGCGGCGACGTTGAAGGCACCAGTGGCAGAGGTCGCCGACCGGGTGCGTACCCTGATGGACGAACGCAAGGCGCTGGCAAATGAAGTCGCGCAATTGCGCCGCGACTTGGCGATGGGCGGCAGTAAATCCGCAGAATCAGTGGTTCAGGTGAATGGCGTCGCATTCCAAGGTCAGCTGATGCAGGGCGTGACGGGTAAAGATCTGCCAGCGCTCATTGATGATATGAAGTCAAAGATGGGGTCTGGTGCAGTTCTTTTGATTGCAGAAGCCAATGGCAAGGCGGCAGTAGCCGCCGGTGTGACCGCAGACCTGACTGATCGTTTATCCGCCGTAGACCTGCTGCGTGCCGCAGTCGCGGAACTGGGTGGTAAGGGCGGCGGCGGTCGTCCTGATATGGCGCAAGGCGGTGGTGCATCGGTCGACAATGCCGACGCAGCGATTGCTGCTGCGAAATCTGTTCTGGAGGGATTATAATGAAAACTGCGCTTTGGGTGGCCCATGTCCACGTCACCGATGCTGACGCCTATGGAAAATATGCTGCCCTCGCAACGGGCGCCATTGCCGAACATGGCGGTGTCTTCCTTGCCCGTGGTGGGGCAGTCGAAACGCTGGAAGGGCCCCCGCGGGCCCGGAATGTCGTCGCGCGGTTTCCGTCGATGCAAGCGGCGCACGATTGCTATTTTTCCGCCGCATATCAAGAGGCGTTGAGTTTCGCCAAGGGTGCGGCACAGCGCGAACTGAGCATCATCGAAGAGCTGTGAGCCTGTCCTCGCTGGCCGAAATGATGCGCCGTCACGCGCAAGCGGGACGGCTTGATTGGATCGGCCTACGGGCAGAACGTCGGAGTGACGTGCAGAGCGTCAAGATGTGTGACGTGACCGATGCAGGACTGAGTGGGGATCATGGCCGGCCCGGCAAACGGGCCGTCACACTCATCCAAGCAGAGCATTTGCCAGTTATCGCTGCGTTGGCAGCAAGGGACAGCTTGGATCCCACAGATTTACGGCGCAATCTCTTGATTTCGGGTATCAATTTGGCGGCGCTACGAAAAGGAGAAGTCCGGATCGGCGAGGTTGTACTGACCATCGAAGGGCCATGTCCGCCTTGCAGCCGTATGGAAGAAACGCTGGGTCATGGCGGCTATAACGCAATGCGTGGGCATGGTGGGTGGTATGCCTCTGTTACTGTCGGCGGGACCATTCGGTTGGGTGACCCCGTGACTCCTGGTGAACGGTAGGTGTGCGTACCCAGTCTGTCCGGATTTTTTGTAAGGCCTCTTGGCCCTAGCAAGAGCAGACATGCACAAAAGAAAAGGCCCGCCGATTGGCGGGCCTTTTGCTATATTATGCCGAACGGGAGTGCCGCTTGCGGTCGTGCGGGTCAAGGTAGCGCTTGCGCAGTCGGATTGCGTTGGGCGTCACTTCGACCAACTCGTCATCGTCGATGTAGGCGATCGCTTGTTCCAGCGTCAACGTGATGGGGGTCGTTAAACGCACAGCTTCGTCGGTGCCAGAAGCGCGAACGTTGGTCAGCTGTTTGCCTTTCAGCGGGTTCACTTCCAGATCGTTCTCACGCGTGTGCTCGCCGATGATCATGCCGGTATAGACGGCCTCTTGAGCGCCGATAAAGAAACGGCCGCGATCTTCCAGCTTCCACAAAGCGTAGGATACCGATGTACCATTTTCCATCGAGATCAGAACACCCTGACGACGACCTTGGATTGGGCCTTTATAAGGCGTCCAGCCATGGAACAGGCGGTTCAGAACGCCGGAACCGCGCGTGTCGGTCAGGAATTCGCCGTGATAGCCGATCAAGCCGCGCGAGGGGACATGCGCGATGATGCGGGTCTTACCAGCGCCAGCGGGCTTCATTTCTAGCAACTCGCCTTTACGGGGGCCGGTCAGCTTCTCGACCACGGCGCCAGTGTATTCGTCATCCACGTCGATGGTGACTTCTTCCATCGGCTCCATGCGGACGCCATCTTCTGTTTTATAGATGACCTGTGGACGCGAGATAGACAGCTCAAAACCTTCGCGGCGCATGTTTTCGATCAACACGCCCATCTGAAGCTCGCCGCGACCAGACACCTCGAAGGCGTCGCCTGTCGGGGTGTCAGCGATCTTGATCGCGACGTTGACTTCGGCTTCGCGCATCAGGCGCTCGCGGATAACCCGCGACTGAACCTTTTTGCCGTCACGGCCTGCAAGCGGAGAATCGTTTATACCGAACGTCACAGTGATCGTGGGCGGATCGATTGGCTGCGCGGGAATGGCAGTATCGACGGAAAGGTCACATATCGTATCAGCGACGGTTGCCTTGGACATACCGGCGAGGGTGACGATATCGCCAGCCTCTGCGGCGTCGATGGCCGTCTGGGACAGGCCACGGAACGCAAGGATTTTAGACACACGGAACTGCTCGAACTTTTCGCCGTCGCGGTGCAGGGCCTTAACAGTCTCACCAGCGCGCAGGGTGCCAGCTTCGACACGACCGGTCAGGATGCGACCGATGAACGGGTCAGCGGACAGGGTCGTTGCCAGCATCTGGAACGGCTCGTCGCGGCGCGAGATTTGGGCTGGCATTGGCACGTGCTTAAGCACCATGTCGAACAATGCGTCGAGGTTTTCGCGCGGACCGTCCAGTTCCATGTCACACCACCCGGAACGACCGGATGCATACATGGCCGGGAAATCCAGCTGTTGGTCGTCGGCGTCAAGAGCCGCAAAAAGGTCAAAGACCTCGTCCAGCGCGCGATCGGGCTCTGCATCATGCTTGTCGACTTTGTTCAGCACAACAATGGGGCGCAGGCCAAGTGCCAGAGCCTTTGATGTCACGAACTTTGTCTGTGGCATCGGGCCTTCGGCCGCATCGACCAGCAGTACAACACCGTCGACCATCGACAAGATCCGCTCCACTTCGCCACCAAAGTCGGCGTGGCCGGGGGTGTCGATGATGTTAATGCGCGTGCCCTTCCACTCGACGGACGTACATTTCGCCAGAATGGTGATGCCGCGCTCACGCTCGATATCGTTGCTGTCCATGGCGCGCTCAGTGGTCGCCTCGTTGGCGCGGTAGACGCCTGATTGCTTAAGAAGCTCGTCCACCAGCGTGGTTTTGCCGTGGTCAACGTGTGCGATGATCGCAATATTGCGAATGTCCATGAGTTCAGCCTTTGTACGGAGTTGTCGCGCGCATACAATGCAAACGCAGCAAAGGCTAGCCCTTTAGTGGGTATTGGTATTTGCGAAGAGCTGGATCACCACGATCCCGGCAATGATCAGACCAAGACCCAGCACGGCTGCACGGTCTAAACGCTGACCAAAAACGACAAAGCCGATTCCGGCAATCAGCACGATGCCCAGGCCCGACCAGATCGCATAGACGATGCCGACAGGCATCACCTTAAGCGCAAGTGCCATAAAGTAGAACGACGCACCGTAGGTCACAACGCAGATTGCGGCGGGCAGGGGTTTGGTGAATTGGTGACTGGCTTGCAACGCCGTCGTGCCGATAGTTTCGGCCATAATTGCGATCACAAGGTGAAGGTAATGAAGGGGCATGCGTCAGAGCTATCCTGTCGCGGCCTAGGTCGCAATATAGCGATCACGCCTATGATTGAAGGTAATGACGAGGTTAAGAACAACGGCACCCAGCAAGGACCACGCCACGACGCTAAGTGGAAACAGCAACGCAGCAAATGCAAAGATAAAGGCATCGACAATCAGCTGCACGTAACCCGCTTTGAAACCGTATGTGTCTTGGATCAATAGTGCCACGACACCCATGCCGCCTAGGCTACCGTTGTGACGGAACAGGGCCAGCAGCCCAAGTCCTGTAATCGCGCCGAAGATGATTGCCCCCAAAAATGGATCAAGTTCTGCGATGGCAAAGCGCGGCGGTATATAAGTTGTCAGTAGCGATAACGCTGAGACAGAGATCAGTGACTTGACGGTGAATGCCAGTCCCAACCGGCGGTAAGCAAGCAAGTAGAAGGGTAGGTTGATGATGAAGAAGACCTCTCCGAAGGACCAGCCCGTCAGATAGGATACGATCACCGCGATGCCAGCAGTCTGCCCTGTGATCAATCCGACTGTTGTCAGTAGATGAAGACCGACCGCGCAGAACAGGACACCTATCGACATGCCTTGTACGTCTTCAAGAAGCGTGTGTTTTGTCGATTGCGATGCCATGCCGTGGCGATAGGGCAGAATACTTGACCTGTCTACGAAAAAGGCCGCCCCCGGATAGGGACGGCCCTGCATCTGCCTTATATTTAGGCTTACATAGCGGCGTTTAGGTTCACATCGACGGCGTCAAGGAAGCCTTCGGTCGTCAGCCACTTCTGATCGGGGCCTACAAGTAGGGCGAGGTCCTTGGTCATCTGACCGGCTTCAACCGTATCGACGACGACCTTTTCCAGCGTATCAGCAAATTGCATCAGCTGCGTGTTGTCATCCAGCTTGGCACGGTGCTTCAATCCGCCGGTCCAAGCAAAGATCGACGCGATAGAGTTGGTCGACGTCGCCTTGCCTGCTTGGTGCTGACGGTAGTGACGCGTGACCGTGCCGTGTGCGGCTTCAGCTTCTACGATCTTGCCGTCGGGTGTCATCAGCTGAGAGGTCATCAGACCAAGGCTACCGAAGCCCTGTGCAACGGTGTCGGACTGCACGTCACCGTCGTAGTTTTTGCATGCCCACACGTAGCCACCCGACCACTTCATCGAAGCTGCGACCATGTCGTCGATCAGACGGTGCTCGTATGTGATGCCAGCCTTCTTAAACAGATCTGTGAATTCTGCATCAAAGACTTCCTGAAACAGGTCTTTAAAGCGACCGTCGTAGGCCTTCAGGATCGTGTTCTTGGTCGATAGATAAACCGGATAGCCACGCTTAAGGCCGTAGTTCAGTGAAGCACGGGCAAAGTCGCGGATGCTGTCATCAAGGTTGTACATGGCCATCGCCACACCGGCGGAAGGAGCGTCGAACACTTCATGCTCGATCGTCTCGCCATCGTCGCCGACAAACTTGATCGTCAGCTTGCCCTTGCCGGGGAACCGGAAATCAGTGGCTTTGTACTGGTCACCAAAAGCGTGACGGCCGACGATGATCGGCTGGGTCCAGCCTGGCACCAGACGGGGCACGTTCTTACAGATAATTGGCTCGCGGAAGATCACGCCACCAAGGATATTTCGGATCGTGCCGTTCGGGCTCCGCCACATCTTCTTTAAGCCGAATTCCTCGACCCGCTGCTCGTCCGGTGTGATCGTTGCACATTTCACGCCAACGCCGACTTCGGCGATTTTATGGGCCGCATCAATCGTGATCTGGTCGTCGGTGCGGTCGCGCTCCTCCATCCCCAGATCGTAATAAAGCAGATCCACGTCCAGATAGGGCAGTATCAGCTTTTTCTTGATGACGTCCCAGATGATGCGGGTCATCTCGTCGCCGTCGAGTTCGACGATTGGGTTGGCTACCTTGATCTTGGACATGGTGTCTCCGATGGCACGTTGCAGTTGCAGCCTGTCCTAGCGGATATTTTGGCGGGCGGGAAGGCGGTATACGTTGGTATACCGAAATTTCCGTCAAGCTGCGCGCGCCGTGGGAATGATGCCAGTTGTGATGAGGTCCAGCAAGACGCCAAAATAGCCATCGCTGCGTGCGGGCAAGCTTGGGTCCGACGTAATGACAATCGTCATCGCTAATGCGGGCACGATACAGATGATTTGACCACCGTAACCACGCGCCAAGGCAAATCGCTGGCCCTGTGCTTGTCCTAAAAACCAGCCGTAGCCATAAGACAGGCCTGAATAAGGAGAGCGGGTATTAGGCTGGAATGAGGCGGTAATCCAGTTTGCACTTAACACGCGCGTGCCGTTCCAGACACCGTTCATGCGAACCATCTCTCCGAAACGCAACATTGCGTTGGGGGTAAGCGCCATTTCGTTGCCGCCCAGATAGCGGCCCTGTGGATCGCGGGTCCAAGGTGGTATCTCTATCCCCAAGGGACGCCCAATGCGGCTGCGTGTAAGGTCAAGCAAGCTAGCACCGCCTACTTTTGCCAAAACCGCGCCCAGAACGTGGATGGAGCCGGTTGAATATATCATCCGCCCACCCGGTTCCGCCACGATAGGCCGCGATAGGGCATCGGCGGTCCAGTTGCTGCTGGCCACCCATCGTCCGTAATTTCCTCCGGACGTACTTTCCAAGCCAGCTCGCATGGTCACAAGGTCTAGCACTGTTAGATCGGCCACCAAAGGATCGGCACTACTAGGGATCAGGTCCAGTGCAATATCGGACAAAGTGCTGTCTAGGGATAGCTCGCCCCGGTCTATCGCAGCCCCGGTCAGGGCAGCGACAATAGTTTTCGACACGGATTTTACGTTGGCGAAGCGATCCAGACCCGCTCCACCGGGTGCCAGCGCGATGACAACCTCGCCATTTTGGGCAACGACGAGGCTGTGTAGTTGGCCTAACCCCCGCGCTCTATCAGCAATGGACGCCCAAACCGGCGTTTGCGCGGGCAGGCGGGTTGCTGTGGCGGCCAAGGTGCTGGCGATGAACAGTCGGCGAGATAAATTAGACATGGTGAATAGATGGGGCAGAGAGGTTACAAGACCACTCACTGCCCATCACGCCCACGTTAGCTGACTTAAAGTGTTAAGATCGTAGAACCCGTAGTATTCCGGGATTCCAATGCACGATGGGCAGCAGCCACATCGGTCAGTGCGAATGTCTGACCAATGTTGATCGCGACTGCCCCACTCATGACCTTGTCGAACAGATGCTTTGCCATCGCCTGGCAGGTCGCGTGATCCGCGATATGGGTGAACAGTGTCGGTCGGGTGATCTGCAAAGACCCTTTCTTGCCGAGCAGTCCTAGATCAACTGGCGGTACGACCCCAGAAGCATTGCCAAAACTGATCATCATGCCGACGGGCCGCAAGCAGTCTAACGAGCCTTCAAAGGTGTCCTTACCCACGGCATCCATGACGACGTCGACGCCACGTCCTGCGGTGATTTCCTTGACCCGGGCCACGAAATCTTCGGTTTCATAGTTGATCATATGTGTCGCGCCGTGATCCAGCGCCAGCTGACACTTTGCGTCACTGCCCGCTGTGCCAATTAGCGTAATGCCTTCGGATTTGGCCCATTGGCAGGCAATCAGTCCGACACCGCCTGCGGCGGCGTGCATCAGGACCGTATCACCAGCTTTCATCGGAACTGTCCGATGAAATAGGTATTCGACGGTCATGCCTTGCAGCATCATCGCCGCGCCTTCTTCAAAAGTGATGTCGTCTGGTAGGGGGCAAACTTGTGCGGCAGGCATAAGACGTGCTGCGCAATATGCACCCGGCGGCTGGGCGGCATAGGCTGCACGGTCACCGACTTGCAGGTGCGTCACGCCTTCACCCACGGCCTCGATCACACCAGAGGCTTCCATGCCAATTCCATGCGGCAAGGACAGCGGATAGGTCCCATTGCGGTGATAAACGTCGATGTAGTTTAGGCCACATGCAGCGTGACGGATCCGGACCTCTCCCGCGGCAGGATCGCCGACCGCACGGTCTTCGAAGGTCATAACTTCTGGCCCGCCGGTGTCGCGGATGATGACGGTTTTGGCTGTCGTAGTCATAGTGGGTCCTTCGGGTGCGTTGGCTGATTGGGATGATGTACACAATACGTGCGCTGGCCATGTCGTGTTACGAAAAGGACGCGGCACCAATTTGGTGCCGCGCCCGCAAATTGGCGTTTTTAAAGTTTGATCACTCGGGTTCGGTAGTGACGCTGTCGGCCTCGCCAACGCGGACGTCGTTACCCGTGGTGTAGGCTTGTTGCGACGATAGCGGTACCGCCGCATGAAGTACAAAATATGCACCAACCATGATGACGATGGCTGCGAGGCAAGAGAGGAGGAACATTTTCATCGATTAGACCTCGCGTCGGGGCGTTGTTTTGCCCTCGACCTCAGCGGCCCAGATCGAATGATGCTCTCTTGCCCATTCGACGTCGACCTCTCCTTTGCCCATAGCATCGAACGCGCCTTCCATGCCGAGCGTGCCGATATAGATATGGCCAAATATAATAGCAGTCAGGATCAGTGCCATGACAGCATGCCACAGCTGAGACAGTTGCATTTCTTCCTGCGGTGCAAGGTCAACGGTCAGCGGCTGCATTCCGAACCAGCCAGGTGCACCTATGTCATTGATAAAGCCAAAAGTATGGCTGAACAGGTGGAACTGGAATGGGAAAAGCAATGACAAACCCGACAACGAAATCGTAGTGCCAAAGACGATGACAGCCCAGAAAATCAGTTTTTGGCCAGCATTGAACTTCTTCGCAGGAGGGTGACCACCCCCCAACATACCGCCGCCGCGGGCCAGCCATTTGATATCGGTCCGGTCCGGCAGGTTATGGGCGACCCAGAAGACAAAGATTAACACGAGTGCAAGCATGAAAGCCCAAGAAATGTTATCATGCACCCATTTCGTCGCGACGGCCACTGCGGCAAAAGCCTCGTGACCAAAAAGAGGTATAAACACCTTGCGACCAAAGAGGGAAATTAAACCGGTGATGCCCAATGTGATGAAACTAGCTGCAAGCAGCCAATGCGCAAAACGTTCCACTGGTTTGAAGCGTTCAATATACCGGCCTTGTGGCGGGTGATCCAGCATCACTTTGCCGCGGATGAGATAGAACGCGGCCAGAACAAGCAGTGTGGCGCCAAGACCAACGGCACCCCAGAATTGGAGCGGTCCAGCGCGGAAATCTAGCCATCGCATGCCACCGTCCTGTATCAGCGTATGGGACGCTGGTCCGTTGTTCTGGGTACGGATGTCGGCTTCACCATAGCGCGTCGCGCGCCACAGGTCTGCGTCTGATGGACCGCCACGGGTAAAAAGTCGGCTATCACTTGGATAGACCGGCTTGTCTTGGCCAAGATTTTCGGACCTGTAGCTGTCGTCGACGGTCTCGCCGTTTTGGCGGCGCAGGATGTCTTCAAGCGTGGTCGCACCGCCGGTTTCGGCACGTGGCCCAACATCGGCACGAGGTCCTTCTGAAGGGGGTGCTATCACATCGGGGTCGACGTATTGGGCCGCAACTGGCCCTGACAGACCGATCAGCAGCAAAAAAGGGGCGAGGGCGCGCAGCATGGGCAAGCTCCTGTTGCGGAAAACGGGAAAGGGCGGCGCAACGGCCGCCCCACACTCAGGCGGGCTTAGATTCCCTTTTGGCCGTAGGCCGTGCCCCAACCCCATGCACCAGCACCGAAACCACGGGCAACTGTGCGTTCGCGGTAGATTTCGGACACGATATTGCCGTCACCAGCAAGAAGCGCCTTGGTCGAACACATCTCGGCGCAGATCGGCAGCTTGCCTTCGGCGATTCGATTGCGGCCGTACTTCTGGAACTCGGCTTCGGAGTTGTTTTCTTCCGGCCCACCGGCGCAGAAGGTGCACTTGTCCATTTTGCCGCGTGAGCCAAAGTTGCCGGCCTGTGGATACTGCGGTGCGCCGAAAGGGCAGGCGTAGAAGCAGTAACCGCAGCCAATGCACAGGTCCTTGGAATGCAAAACCACACCGTCGTCGGTCTGATAAAAGCAATCCACAGGGCAGACGGCCATGCAGGGTGCGTCTGAACAATGCATGCAGGCGACAGAGATGGAGCGTTCACCCGGCTTGCCGTCCTGAATGGTCACCACCTTGCGGCGGTTGATACCCCAAGGAACCTCATGTTCGTTTTTACATGCCGTAACGCAGGCGTTGCACTCGATGCAGCGTTCAGCGTCGCAGAGAAATTTTGCGCGTGCCATAATATGTGTTCCTTACGCCGCAGAGATTTTGCAGAGGGTGGCTTTGGTTTCCTGCATTTGGGTCACCGAGTCGTAGCCGTAGGTCTGCACAGTGTTCGTGGATTCGCCCAAGACGATTGGGTCGGCGCCTTCGGGGTATTTGTCCCGCAGGCTAACGCCTTCGGTGACGCCGCCAAAGTGGAACGGCATAAAGGCTACGCCTTCGCCAACCCGCTCAGTCACCATCGCCATAACCTTAATCCGGCCGCCTTCGGGGCCTTCGACCCAGACGTCCTTGCCATCGCGCACACCGAGGTTGTTGGCGTCACGTGGGTTGATCTCGATGAACATCGTCTGCTGCAACTCAGCCAGCCACGGGTTTGAGCGTGTCTCGTCACCGCCACCTTCATATTCGACCAAGCGGCCAGAGGTCAGCACAATGGGGAAGCTTTCAGAAAAATCGTTTTCCTGAATGGACTTGTACATCGTGGGGACGCGCCAGAACTTCTTGTCTTCGTAAGTCGGATATTGAGCCACGAGATCGCGCCGGGCTGTATACAACGGTTCGCGGTGGATCGGGACGGGATCGGGGAATGTCCAGACCACGCAGCGCGCTTTAGCGTTGCCGTAGGGTGCGCAACCGTGCAGGATTGCGACCCGCTGGATGCCGCCCGACAAGTCAGTCTTCCAGTTCACGCCGCCAACGCTATCGAGGTAATCGGACGGGATTTCGCCAGTCTGGCTGGTCTCGCCGACTTCATCGGTGCCCGGACGGGTGTCACGGAAACCAGCGACCCATTCGATCATGTTCCGCTCGTAGCCGGTCAGGTCCTTGTCCCAGCCCAGTTCGACCAGCATTGCCATAGTGAATTCTGGATAACCATCCTGAATTTCGGACCCGACAGTGTAGCTGCCTTCGGCAAGAAGGTTGTCGCCATTGCGTTCCACACCATAACGGGCGCGGAAGGGCAGGCCGCCCTCAGCAACACTCAAAGAGATGTCGTAAAGATTCGCAGAACCGGGGTGGTTCATCTCGGGTGTACCCCAAGCTGGCCATGGCATGCCGTAGAAATCGCCGTCGGCTGGGCCACCATTTGCCCGCAGCGTTGTGCGGTCGAATGTGTGCTGATTTGCCATATGCATCTTCATGCGCTCTGGCGACTGTGCCGTATAGCCTACTGTCCACATACCGCGGTTGAATTCACGAGTGATATCTTCGATGTTCGGCTCGTCACCCTCGACCGCAATATTGCGG
>JAGXIQ010000077.1 GCA_024635625.1 Loktanella sp. | reverse complement strand
GTCCATCGCGGATCAGGCGCGCACGATCCGTATCCCAGTCCACATGATCGAGACGATCAACAAGCTGGTTCGCACCGGCCGTCAGATGCTGCATGAGATCGGCCGCGAACCGACACCAGAAGAGCTGGCTGAAAAGCTGCAGATGCCGCTGGAAAAGGTCCGCAAGGTGATGAAGATCGCCAAGGAGCCTATTTCGCTGGAAACGCCGATTGGCGACGAGGAAGACAGTCAGCTTGGCGACTTCATCGAAGACAAGAACGCGATCCTGCCGCTGGATTCCGCCATTCAGGAAAACCTGAAGGAAACCACGACCCGCGTTCTGGCGTCCCTGACGCCGCGTGAGGAACGTGTGCTGCGTATGCGTTTCGGCATCGGTATGAACACCGACCACACGCTGGAAGAAGTTGGCCAGCAGTTCAGCGTGACGCGTGAGCGTATTCGTCAGATCGAGGCGAAGGCCCTTCGCAAGCTGAAGCATCCTTCGCGGTCGCGCAAGCTGCGGTCCTTCCTCGACCAGTAAGGGTCTGCGATGTCGCTTCTGTCACGCCTGTTCGGACGCAAGGATGCGGAAACCACCCCCTCTGTGGTGTCAGAGGATTATGAGGGTTACCGCATTACGCCTACACCGATGAAGGACGGACCCGCTTATCGCGTGTCCGCCCGGATAGAGAAAGACTTTGAGGGCACGCCCAAGGCGCATAACTTGATCCGTGCAGATACGATTGCGGATCAACAAGAGGCGGCGGCAGCATCTGTTCGAAAGGCCAAGCAGATGATCGATCAGTTGGGCGACCGCATTTTTGACATGTAAAACAGGCGGGCTTTTTGCCCGCCTGACTGCATTTTAGGCCAGATGCTTGCGGAAGTGTTCTACCGTCCGATCCCACGATAGTTCCGCTGCGGCCTCGTCATAACGTGGGGTACTGTCGTTGTGGAACCCGTGGTTAACCTCTTCGTAGATGAAGGCCTCAAAGGTCTTGTCATTCGCCTCTAGTGCCGCCTTGTAGTCTGGCCAGCCTGCGTTGACGCGCTCGTCTAATCCGGCGTAGTGGATCATTAGTTGGGCCTGAATTTGCGACACGTCTGCCGCGTCCGGCTGGCGACCATAATATGGAACAGCGGCCTTCAATTCAGGGTAGGCAACGGCAGCGGCATTGGCGACACCGCCGCCATAGCAAAACCCAGTGATGCCAACATTGCCCGTCGATCCTTCATGTACCATCATAAATTCGACGGCGGCAAAAAAGTCGTTCATCAGCTTTTCTGGGTCGACGGTCGATTGGAGATCGCGCCCTTCGGTATCGTTGCCTGGGTACCCTCCGACAGAGGTTAGCCCGTCCGGGGCCAACGCCATGAATCCCGCCTTTGCCAACCGCCGTGCGACGTCTTCAATGTAAGGATTCAATCCACGATTTTCGTGAACGACAATTACTGTGGGTAGGGGGCCTTCAGCACCTGCTGGCCGTACCAGATAACCGCGCACCTCGCCGTGACCATTGGGCGAGGGGTAGGTGATATATTCCGGTGTAATATCGGGGTCATTGAACGACACCTGTTCGGCCAGCGCATAGTTTGGTGCCATCAGTCCTAGAATGCCAACCGCAGTTATGCCGCCTACGGCAAACTTGGCTGCGCCGTCCAAAAACTGGCGTTTGGTAATCATCCCATGGGCATAGAAATCGTAGAGTTCCAGCAGTTTGGGGTCAAAGTCCTTGGCCGTCAGTCGCGTCATTGCGCAATCCTTCCTGTCAGGGGCAAGGGGAAATGCCCCTGCAGCACAGATGGTAGCGAACTTCGGGCCTATTTCTAGAAATTGAAGCAATGATCACTTAGAACTGATCAGACCGTCAGAAGCGGTCATAGGACTATTGCCCGTCGTTTAGAGCTGTGGCCAATTCCTGTGTCGCAGTCACCGGGCTTTCATACAAAGCCCGGTGCAATTTTTTCTTTCATTGGAAATCCTGATCAGCCGCGTGGCATCAGGAAGACTTCGCGCACATCATTCAGTTCTGACGCATTCAGCGCCAACATTACGGCATCGGCGACATCGTCCGGTTGTAGTTTGTCGGGTTTGGGTTCGTCAAAGAAGGCCGTATTCACCATGCCAGGGGCGATGACAGTGCAGCGGCCGCCCCATTCTTTCATTTCTTCCGCCAGATTGCCCGCGTAGCCATGCACGAACCATTTGGTCGCGCCATAGACTGAACCAGAAATATGACGGCGTCCCGCAGCAGACCCGGTCATGACCATATGGCCTTTGTTATCCTTTAAATAGGGTAGTGCTGCTTTGACGGTCTTCAGCAGTCCCATAATGTTCAGGTCGATCATCGCCTGCCAGTCGTCAACGTCGCCACCTTCTGCACCGCCTTGTGAGGTGCCGCGTCCGGCGTTGGCAAACGCTGCATTAACGGTGCCAAACTTGTCAGCCAAGGTTTTCAACGCCGTCGTCTGATCGTCAAAGCTGGTCGCGTCGCCTGTCAGTGCGATCGCTTTGTCACCCAAATCTGCTACCAGATCCTTCAGCTTATCCTCTGATCGGGCAAATAATCCAACGTTCCAGCCCGATGCGACGGCCTTGCGTGCCGTTGCTGCCCCAATCCCCGAGGATGCGCCGGTAATGAAGAGTGTCTTGTCGGCCATGATATGCCCCTTATGCTAAGTCTCGCTATCCCAACGCACTCGGACAGGGACAGGTTCACCGATGCAGACGACATTTACGATTTCGACGCGGGGACAGGGGCTATATGAAATCACGGACGAAGTTGCTGCATGGGTCGAGGGGACTGGCCTGCTGACGCTTTTCATTCGCCATACATCGGCCAGCCTTTTGATACAGGAAAACGCTGATCCTGAAGTTCAGACCGACCTGACCGCTTTTTTTGCCCGACTGGTGCCGCCCACGACAGACGCTTCAATGTCGTATTTGACCCATACTTACGAAGGTCCTGACGATATGCCTGCGCATATCAAGGCGGCGATTTTACCAGTCGCGCTGACCATTCCGGTTTGTGGCGGGCAAATGGTATTGGGCCGATGGCAGGGCATTTACGTGTTCGAACACCGCGATGCCCCCCACAGCAGAGAGGTCGTAGGTTATCTGGCGTGACGTGCAGAAAAGACTCACTGATGATGTCCAGATGCAGGGTGTGATTCTCGGGCCTACCCAAAGCTTAGCGCGGGTCCTATAGTCGATGTGGATAACTTGGGGCACACCCCAAGACGCGGACAGATGACGAGGACAGAGCCATGCGTTGCCCATTTTGCGGAAACGTCGACACGCAAGTGAAGGATTCTCGGCCAGCAGAGGATCACGTTGCCATCCGGCGCAGGCGCTTTTGCCCGGCCTGTGGTGGTAGGTTTACGACCTACGAGAGGGTGCAGTTGCGCGACCTCGTGGTGATAAAATCGAATGGCCGTCGCGAAGATTTCGACCGCGATAAGTTGGAACGCTCGATTCGGATCGCCCTGCAAAAGCGCCCCGTGGAACCAGAGCGGATGGACCAGATGATCAGCGGTATCGTTCGGCGTTTGGAAAGTCTGGGAGAGACGGATATTCCGTCGGGCACAATCGGTGAGATCGTGATGGAAAGCCTCGCACGGATTGACACTGTCGCATATGTGCGCTTTGCAAGTGTATATAAGAACTTTCAGGCTGCTGACGATTTTGAGAAGTTCATGAACGATTTACGCCCGAACACCAAACCAGAAGCATGACCGCGTCCGTCGACGCGCGTTTCATGGCGCTTGCGATGGCGCTGGGGCGGCGTGGCATGGGTCAAGTCTGGCCTAACCCGGCTGTGGGTTGTGTGATTGTCAAAGGTGACATCATCGTCGGCCGGGGTGCGACACAGCGTAGCGGTCGTCCCCATGCAGAACGCGTGGCCCTTGACCAAGCGGGAGAGGCCGCCCGTGGGGCGACTGTCTATGTCACACTCGAACCTTGCGCCCACACGGGCAAGACGCCGCCTTGCGCGGATGCCTTGGTTGCGGCAGGCGTGGCCCGCGTTATTATCGCC
Organism: Loktanella sp.; assembly: GCA_024635625.1. Taxonomy (GTDB): domain Bacteria; phylum Pseudomonadota; class Alphaproteobacteria; order Rhodobacterales; family Rhodobacteraceae; genus Loktanella. The sequence goes on along the minus strand of JAGXIQ010000077.1, from coordinate 14,766 downwards.
ACTGGCGATCCTGATCCGCGCGTAGCAGGTCAAGGGATTGAACGACTGAAAGCAGCTGGCATCATTGTTGAAGTCGGTTTGTTGCGCCGCGAAGCAGAGCATCAGCACGCCGGTTTTTTGATGCGCGTTACCCGCGGACGGCCCTATTTGACGTTGAAACTCGCGAGCAGTCTGGACGGGCGGATTGCCACGGCCAGCGGTGAAAGCCGTTGGATCACAGGCACACAATCACGACGGGCCGTGCACGGTCTGCGCGCGCGGCATGACGCCATTCTGGTCGGGGCTGGTACGGCACGTGCCGACGATCCGATGCTTGATGTGCGCGATCTGGGCGAAGTGCGCCAACCCGTTCGTGTTGTGCTGTCGCGCGATCTGCATTTGCCAATCAATGGGCGGCTAGGACAGACGGCACGGCAACAGCCAGTTTGGCTGTGCCATGGGCCGGACGCGACAACTCGCGACTGGCACAAGGCCGGGGTCGAGACTTTGGAATGCGAAGTGTCGCATAACCGGATTGATTTACTGTCTGCCCTGCATGCTTTGGCTGCGCGCGGGATCACACGCGTTCTATGCGAGGGTGGTGGCCATCTGGCGGCGGCTTTGCTTCAGGCGAAGCTTGTCGACGAACTCGTGGTCTTTCAAGCTGGTGTCGCGTTGGGTGCCGATGGATTGCCGTCACTGGCGGGGATCGGTGTGACCGAACTGGTGCAAGCGCCTAGGTTCAGGCTAGACCATGTCGCCGCTGTTGGGGGGGATATCGTCCAGCATTGGCGCCCCATTTAACGTCGCCAAAGCCAAGCTTGCGACGCGAAAATGCCCTGCACCTTCGCTAACAGGCGATTGCTGCGACCGGGCGACGGCAAGGGGCCGTTTGTCAGGCGATCAACGACGACCTCAACCGGGCAAGCCAGACCTGTCACGGGGTCGAAATAACGCGGGTAGTCTATCAGCACCGCGTGAACTAGGGCGGTTAGATCAGGGCTGGCGCTGCGGCGTGGGATTGGAATCGCGCGATCATCCGTCAGGCCCCAACCTGCATAAAACGGCATACCCAGACAGGTAACGCGCTTTCCCCGCAATAAGGCCTCGAACCCAATGGTCGAGGTCATGGTCCAGACCTCGTCTACCAGATCAAGCGCTGTGATCGCATCCATATCGGTCAGCACAAAATCGGCGTATTGTTCGGCTTCCGGCACTGCGCCGTCGCGTAGACCCGCCTCTACGTCCGGGTGCGGCTTGTACAGGATCACAGCCGCTGGATTGGCGGCGCGGGCCGCGCGTAGCAGGTCCGCGTTTGTGGTGACATCGCTGGTGCCAAGCCGGATAGACGCATCGTCGGCCACTTGACCCGGGACAAGAATGCGACGCCCTACGGGCAAACCCTGCAATGTCTCGGATGTGCCAATATTGTATTTTGATAGCCGCGTTTTATTGAGTCGCGTTATCAGCCGGTCGGCGCGGGCGCGGGGACCGGCGGGCAGGGTGCAAGCCACCGCAATAAGGTCTTCTAGGCGCGATGGTCGGGTTGGGTCGTAGTAGATGCCCAGATCGTCCAGTACCAGCGACAGAGGCGGGATTAGATCGGCCCCAAGACCGCGTGATCGCAGAAAGCCATCTTCGAGACGGACCATATCTGCATCAGCCGAAGCTTTGCTGGCCCAGACCATATGACGTGACCCGTAACCTTCGGTGGTTCGGCCGTCTTTTGCAAAACGCATGGGTGCATAGTGACCGAAGACCTGTTGCAGCGGCTTGCGTTTCCACAGGCTTATGCGGTGACCTGTCCAGCCAAGATGGTCGTCGCGCCACGCACGGGTTTGGGCGGCAAGGGTCGCGATCACGTCTTCGATCTGGCAAAGGCGGTCATGGTAAGGATCGTACCACGTTGGGTAGAGGATCATCGCACCGGCAAAAAGCTGCGCCTTTGTTAGGCAACGCTGACGGCGGTCCAGCGGCATGCGGTCATCCGTCAGGCCCCAACCCATATAGAAGGGCTGGCCAAAGACGATTGGCTTATGGCCTGCCAGAATCGCCTCAAATCCCAATTGCGAGGACACGGTATAGACCGCGACAGCCCCGGCTAGCAGCGCGTGGGGCGACACAGGCGCATCGCAAAGAGTGATCCGGTCATCGGCGTATTGGTCGGTGAAATAGCCTTGGCGGTGACCAGCGGCAGTTTCAGGGTGTGTCTTTATGACGATCCTCGCCGATGGATGATCCGTCTGTGCGTAGAACAGCATCTCTCGGAAGGTGTTTGCGTCGGCTTTGCTGGCCTTCACCGCAGCATCACCACGGGTCTGGTCGATGACAAGCACGTATCCGGGATCTGGGACCGGGAGGCCGGGATCGAAAGCATTGTACTTTGACAGGTTCAGGCGGGCGATTTCGGCCATGGCCGCCTTTGCACGGTCAAGAAGTGCAGTATCGCCAAGTGGATCGTCGCGCAGGATGCATTCCAGATCACTGGCCTTTGCCGGATCGTAATGCATGCCGCGACTGTCGATCACGAGACCGAGGGGTGGCTCGCCGTCGCGGCCCGGTTGGACCGACCGCAAAAATGCATCCTCTACCCGCACGACGGGGGCCTCGCGGTGGCGGGCGACGGCCTCTCCTCGGGGCGCGGTGGGCGAGTGCCCCCAGACGCCGACGCAATCCCCGTCGCCGGGCAGACCAAGTCGGATATCCCAGCCCGCGAGTGTAAGGATACGGCGGACGCGGCCTTGGGTTAGAAAGCCGCCATTATAAACAAAAAGCCGCCGCAAGGTTTCCCCTGCGGCGGCGTCTGGCGCATCTTGGCGCATGATTGGCTTACAAACCAGTCGCGGTCGACGCGGTGTTAACCGCGTTCAGCGACCCGGTGGCGGCGGCAATCGTTTTGTTGAACTGGACGAAGGGTGCCTCTGTCACATAAACGGTGTCGCCGTCGCGGATCGCAAAGTCGCGGGCCATGAACATGCCATTGGGCTTGGTCAGGTCCAGCACATAGACTACGCGCTGCGGCCCGGTCAGGTCCTGACCGACAAGCTGTTCTGCGATAGCTTCAGGTTCGTTGCGAAACACGAAGACGCCGGTGGGGTCTGCTGCGGTGGACGACAGACCGCCAACCTGCGCCAAAGCTTCAATCGCAGAGATGGTCTGGCTTTCGAATGTCACGCGGTCCTGTGTGCCGGTGGCGCCAAGGGCTGTAAACGTCCGCGTATCGGCCTTGACGACAATGGCGTCGCCGTCACGCAGGGCGATGTCGTTGCGTTTGTCTTCATACAGATCGTCGTAGAAGATTTCGGCTTTCTGGTTGCCGCGCACGACTGTCACACGGGCGATATCTGTTGGCACCGCAATGCCGCCAGAGGCAGCAAGCATGGCAATCAGTGTGCGGGTGGGGCGCTCTATCGGATAGACGCCTTGGCCGTTGACGGCACCCGAGACGGAGACCGTTGCACCATCACCCGCCAGACGGCGAACTTGCACCTGCGGATCGGGCGTCTGGTCGGCCAGCTTTTTTGTGATGATCCGGCGGATTGCCTCTGGGGTGTTGCCAGCGGCAAGAATGCGACCGGCGTAGGGGATAAAGATATATCCCTGACCGTCTACCTGCACTTCTTCCAGTACGGTGGCGTTCTGGCCGCTGGGGACCAGCAGGCCATCATCGACGTTTTCAAAAACCGTCAGGCCCAAGGTGTCGCCTGCACGGATCGTGTCAGACCCCAATTCGCCGGCGTTCAGGAAGCCTGCCGAAAAGCCTAATGCGGGGGCTACGGCGGCGATTGCGTTGATTCGGTCGTCAACGGTCAGCACGAAGGCATCGCCTTCGCGCAAAACGGAGCCCGCGAAAATCTCGGCTTTGTTCGGTCCCACGCGGGGCAAGGCACAAGCGGCCAGAAAGCCCAGCGTAACAACGAGCGCGGCGCCTCGTGAAAGGCGCAATGTCAGGGATATCACTGCTCGGTCTCCTCGACCTGTTATTGTTCTGCCTCGGTCGTCTTTTTTTCTAAGTTACGAGAAAACAGCGAGGAAAGATAGTTTTGCACGGCAGACAAATAGGCGTGGACGAATGCAGTGTTGCTTTCGTGTCGCGATCTGCAACCAGACCGCGATGCCAGCGGTGTTTTAGTTGACGATTCGTAGCGGCTGACGGGGTGGCGTCTTGCCAAGGGCAAGGCTGTCATAAGGGTCGGCATCGGCTAGCATCATGTCGACGACCTGGCGCATCAATTGGCGGCGCCCGCCTGCGGAATAAAATCCGCCGGGTACCTGAGAGGTTTCCAAAAGAAAGCGGCGGTAGTCCCGATATGCGCGGCTATCTGGCCGGTCGGAACTGGTAAAGAAGTCGGGCAGGGCCTGATCTGACACGAATTCGGGCTTGTTATAGACAGCGTCGCCAAACACCTTCAGCGGGATGCCGCGCCACAGGACCTGATGCGCTGCCGTGGAATTCACCGTGACTGCGGTGCGGGCATGATCCAGCAGGCGTGCCAGCTTGCCACCCCGCAAAAAATGTACGCGGTTTGAAACGCCATGCTTTGCCGCCAGTCGCTGAATGATGCGCTTGGTCGGGCTGCGGTCGTTGGCCAAGGGGTGTGCCTTAAAGACAAGGTGGTGGTGCCGCGGTGTCGCCTTGGCAAAACCGTCCAAGACGACGGTTAGAAACTCTTCCATCCGGGTAAAGGGTGAATGTTTCTGAAAGCTTGCGTCGTGTTCGAGTTGAAGCAGCACGAGGTGATAGGGATAGCCGCCATAACGGATACGCAGCGTCGCAATGCGGCGGTCCAGCGCGATATAAGGCATTAACAGCAGGCGTTTGGTATATAGCCACGTTTCCATGGAAACGGGCAGTTCCCGGTGGCGGATAAAGTTTTGGTAGTCGCCATTCCGAAACATGACGAACCAGTGATAAAGCGCGCCGTAAAACACGTGGTGACGCATATCGCCCCAATGGGCGGGCGGTGTCGGCACATCAAGGTCGGAGCGTTCGAGCGCTGCTCTCATATCATCGATCGTCATGTCCATCAGTCGTGAATGGCCATTGGTGCCGCCACGCTCGTAAGTCACCCAGTAGGGGCGCATATAGCCTTCTTCAAATACATGTATGCGTAGGCCCAGCGTACGCGCGATTTCGACCGCCTTTGCGTGGATCGGGCGGGTGTCGCCATACAGCGTGATATCGGTGATGCCATGTTGAGCGATGATGGCGCGAAAGGTTTCCGGCCAGTCGTCGTGTTTGCCACGAAAAGAAATGTAGCCGGGCGCGCCAAACCAGAATGCCCGGTCCCCCGCGTTAAAGCCAACGCGCCAGACGTCAGCACCCGCAGCCCGCAGCATCTTGGCCAGACGGTGCAGAAATGGCCCGTGCGGACCTTGCAAAAACAAAAAGCGGCGGTTGTTCTGGTCGGTCACGGGCACAATCTGACAGGTTAAACACCGGGCCTTGTTAACCTTTGGCCGGGGCGAAATTAAGGCGTCATCTGCTCTAACACGGGCCAGCGCCGCTTGTCTGCGGGGGTATGAGGGTTTACCTCGGAAGAAACCGTAAAGGAGAGGCCATGTTTACCGGAATTGTAACCGATGTAGGCCGCGTGCTGGCATTGGAACAGCGTGGCGATCTGCGTGCGCGGATCGGCACTGCCTACGACATAGATGGCATCGATATCGGTGCGTCTATTGCTTGCGAAGGTGTTTGTCTGACCGTTGTCGCACTTGGACGCGATCCAAGCCCTTGGTTTGACGTTCAGATCAGCGCTGAAACCGTGGGCGCGACGAACGTCGGCTCTTGGGCGCAAGGCACCCCGCTGAACCTTGAACGCGCCTTAAAGGTGGGGGACGAGTTGGGCGGGCATATCGTGTCCGGTCACATCGATGGTGTCGCAGAGGTTGTCGCCATGCGCGACGAAGGCGACAGCACGCGATTTACGTTCCGCGCGCCGCAATCTTTTGCAAAATTCATCGCACCGAAGGGTTCGGTTGCGCTAAATGGTACATCGCTGACGGTTAACGCGGTGGATGGCGGCGATTTCGGCGTGAATATTATTCCGCACACAAAAGCTGTGACGACTTGGGGCCAGACCCGTGTCGGCGACTGGATCAACCTAGAGGTCGACACCATGGCGCGTTATGTCGCCCGCCTGCGCGAATACGACTGATGGCTGGGATCGGTCACAACTCTGGTCAGGTGGATGAACCTGGCCAAAGCTGGCGCCGGTTTGCATGGGCCAAGGCGCGGGCTGACCTGATGCCGACCTTGCCAATCGAGGTGGTGCGTTTGCGGGTAAAGCGGGCGCAGGCCTTGGGTTTGCCTTACAAAACCTATGCTGGCATTCGGGCCAGTACGGGTCATGATTTGATTGGTTTTTTGTTTTCGTCCAACGCATTATGCGTGTTCAATAATCAGCAGACGATCCCCGAAAGCCGTCAGACGCGTCTGGCCGCGATACAGGCCGACCGCGTCGGTGTCGCGCAACCGCGCGTTAGCGCACGGTCGCTGTCGCAATGCACTGTACTGGATGCCGCCTTCGCGGCGCCGCCCGCGATTTTGTCTTGGTCTGCGACCCGTATCCACCTACGCCACGCCCTCTGCGCGCGCGGCGCTGCGGACCGATACGTCATCGTCGGTGAAACCGCGCTGGAACGTGACTGGGTCGCAGCGGCAGGCGCTGCTGGCTGGATTGCTGGTGACGACTATTTTGCCGCTACACCCTGACCGCCCTGCGGTCTTTCCAAACCCATGGCACTGGGCTATCTGCGCGTTGACCCGCGAAAGGAACACCTCATGAGCCAGAGCTTCGAGAATGCAGGACCCGTCGAACTTGACTGGTCTGATGCGATCAGCAAAATCGAAGAGATCATCGAGGACGCCCGCAATGGCCGGATGTTTATCCTCGTCGATCACGAGGACCGCGAAAACGAGGGCGATCTGGTGATTCCCGCGCAGATGGCAACGCCCGATGCAATCAACTTCATGGCGACCCACGGACGCGGTCTGATCTGTCTGTCTTTGCCCGGAAGCCGCATCGATGCGCTTGGTCTGCAATTGATGAGCACGAACAATTCGTCACGCCACGAAACTGCGTTTACGATTTCGATAGAGGCGCGTGAAGGTGTGACGACTGGTATCAGCGCCCACGACCGCGCGCGCACCGTTTCTGTGGCCATCGACGCCAGCAAAGGGGCTGCCGATATCGCGACCCCTGGGCACGTCTTTCCTTTGCGTGCCAAAGAAGGCGGCGTACTTGTCCGTGCTGGTCATACCGAGGCTGCTTTGGATATAAGCCGTCTTGCCGGTCTGAACCCCGCTGGCGTGATCTGCGAGATCATGAAGGACGACGGCGAGATGGCACGCTTGCCGGATCTTGTCGCGTTTGCGCAGATGCACAATCTTAAAATAGGCACGATCAGCGACCTGATCGCGTACCGCCGTCGTCACGACAATCTTGTCCGCCAACAAAGCAGCCAGAACATCACGTCGGAATTTGGCGGCGACTGGGACATGCGCATCTACACCGACGAGACGCAGGGTGCCGAGCATATCGCGCTGATTAAAGGCGATGTGACGACGGCCGATCCTGTGCTGGTCCGGATGCACGCACTGGACCCAATGTTGGATATCGTTGGTGCGGGGCCAAGGGGTCGCCGCAACGAGTTCAGCGACGCCATGGAACTGATCGCACGCGAAGGGCGCGGTGTGCTTGTGCTGTTGCGCGACCTGCACATGAAGATGGTGCCGGATGACGAGGTGTCGCCACAAACGCTGCGCCAATACGGGCTAGGCGCGCAAATCCTGTCCTCGCTCGGCTTGCACAAGATCGAACTGCTGACCAATTCGCCGCAGCCAAAGGTCGTGGGGCTTGATGCCTATGGCTTGGAAATCACGGGCACTCGTAAAATCTCGGAGATCGGATAATGGCCGGACCCTCTCATTATTCTATGCCGCTACCCAGCTTCGACAAGCCGGTGAAATTGCTGGCTGTCGCCTCGCCTTACTATAAAGACATCTATGATCAGCAGATCGCTGGTGCCAAAGCCATTGCAGAGCAGGCTGGTGTCGAAATTGAGGTTGTAGAGGTGCCCGGCGCGTTGGAAATCCCCACCGCCATCGGTATTGCCGCACGGATGAGCAACTACGACGGTTACGTAGCCCTTGGATGCATTATCCGGGGTGAGACGACGCACTATGATACGGTGTGCAACGATTCCAGCCGCGGGCTGGCACTACTAGGCTTGCAGGGTCTGTGTATAGGCAACGGTATCCTGACTGTGGAAAATTACGAACAAGCCGAGGTGCGCGCGCAGGCGGATGGACAGAACAAGGGTGGTGGTGCCGCAGCAGCTGCGCTGCACCTGATCGCGCTGTCTCGTAAGTGGGGACGCCAGGAAAAAGACGTCGGCTTCACCAGCCAGATTCTAGCCAAGGGCGGTGAAACGGTATGACCATTTCCAATAATCAGCGGCGCAAAATGCGTTCTGCGGCACGGTTCTATGCCGTGCAGGCGCTGTTTCAGATGGAGGCCATCGGCCAGACCGTCGACGGTGTCATTAAAGAGTTTGAAGATCATCGCTTTGGTGAAATCTTTGACGATGTCGAGATGCAAGAAGGCGACGTTGATACGTTTCGCGGACTAATGGAACGGGCGGTGGATGATCAGGCGAAGATTGACCAGATGACCGATCGTGCTTTGGTCGCGAAATGGCCTTTGGGTCGGATCGATCCGACGTTGCGGGCGCTCTTCCGGGCAGCTGGTGCTGAGTTGATTGCAGATGAGACACCGCCGCGAGTCGTGATCACGGAATTTGTCGATGTGGCGGGCGCTTTCTTTCCCGATGGCAAAGAGCCGCAATTTGTGAACGCAGTGCTAGATCATATGGCGCATGAGGCGCTGCCCGGCGGTTTTTGATCTGGCGGTGGTCGGGCCCCGCCCGCCCACCCCATTCGGGGCTTTGCCCCGGACCCCAAGGTCCTTTAGACCGGAAGAAGGCAGGACGATGTCGCTGCCTGTTTTCTGACGAAAGGTATCTGCCATGACTGATCCAATTACCGGGATGCCCGCCAGCGTCATGGACGCAGTGCGCGCACACCGCGGGCGGTTCCGCACCATTGGCTTTTTGATGATCGCTGTCGGCGTACTGGCGATATTGTTTCCCATTATCTTTTCGGTCGTGGCCAAGGTCGCGTTGGGCTGGGTCTTTTTGTTGACCGGTGCGGTATTGCTTTGGCATGCCGTGCAGTCGCGAGGGTGGCGGTCTGGTCTGCTAGCCGGGGCAATTGCCATTCTGCATTTGGCGCTTGGTGTTTATTTGGCGTTTTTTGCGCTGACCGGTCTTGTCGGTTTGACCTTATTGCTTGGAATTGTGTTTTTGGCACAGGGCGTGGCCGAGGGGCTGATGGCCATACAGCACCGGCCTGAAAGTGGCTGGGGGTGGCTTGCGCTTAACGGTATCGTCACTTTGGCCTTGGGGGTGTTATTGATCGCCGGGCTGCCGGGAACTGCCCTTTGGGCGATCGGCGTGATGCTTGGTATCAACTTTTTGTCGACCGGCATCGCTTTTGTCGCGCTAGCGCGCAACGCAGGCTGAGGTGGCGGGAACCGCAGCGATCGTGCGAGGGCTTATTCCCGAGGACCTGTATGTACAGGTGGGCACCGGTTAATCGGACCAGGGTCCGGACAGAGCCAGCGCCCTCGGATTTGCTTAAGGCCACTGGAATGTAGCCCCCATACGCACGGGAAGAGCAGAAGCCCGCCACTGTTAGAACTAGGCCTGCTAGCCCCGGACGACAAGGGGGCATCAGCGGAATTCGTGGGGTGGGCTTGACCGATGTTTACGTTTTGTTCATATTCACGCCATGCCCGACGATCTAATCCTGCCAGTCCTGATGCCCGGCCAGCTTTTAGCGCGCGGCGTATCGCGTCATTTGCGCGGTCATGATTTCGTGAATGTCGAAGAATTAGTGCCAACAGCGGGTCTGCGGGTCGATGTCATGGCACTGGGCCCAAAGGGCGAAATTTGGATCGTGGAATGCAAGTCGAGCCGTGCGGACTTTCAGTCGGATGCGAAATGGCAGGGATACCTGCCATGGTGCGATCGGTTCTTTTGGGCCGTTGGGCCCGATTTCCCGACCGATTTGTTGCCCGCCGAAACCGGTTTGATGATCGCCGACAGCTATGACGCCGAGATCGTAGCGATGGGTCCCGAGACGAAGCTTGCACCCGCGCGCCGAAAGGTCATGATCCAGAAATTCGCCCGCCATGCGGCGGTGCGTGCGCAGACAGCCCGTGATCCTGGGTTCGTTCTGCCGTTCGGGGGATAGGACATGCTTAAAGTTGGTTTAAAGTCCGAAAGCCGGATGGTTGTAACAAGGGACATGCTGGTGCCGGGGGCGGCGGGCGTTTTTGGCGATTTTTCCGCCATGCCGCCGGTGTTGGCGACAATGTTCCTTGTCGGTTTTCTGGAAGAAACGGCAATCAAGTGCATTCTGCCGCATCAAGAGGCAGGCCAACATTCACTGGGAACCGACATCAACGTGACCCATATCGCGCCCACGCCGGAAGGCATGGAGATTCGGGCTGAAGCGGAATTGGTTGAAGTTGAGGGACGCAGTCTGCGGTTTCGCGTCACTGCTTGGGATAACGCAGGTCTTATCGGCGAAGGCACGCATCGCCGCGCCACAATTGATGTGGCGCGGTTCAATGCGAAAGTTGCGGCGAAATCTAGCGCGGTTTAACAGCGCGGGCAGCTGCCGCCGCAGCGCGGATTTCTTCTGCGATCTCTTCGGCTTCTTCTGGATCGAAATCCATTGGAATTTCCATCGTGCCGGAGGTGATGAACAATCGTACCATGCCCAATTCGGTCGGGCCGATCTGCATATTCGCCTCTTGATCACGTTCGTCGTTGATACCCATGGGGACCTCCTGTTTTTTTGGCTTTTACGCGGCGCTTTCGGGACTTGCAATCAGGTGAGGGGTTCGCTAAATCCCCGCCTAGTGCCGCGTTAGCTCAGTTGGTTAGAGCGCTTGATTGTGGATCAAGAGGTCCCTGGTTCGAGACCAGGACGTGGTACCATTCCCTATCTATCTTAATTTTCGATGCTGTAGTCGTAAAACTTACCCTCCACGGGCTGTAATGACGACAGACGGCGGGACGCTGCAGGCGGTGACGTGACAAGTCGCTTCTAGGCGGGTAGGACGCGCCTTCAAGGAGACCGCCATGTCTGAATCAACCGTACGTTTCGTCATTCAGCCCAATCCACCAGCCCGGTTGGATAAAGCCCTCGCACGGGATGTGCCAGAGGATGCGACGCTGTCACGCTCGCGCCTTGGGCGATTGATTGCCGACGGTGCGGTGCAGATCGATGATATCGTCGTGACGGATCCGCGCGCCCGAGTGGGTGAGGGGGCTGCAGTTGCGATCACCGTGGAAGCGGCTGTCGAAAGCCATATTGTGGGCCAAGACATCGCTTTGGATATCGTCTTTGAGGACGAAAACCTCATCGTATTGAATAAGCCTGCTGGCATGGTCGTTCACCCGGCCCCAGGCAGCCCAGACAACACGCTGGTCAATGCTCTGATTCACCATTGCGGCGATGATTTGAGCGGCGTGGGGGGCATGAAGCGACCCGGCATCGTGCATCGGATCGATAAGGAAACCTCTGGCCTGTTGGTCGTCGCAAAGTCTGATGTGGCCCATCAGGGGTTAGCCGCGCAATTTGCGGCCCATACAGTGCAGAGGCGCTATTTGGCGGTATGTTTTGGCGTGCCAGATGCGAACGACCCTCGGCTGCGCGGGGTCAAGGGAACTAGCTTTGAACCCGGCAATATTCTGAAGGTGCAGACTTTTCTAGGGCGCCACAAGACTGACCGCCAAAAGCAGGCAGTGTCTTTTCAGACCGGCCGCCACGCGGTGACGCGCGTGCGCATCGTTGAGCCTTTGGGGATGCCCTCAGTCGCAGCCCTTGTCGAATGTTGGCTTGAAACCGGTCGGACGCATCAGATTCGCGTGCACATGTCCCATTGTGGCCATGGCTTGATAGGCGATCCAGTTTACGGTGGTCGCCAAAAATTAGCCGTGAAGGCCGTGGGCGAAACCGGTGTCGCTGCGGCGCGTAGCTTTCCGCGGCAGGCGCTGCATGCGGCCACGTTGGGCTTTACCCATCCGGTGACAAAAGAAGCGATGGAATTTGTTGCGCCGTTGCCAGAGGATATGGCGCAACTGTTGCAAGACTTGCAGCATAAGGGCTAAAATTGTCGTGTGGTGTGCGTGATCGCACAGACTTTATCGCTGCGCGACGGAACGGACAGGTTCATACGTTGTTCATCATATGAACCGGGGATAATTGTATATCAGTCCTTGGATACCCATATCCATGTTAAGTCCGTAAACATCGGGCAGAGGGGAACCGACATGAGCGACTATAAGAATCTACCGGCACCGTCACCCGAACAGGGGCTGAACCGCTACATGCAGGAAATCCGCAAGTTTCCCATGTTAGAGCCGGAAACCGAATATATGCTGGCGAAGCGTTGGACCGAAAACGAAGATACCGATGCGGCCCACCAGTTGGTGACATCGCACCTGCGTCTGGCCGCTAAAATTGCAATGGGCTACCGCGGCTACGGTCTGCCACAGGCCGAAGTGATTTCCGAAGCGAACGTTGGCTTGATGCAGGCCGTCAAGAAATTTGATCCTGAAAAGGGTTTCCGTCTGGCGACTTATGCGATGTGGTGGATCCGCGCGGCGATTCAGGAATACGTTCTGCGGTCATGGTCGATGGTGAAGCTGGGCACGACATCTGCGCAAAAGAAGCTATTCTTTAACCTGCGCAAAGCCAAGAACCGTATTGGTGCGCTTGAAGAAGGCGACCTGCGCCCCGAAAACGTGCAGCGGATTGCTACGGATCTTGGCGTGACGGAGGCTGAAGTCGTTTCGATGAACCGACGTTTGTCCGGCGGCGACGCGTCGCTGAACGCGACTGTCGGGTCTGAAGGCGAAGGCACCATGCAGTGGCAGGATTGGCTGGAAGACGAAGATGCAGACCAAGCTGGCGACTACGAAGAGCGTGACGAGCTGGAAAACCGGCGTGCGATGCTGGCCGAGGCGATGGATGTTCTGAATGACCGTGAAAAGGACATCCTGATGCAGCGGCGCCTGAACGACGAGACAATCACGTTAGAGGATTTATCGTCGCAATACGATGTAAGCCGCGAGCGGATTCGCCAGATCGAGGTGCGCGCCTTCGAAAAGCTACAGAAGCGGATGCGCGAATTGGCAGCGGAAAAGGGGATGCTTGAGAGCGTCTAATTGTTTCGCTAGTCTAACATGTAATTGCTCCCGCCGGATGCTTCCGGCGGGAGTTTTCTTTGCCAGTTAAGGGGACCGTCATGCGTTGGGGAATACTGGGGGCCGCGAAATTCGCACGAGAGCACATGGCACCGGCGATCCATGCGGCCAAAGGTGCGGAACTGGTTGCCTTGGCGACCTCTGACCCTCTGAAGGCTGAAGGTTTCACCGCCTTTGCGCCGGGGATGCGTGTGCATGGCGAATACGATGCGCTGTTGGCCGACCCGGATATTGATGCCGTCTATATTCCGCTGCCGAACCATCTGCATGTTGCGTGGACGAAAAAAGCACTGGAAGCTGGTAAGCATGTGCTTTGCGAGAAGCCGATTGCGTTGAAAGCCGATCAGATCGACAGCGTAATTGCGGCTAGGGATGCCAGCGGCAAGATGGCGGCCGAAGCCTTCATGATAGTTCATCACCCGCAATTCAAGCGCGCCCAAGATTTGGTGCAGGGCGGGGCTGTCGGCACGCTGCGCCATGTGGAGGTCGTGTTCACTTTCAATAACCCTGACATTTCAAATATTCGCAACAAGCCTGAAACCGGTGGTGGCGGGCTGCCTGATATCGGCATCTATGCCTTTGGTGCCGCACGATTCGTGACAGGCGCAGAGCCGCAGACGATCACACACGCGCGTGTCGATTTTGAAAATGGCGTAGATGTTTTTGCGCAGGTTGCGGCTGACTTTGGCAGCTTTACCTACGGTGCTGTCGTTTCCACGCGAATGCAGTCTGCACAGATGATGACATTTCATGGCGACACTGGGCTTGTCCGGTTGACCTGTCCATTCAATGCGAATGTTTATGACCTGGCAGAGTTGGTGCTGGAAAACACCGCTGGGGTTCGCACTGTCGAACGCTGGCCCGCCGTCAACCAATATGTCTTGCAGGTTGAGGCGTTTGAGGCGGCAGCGCAGGGTGCAGCTTATGCATGCCCGCTGGAATTCAGCCGTGGGACGCAGGTGATGATGGATATGGTATTCGCAGCGGCCGGGAAACGCTGACTTTGTTTAATGTTGTCGCCGGATATCTTCGGGGCCTTGGTGGACTGGACGGCGCTGCGCGCCGGTAAGCTGATAACGGCTATTCCCAAGGTGACCGCCGACGCGATCACGCAGGATTTGATCTGTACGCCTATGGCCAACGCGGCGCAGTTCATTCCGGATTTGGCTGAAAGCGGCCGTTAGCCTCGGCAGGCCGTAGCCGTGGCCCGCAAGAGAGAAACGACCGCTTCGTCATTATCGACGCTCGCTGAGGGCCTTAATTTCTAGTTCAATATCATGCGCATGATATGCTGCGGACCTGCCCCCTGTGATGCTCCTATGTTTGTCAAGCTGCGCATTTTGCGTCGTTGGGCACACAAAGGTGTTGATAGATTTCGCGGACGATATAGCGTTTCAGGCAGCGAATGATCTCGCGCTTGCTTTTGCCTTGAGCGGTGCGTTT
>JAGXIQ010000076.1 GCA_024635625.1 Loktanella sp. | reverse complement strand
TCGTTATGCTGTTCGGTGCCAAGCCGCTGCGCCTGATCCTTGATGCGACCTCTCCGATGCCTGCATTGGCGGGCGCGGGCGGCGATGCGTCGATGCTGGGTGCCCCGTCTGGCAGCGCCTCGCGGGCCATCGGTTCCAGCGCCGGGCAAGACCGCCTGCCCGGCCCTGCCGTCAGCCAATCGCGCGAACTTGTAGTGGCTGGACAGGAAGGTTCCCGAGAGATGATCCAGATTGCCTCTGTCGATGGCGGGGTGCGTCAAAGCCAGATCAAGGCCGCCGTGGATCTGGCACAAGAAGACTCTGACGGCGCCCTGCGGGTGCTGGGTCAGTGGCTTGCAGAAAAGGATGCACGATGATCACTGCCCTGAAACTGCGCAACTTTGACGACGACGGCTCTGTGCCGTCCCACGACCCCAATCAGCTTAGGAGCGCAGAGGTCGCGGTGCTGGTCGCCAAGGCCCGTGAAGAAGGTCGGATCGGTGGCTACTTGGCCGGGGCCGAGGATGGTCGCAATGAAATGCGCCGGACGATGCAGGCTACGCAGGCTGAAATGCTGGACAGCCTGACCCAGCAACTGGCCCAACTGGCCGCCACATCCGCCGCCCAGCAAGAGGCATTGGTTGAACAAATCGTCGGCTTTACCCTGCAAACCTGCGAGATCGTCTTTCCCGAACTGATTGAGACGATGTCGGTCGCGCGAGTCAAAAAGACCGCGCTGCAATCGCTGAAGATGGCCATCGGTTCCAGCCGGATACAGGTCAAACTGTCCCCCACGACCCTAGCTGAAATCGGGCCAGAATTGCAGGCGCGGGCAACCTATTACAGATGCGCCAAGGCGCTTGAATTGCAGGCAGACCCTGATCTTGCCGACGGCGACGCCCGGATGAGCTGGGATCACGGCAGCCTTGATTACGGCTTTCGGAAAATCTGTGATCGCCTGCTGGCCGAATTGCGCGAAACCCATAAACGAGCGGTAGACGCTCAAACCAAGAAAGACTGACATGCATAAGCTTGACCAGAAAGACGCTGACTCCGCCGCGCATGCCAAAACCGACGCGGACGACGTGGATACACCAATGACGCCGCAAGACACCGCCGAAATGACACAGACCGTTGCCAGCGAAAGCGCGGTCTTTCCCCATCTTGATACCGATGACGCTGAAAACGCGCTGGCCGCGCAGCCCGAAGAAGGCGGCGCTGGCATGAATGCGATGCTGAATGTTCGTCTGGATGTGCAGGTCGTCTTGGGACAAGCACGGATGCCGATTTCGCGCCTGCTAGAGCTGACCCGCGGCTCTATCGTTGAGCTGAACCGCAAGATCGGCGCACCTGTTGACTTGATGGTCAGTGGCCGGCTGGTGGCGCGCGGTGATCTGGTCAAAGTTGGCGAGGATCGCCTTGGCGTGTCCCTGACCCAGATCGTTAAGGATTACGTCCCTGACTGATTTTATACATTTCCGTTCCGGGTGGGTGATCCGTTTACTGCTGGCAAGCATGTTTGTGCTGGCCGGCGTCAGCATGGCCAGCGCGCAGGACGGCGGTTTTCTAAGCACGCTGTCTGATGCCATCGGCAACGCAGCCCCCGGCAGTGACGAAAACGCCAACCTGTCGGGCCGGATCATCCAGTTCATTGTTTTTGCCACGGTCCTTAGCATTGCGCCCGGACTGCTGGTCGTGATGACCAGTTTTACCCGCTTCGTCATCGTGCTATCGATGCTGCGTTCGGCGTTGGGCCTAAACCAGACGCCGCCCAACATCGTTCTGACGTCTCTTGCGCTATTCATGACCTTCTTCGTCATGCAACCGGTGTTCGAGGACGCCTATGAGGGCGGTGTCGTGCCGCTGCTGGAAAATACGCTCGCCGAAGATCAGGCCATCGCCCGCATCGCAGAGCCATTTCAAGCCTTTATGTTCGTCAACACACGCCCGCAGGATTATGCGCTGTTTCAAAACATCGCTTTGGGCGACGACGTGGTCGAAGACTTGGTTCTGCCCGAAACCGCGTCCGAGACATCGTTCCGCTTTCTTGTCCCCGCCTTTATGATTTCAGAGCTGCGCCGCGCCTTCACCATCGGTTTTTTGATCTACCTGCCGTTCGTCGCCATCGACCTTATCGTCGCCTCTGTGTTGATGAGCGCTGGTATGATGATGTTGCCGCCGGTTTTGATTTCGCTTCCCTTCAAAGTCATATTCTTTGTACTGATCGACGGCTGGTACATGCTGGCCGGATCGCTCATTGAAAGTTATGCGCCGCTGGCAGGCGGCTGACGTACCCCATCGATAAGGATTGCCCGATGTCCACCAACGCGCAGACCGAAGGACGCAAAGTGCCGAGCCCCGTCAGGAAACTGCGCGGGCCGACGAAGGCTGCGATTACCTTTCTGTGCCTTGGCGAAGAGGCCGGATCGGCCCTGATGCAAAAGTTAAGCAGCGCCGAAATCGAACGCGTCACCATGGCGATGAGCAAGCTAGGACCGATCCCCGCCAGCGTCGTCGAAGAGGTGCTGAGCGAATTTACCGACGGCGTGGTCAGCGGGTCGGGGTCTGTCATCGGTTCAATCTCTTCTGCGGAAGCGATGCTGCGTAAGTTTTTGCCAGACGATCAGGTCGCGAATATTATCAAAAGCGTGCGCAGCAATACCCGAGAGGACGAAATCTGGCGCAACCTTGGTGCGCTGAACGAGACAGTCATCGCGAACTATCTGAAGGGCGAGCACGATCAGACCGCCGCCGCGATCCTGAACAATATCGACACCAGCGTCGCTGCAAAGGTCCTGCCACTGCTTGGACCCGAACGGATGCAAGATGTGGCAGAGCGGATGATCGCGATGGAAGCGGTCCCGGTGCATATGATGCAGCAGATCGAAGAGACGCTGAAGCAGGATATCATGTCCGATACCGTCCACAAAAGCTCTGCCGAGACGCATCAACGTATGGCGGATCTATTCAACAAACTGGACGTGCAAGCGTTTGAACAATTGGCCATAGCTCTTGACCGGCGCCTTCCCGAAACGTTCCAATCGATCAAGCAGCGCATGTTTGTGTTCGAGGATCTGATCAAGCTGAACATGCAAGATTTGGCGCAAGTCATGCGCGGCCTAGATGGTGACACCCTGCCGCTTGCGATGCGAGGCGCGCAAAAAGATTTGCGCGATCACCTGATGTCCTGCCTGCCGCAACGCTCGCGCCAGATGTTGATGGACGAAATGGAAGCCACCGGCCCCGTGCGCGGCCGCGATGTGCGCACGGCGCAATCTGCGATGGTGGATTATGCCAAAAGCCTCGCCGACGAAGGCGTCATCGAACTGCCATCCAGTTCTGATGAAGAGGATGACGAGCTGTTCTAGCGCCCTGTCACCGGTAAGCGTTATAGCCCGTTTTTCCGATGATCGGGATGTCGATCGTGATAATCGAAATGTTGCCGCCCTGCCCCGCAGATACGGCATTTTGCATCAACGTCAGCGCCGCGCTATTTTGCTGCGTGCTGATCCCTTCGATCACATCGTAAACGGCGGCAAAACGCGAGACGAGCTTGTCGACCTCTGCCGGGTCCTTCAGCTTCGTGATATCGAATTTTTGCGCAAAAATCTCGGCTTGCCGGTCGACATCAACGCCAACGACGGCGTCTGGAATGCTAAGCGCGCGGCGCATAAATTTGCCAAGGTCTGCGTCTTTTAGCACGTCGAACCACGTATTGATTCCAGACGCTTTTGCCTTGAAATCAAGGGCTAAACCCGCGCCTTCGTTATCCTCGGCTGCGTTATTCAGCACAAGGCGTTCCTTAAATCGGGCAACCATATCCGACTGCCAATCAAGGTCGGCGAAGTTTGCACTCCCGCCGCCGCCCGGCTCAAAGCCCAGCGTTTTGTACATCGTTTTGATATTCGTATCCGTCAGGCGGTTTACCAAGGCGCTACTCTCGGAAATATCGCTTTCCAGCGTCTTGCGGACCAGCGCCTTACCAAAGATCTGAGCTTCTAGATCAAAGGCGCGCATGACGAAGGTATAGACTTCGGTATCAGCGATCAGCTCTTTGGCCGAACCAATCGATCCGATCCGTTCACTAAAGGCAGCAATCTGGCGCGCGCTCAACGCGTCGCGCGCGACCAGATCAATTTGTTTCTCCCGAGTTGCCTCGAACAGCTTGATACCAAGCTGTGTTCCAAGCCCCCCGAGAGAGATCATACCTGCGCCATTTGCTGCGGCTGCACACGGTGTGCGGGGCACATCTGCATCAACTCGGTCTCATAACGCAGAACAACGCGCATTTCGCTCATCGCTTTGTAGTAATCGGCCGCGCTGACATAGTTTGCTGCGACCATCACCCGGCTGCGCATTTCAGGACCAAAGCAGCAGGCCAAATCGACGAGGCCTTTTTGGATCGCCGTGATTGCCTGTTCGCGCGTTTCGGGCCGGATCAACGCCGTCTGCAACAAGAAATACACCTTTGACACGGGTGTCGCCTGTGCCTCTGGCTTCAACAAATCGGACTCGCGCACGATATCCGCGCGGTTTTCCACGGTCAGCGCCTGACGGCGGTCGCCATTACGAATGACGCAACCATTTACGACAACACGTTCATGCGGCTTCAATGTCAGCTTTAACATCTCACACCTCCCGCACGGCGGGGGCGGCCTGACCGGACAGCCCTGCTGCAATGTTGACGTTCACTTCGATCAGACCAGACAAGCGACCCTGCCCCGCCATCAACGCAGAAGTTTGGCGATCGACCCATAGCCCGATCGAAATCAGGGATGCTTTAAGGGTATCAGGCATCGCGTTCGCAGGTTCTGCCAGATCATAGCGCAACGCGGCCCAGAATTGCTGGTTTTCGGACAGCGCATCACGCAGGCCGCCAGCCAAAATAGCCAAGCGATCTTTGGTATCGACGGCGGCGTCAAATCCTTGACCACGCTGGGTCAAATCGTGGGTCACGCGCGACAGGATACGGCGTTCAATTTGCCTTGGTGTCTCGCTTTCGCGGATCGTCTTTTTATATGCGGCCAAGCTCATAGGTTTTGCCTCGTTTTTATATTTTTGTCGTTGTGCCTTGCGGGGCAGCCTCACATCCGAGTGGATGCCGGCATCGATTTCACCTTATTTAAATAGGCTCAGAATGTTCTGCGGTGCTTGGTTTGCGATCGACAGGGACTGCGTCGCCAACTGCTGCTGCACCTGAAGGGACTGCAAACGCGCGGCTTCTTCTTCCATATCGGCGTCGATCATCGAACCCACGCCGGAATCCAGACGGTTGGTCAGCTCGCTTAGGAAATTCTGCTGCGTCTCAATGGACTTTTCGGCAATACCAAGATCGGTGGCAGCGCCCGTTACCGTCGACAAGAAACCTTCGGCAGTTTGAAGTGCTGTCTGCAGATCCGCGGAGGACGTCGTATTATCGATCGAAAAAGCTTCAAAGCTTGCCTGAACAGCCTCAAGGTTCGTCGCGTCATACTTAATGACTGTCGTTGACAAAGAGCCACCAGAGCGGCTTACACCCGACACGATTTCTTTTGGACCCGACCCTGCAGCCGTCAGTAGATTCTCGCCATTGAAAGACGATTGTGCAATTGAAGTCTTCATCTGAGCGGCCAGCGACGACAATTCCTTTTGAATTGCATCTTGGTCAACGCCTTCAGTTTGGGCAAAAGCCAAGCGATCCACAAACTGCTGTGCCAAATCGACCATTGTTTCCGCACCAAGACGCCCCGTCGAAACAGAGTTTTTCGCCAGTGTCAGGCCACTATTAATGGCTTGATTCATCCCACTCTCGGAATCCATCGTGGTGGAGATCGAGAAATAAGAAGCGTTATCCTTCGCAGAATTCACCTTAAGGCCGGTCGAAATCCGGTTTTGCGTTTCGCCAAGCCGGTCATTAACGCCGCGCAATGTCGACAAGGCGTTCATCGCCGACGTATTGGTGAGGATCGAGGACATCGAAGTTTCCTTACTATTCTAGTAAAATTAAAGCTGTCATTCTGACAACCGCAAGCTGTGATCGGTCCCGACTTTGGA
Source organism: Loktanella sp. (assembly GCA_024635625.1). GTDB lineage: Bacteria > Pseudomonadota > Alphaproteobacteria > Rhodobacterales > Rhodobacteraceae > Loktanella. The sequence continues at coordinate 4,443 of JAGXIQ010000076.1, read as the reverse complement.
AGTGTTCCGGCCCCCAAGGGGGCCGGAGATGAGTTCGTCGTTCAGATTGGCTTAACGGAACAAGCTCAGGATGTTCTGCGGCGCCTGGTTTGCGATGGACAGAGATTGGGTAGAAAGCTGCTGCTGGACCTGCAGAGACTGCAAGCGTGCGGCCTCTTCTTCCATGTCCGCATCAACCATCGAGCCGACGCCGGAGTCGAGGCGGTCGGTCAGATTGCTTAGGAAGTCTTGCTGCGTTTCGATCTGCTTTTCAGCAATGCCCAGATCGGTTGCAGCACCTGTTGCAGCAGTCAGAAAGGCGTTCGCTGCTGTAAGCTTAGCCGCCATGGTCGTCGTAGCGTCTGAGACATCGATGTTTGCAAAGCTATCGTCAGAAGCAGCCGCACCAGGCCCAGTGACAACCGTTTCCAAATTAGTGGTTGTGAAGTTGATGTTGGTGGTTTCTAGGGTGGCACCGTTCCGGCTAACACCAGACACAACAGTACGAGCTGACGTTGCGGTGCTGCCGTTGCCAGCATCGCTGATCAGGTTTTGGCCGTTGAAGGAAGATTGTTTCACAGCGTTAGACATTTGCGCCGAAAGCGATTCCAGCTCTTTCTGAATGTCAGCCTTATTCACACCTTCGGTCTGTGCGAAAGCTACGCGGTCAACAAACTGCTGAGCCAGATCGACCAGAGTTTCCGCGCCAAGACGTGCGGTCGCAACCGAGTTCTTGGACAAAGTCAGGCCTTCGCCAACAGCTTTGTTCATGCCGCTTTCCGACTTCATCGTTTCAGAGATGGAGAAATAGGAAGCGTTGTCTTTTGCCGAGTTGACCTTCATGCCGGTCGAAATCCGGTTTTGGGTGTCGTTCAAATTCGAGTTCACGTTCCGCAACGTGGTCAGTGCGTTCATTGCGGAGTTGTTTGTGAGGATCGAAGACATGGTATATTCCAGACTATTCTTAGTTTAACATGTCGTCATTCTGACAACTGCGGTGTTTTACCGCGTACGTTCAACATCAATTAAGATTCAGACTTAATTGAGGCAGATTAGAAACTTTTATCGACCAATGTGCGGCCTATTGCAGAATTGTCACGCTTTGCACCGCTTGGGCCGTAAAGCCCCGCCGCGCTATGACGTTTACGTGTATTAGAGACCTCTTGAATAATCTCTGCGGTCACTAATTGGGCTTGCTGAAGGTGCTGACTATCACGCACGATCAAATCTTTCAGCCCCTGCAGGACCTCTTTGCTAACCGATTGCGGATCGTCTTGTAACTGCTTTTCCAAAAGCGCGCTTAAACGCGCTTTTTCAGCTGAAAACGTTACCACCTGCGCGAAATTACCGCTTTCAATCGCCGCAATCTCTTGCCGCAGAATCGACCCCAATGCGTCAATGGCGACCAGTACTTTACGTCGATCAGTCATAGATCCCGTCCTGTCCCATAACGCTGCATCGCCGATTCGATGCCTTTTGCGATGCCTGTCGAATTTTGGTCAGCGATACTTTTCCCGATGGCATTGGATAAAAAGCTACGCCACGTTTCTTCGGCATGGCCACCGCCGAATTCGCCAATATTTACGGTTGAAAGCATTTCGTCGACCATTTGGCCTAAGAACATCGCTTCGAATTCCTTGGCCGACTGGGCCGTCAGCGCTGCGTTCTTATCGGCCGCGGGGGCCGATTTGACCGGAAAAGCTGCGGCTGAAAGGGGGGGAAGTTCCATGGTCAAACTTCCTAAATTATTTCAAGATCGGCGTGCAGGGCACCTGCCGCTTTGATCGCTTGTAGGATCGAAATCGTCTCTGTTGCGCCGACGCCGATAGCGTTCAATCCGTCCACCAGTCGTTGCAGACTGACCGACCCGTCAATCACCGCAAATTTCGCATCGCGCTTTTCGACGCCCACGGACGAATTGGGCACGATCACCGTGGTGCCGCCAATCGACAACGACTCTGGCTGGCTGACGTTAAAATCATCGCGCACCGTCACCGTTAGCCCACCTTGGCTGACCGCGACGCGGTCAATGCGGACGTTTGCGCCGATCACGATGGTGCCGCTGCGGGCGTCGATGATCACCTTGGCCACCTGGTCAGGCTCGACCAAAAGCGGTTCGATATAGGCCATCATTTCCACCATCGACACTTTGCCGCTTAGCTCGATCGCGATGGTCCGTGAATCGATCGCCGTGGCAGCGCCTGGCAATTCCGCATTGATGACGCTTTCGACCCGCTTGGCGGTGACAAAATCAGGATTGCGCAGCGCCAAAAGGACACGGTCCAAATCGTTAAAGGCAAAATCGACTTCGCGTTCGACGATAGCGCCATTTTCAATACGTGCGCCCGTTGGAACGCCTTCTACGATAGAGGCATTTAGACCCTGCGCCGCATAGCCTGCGACCGCGATTGGGCCCTGCGCGACGGCATAGATCTCTCCATCTGCAGCCGACAATGGCGTCACAATCAAGGTGCCGCCGCGCAGAGACGACGCGTCACCAAGCGAGGACACAACGACGTCAATCGAAGCGCCTGCGCGCGCGAAAGGAGGCAGATCAGCGGTCACCATCACGGCGGCGGTATTGGCTGTGCGCATTTGGTCTTCGGTCAGGTTGCCGATGCCAAGGCGTTCCAACATCCCCTCGATGGCGCGCTGGGTGAAGGGAGAGTTGCGCAAGGAATCCCCGGTGCCATTCAGACCGACGACAAGGCCATAGCCAACAAGTTGGTTCGACCGGACGCCTTCGACCGTCACAATATCCTTGATCCGCACCTGCGCCGTGGCAGGCAATGCCAGCGCAACGATAAGGCTGGTCAGCAAGAGTTTAAGCACCGCGTTCATCATCAGCCCCCTCGCCTACAAATAATTCAAGAAGGACAAACGCGAGAGCCGCGCCGTCACGGCATAACTGGATTCAAGCTGGTTCTGCAGTTGAGTCAGGCGGGTTGCGGCGTCGTATTGGTCCGCACCCTCCAGCAGCAACTGTTCGCCGGCCAGCAGGCTGCCCCGGCTTTCCTGCGTCGCTATCGTATTCGCAAGCCGGGACCGGCTTAGGCCCGTGTTGGTCTCAAGCTCGGTCACGCTGGACAGGCCGCTTGCGATTGCGTTGCGCGCCTCGGTGATCCACGCATCACGTGCGTCCGGGTCAGTGATCTGGCCGGAATCAACAGCGCTAAGCATCGCAAGTCCGCGCATCAGATCGCGCATCGCGGGGGCATTCGCCTGCGCGGGTTGCGCCATCGTTTCCGTGGTGGACACCCGCGCCGTCAACTGCGCACTTGGCTGCCCATTCGCATCAAGCGTGGGGGAGCCGTTATAGAAACTCGCCTCGAAATTACGCGACGGGTTCGCGGTGTCCGTGTCGGAAAACACGGCTTTCAATGCGTCGATTTTGGACTGAACATCAGCTAGCGACGTCATTGGGCCGCTTAGGACATCGTCCACGATCCCGGCGGGCGACAGGCCCGTGCCCGGATTAATCTGGGTCCAACCCTGCAAGGGGCTGACATCGCTGCGCGTGCCGCTCATCAAAAAGCCCGATGAATCGCTGACCGCGCTGCGTTCGATCAAAGTATCAAGCGCAGAGCGGGCGACCTGTGACAGCGACCCCGATCCTGCGCTGGTCAGCGCCACGAAAGACTGGTCCAGCACGTCCTGCGCCGTCTCGCGGATGGACCCTAGCGATGTTTCCACCGCCAAGAACCGCCGATCTAGCAGCGCATTGGACGCAATAAACCCGTCGTTGCGCACGATTTGCATGCGAATGGCGATGGCGTCTGCCGACTTATGCCCAAGCGCGTCAAGCGGCTGCGCCTTTAGGCCAGTCGTCGCTTCTTTGGACGCGTCAGAGATTTGATCCGCCAAGCGGCTCGTCGTCTCGCGCATCCGCAAACTTTGCAGCGCTGTTGATACAGACCTTGAAATTTCAGTCACTGTTCATCTCACACGGCATTCAAAAGGGTGTCGATCATGTCCGATAGACTGCTTAGCACCTGCGAATTGGCACCGTAGCTTTGCTCGATCTCCAGCAGCTTTTGCAGTTCGGTGTCGATATTGACGCCTTCCACCATGCTGCGGCCATCCTCGAATGTCGCAAGGCGGATGGACGCCGTCCCGGCCTGACTATCGGCGCTGACGCGAATGTTGTGCTGCGCCCCGACCATGCTAGAGGCCAGATCGCCCAGACGCGCCGAACTGCCCAGCCCGGCCGCTGTCGCGATGGGGCGGGCGGTATCGAAGGCCCCGATAAACGCATTGATCTGGGCCGTTGCCCCAGCGTCGCCAGGCGTTGCAGCAGACATACCGTCCCGCAGCCGCCACAGGGCGCCGCCCGTTTCAGGGCGCACGTTGGCATTGATGCCAAGCCGGCCCGCCAACCCGTCGCTTTGCGCCGGATCAAAGGCCGCGCCGCCATCGGTAAACAGACCCGGCTGCCCCGCGATCAGCGAGCTATCCGCATCTTGA
>JAGXIQ010000075.1 GCA_024635625.1 Loktanella sp. | reverse complement strand
TGGAATCGTAGGCGAAATCTCAGATCCGGTATCCTGTGAAGGTGGCATCTGTGAAGGCATTACCATGGGTTCGGTCTCCTTCGCCCTCAAGTCCAAACTTTAGCCAGTCAAATGTCTCACTCTTATTGGCACGGAGGGGCCCGTTATGTCCAATAAGTTTGCATTATCGGACATCGGAAGAGAGGCGGTATCGGCTTTGTCAGATTATTTACGTGATCCGCTTGCAAGCATAGCGATTACCGATGGTTAGCCAATTTTCACAACCCCGCCTGAAGGGCTACCGGTTTCCCCCGTTCCATCATCTCGTACGCTGTCTGAGTGTATGATGGTTTTGCCCCGAGCCTGCGCGATGCTGAGGAGCTGCGGGCTGAACGGGGCCAAATCGTCTGCTATGAAAGCATCCGGTCGTGGCGCCAAAGGTTCGGTGCCATGATCGCAGCTGGGATCCAGCGCGACCCTCTTGCACCGGTCGACAAATGGCACATGGACGCGGTCGCGCTTTCAATTCGGGCAAGAAGCACTGACTTTAACGGGCCGTTGACGCAAATGGTGATGTTCAGGAAATCCTGATACAAAGCCGCAGAAATGCCAATATTGCCAAGCGCTTTCCGAAGGAACTGATGAAGCGATGGGGCGTGCCGCGCGTTCTCGTGGCCGACTAGCTGCGCAGCTACGGGGTGGCCGTCAGGAACCTTTGTCCGGGCGTCGACCACCGCTCGTACAAAGGCTTGAACAACCGTTCCGAAGCGTCTCACCAACAAACGCAACGACGTGAAAAATGTTATGGGCTGCTTCAAATTTCAACTTAAGGCTTAGTGATTTCTGTCCGTCCATGACCAAACCGCCACCATCTTCCGCCCAAAGCCCTTTCGCCTTTTCGCAACATCTTACCGCCACGCCAAGGCTGATGCGATCAGCCTTGGCAACGACTGAGCTGCTGAAATGCAGGTATGATAACGTTGCAACACCTTGCTCGCGGTGCGCCAAAACAACCGAAAAAGCCGTAATGTGCGGTATTGGACCTAAAAGCCTACCTGATCTGCGCCTTTCAGTTCAAGGATCTCGCGCGCCTCTTCGGGGGTGGCGATTTCCAAGCCCAGTCCTTCGATGATCTGACGGACTTTTATGACTTGCTCGGCATTGCTTTTGGCCAGCTGGCCGGGGCCAAGCCAGAGTGAATCTTCCAGCCCGACCCGCACGTTGCCGCCCATCGCGGCGGCCATCGCGGCAATCGGCAACTGGTTCTTGCCCGCGCCCAGCACCGACCAGCGGTATTGGTCACCGAACAGCCGGTCTGCCGTGCGCTTCATGTGCATCACGTCTTCGGGGTGGGCCCCGATGCCGCCCATCAGGCCAAAGACCGTCTGGATGAACAGCGGGGCCTTCACCAACCCGGCGTCAAGGAAATACTTCAGATTATAAAGATGCGCGGTATCGTAACATTCGAATTCGAACCGGGTACCCAGCGGGCCAAGCGTGGTCAGGATGTGTTCGATCTGGCCAAAGCTGTTGTTGAAGATGATGTCCTTGTTGCTGATATAATCGCGCTCCCACTGGTGTTTCAGGTCGGGAAACCGCTTGAGCATCGGAAACAGGCCAAAGTTCATCGACCCCATGTTGAGCGAGGCGACCTCTGGTCGGTGTGCGGCGGCGGGGCGGACGCGTTCTGCGATGGTCATGGTCGGCGCGCCGCCGGTGGTGATATTGACCACGCAGTCCGAGGCCTGCTTGATGACGCCCAGAAACGGCGCAAACGCCTCTGGCGACTGGTCGGGTCTGCCGTCTTGTGGGTCGCGGGCGTGCAGGTGGACGATCGCCGCCCCGGCCTGCGCCGCCCCGATGGCGGCATCAGCGATTTCGGACGCGCTGACCGGAAGGTATTCCGACATTGAGGGCGTATGGATCGCGCCGGTGACGGCGCAGGTGATGATGACTTTGCGGGGTTGGGCCATTGCGTTATCCTTGGTTTAAATGTGGTCGGGCGAAAGGTGGCGGCGCAGCGCGGCAAGGCGTTTGTCACGATTGTCCTGTCTGGCGCGGATGGCGCCGGGGCTGCGGTCTTGCGGCCAGGTCGCGGCAATCTTTTCTGCGATTTCAACCGAAAACACCTGCGGTCCGGCGGGTTCTTCCGCTAGGCGCGCGTAAAAGCCGCCGTAGCGAGTAGCATAATCGACGATACCGCCGGGGGCATTCAGGTCGATCGTCTCAATTGGGCCCATCAAGGCCCAGCGAAGGCCCAGCCCGTCCTTGATGGTGGCGTCTAAGCCTTCGACGCTGACGACACCTTCATCCAACAGGCGCAGTGCTTCGGCTAGCAGCGCGCCTTGCAGGCGGTTCAGCACAAATCCGTCGCGTTCGCGGGCCATGCGGACGGGCACCTGTCCGATGGCAGAATAGATAGCTTCGGCACGGTCCATGGTTGCGGTCGTGGTCCAAGGCGCGGGGCACAGTTCGACCACCGGGACAAGGTGCGGCGGGTTCACCGGATGGCCGACAAGGCAACGGCCCCGGTGTGCCAGACCTTCGGTAAAGCGCGACGCGACGATGGCAGAGGTCGACGATGCGATGATCGCATCCGGCGGCGTGGCCGCGTCAAGTTCGGCGAACAGCGCTTGCTTGACCTCGACCTTTTCTGGGCCGTTTTCCTGCACGAAACTGACACCCGACACCGCCTCCTTCAATGTCGGGCAAGTGCGGATGCGGGCCAGTGTACCGTCGCGGTCTGGCAGCAGCCGTTCGGCCACCAAGGTATCGCAGAGCGTGGCCATGTCATCGTCAAAGCGCGCCAGTACGCCGGGGTCGGCATCCCAGACCTGCACCGCAAAGCCCGCGCGGGCGAAAAGCACGCTCCACGAGCGGCCGATGAGGCCCGCACCGATAATGGCAACCGTTTCAGTCATGATGATCCTTTCAAAGCCAAAGCACTTGGCGGCGCAGGTCGATGTCATCGGCCAGCGCGGCAGAGGGCCCTTCGTGGATGATGCTGCCCCGTTCCAGCGCGGCGGTGCGGTCAGAGAGGGTTAGCGCAAGGTCAAGATTGTGATCCACGATGATGATGGACACCTCTTGCCGCAAGTTGTCGAAAGTCTCGAAAAGCTGCTCGACAATCGCGGGCGACAAACCTTCAAAGGGTTCGTCCAGTAGCAACACGCGGGTGTCGCCGGACAGCGCCCGCGCCACGGCGGCCATCTGTTGTTCGCCACCTGACAGGTAATCGGCGGGGGTATCGATGCGTTCTTTCAGACGCGGGAAGTAGGTAAAGATACGCTCTTCGTCCCAATGCGACCCAGCGCCGGTCTGGCGTTGGATGCGTCCAAGTTCGAGGTTGTCCTTCACCGACATACCCGCGAACAGCCCGCGGCCTTGCGGCACGTATGATATTCCGGCCCGCGCCATCGCGGCAGAGGGCAGACCGTGCAGCGCGGTGCCGTCCAGCCAGATCTCGCCACTGCTGACCGGGGCGATGCCGATCAGGGATTTCAGCAGCGTCGATTTACCCGCGCCGTTACGGCCCAGCAGGGCCATGATCTCGCCCTGCCGCAGATCAAAGCTGACATCGTGGATGATGTGGCTTTTGCCATAGCTGACGTTCACCTTATTCAGCGAAAGCAGCACCTTGTCCTGCACCGCACTGTTGCGCGCCCGGCCTGCCACGACAGAGGTGCCGGACCCGATATAGACCTCTTGCACGCGCGGGTCGTTACGCGCGGCGTCGACGGTGCCGTTCAGCAGCACCTCGCCTTCGTTCATCACCGTGATGTGGTCGGCCAGTTCAAAGACGCGGTCGATGTCGTGTTCGACCAAAAGCACTGGAATATCCGCCGACAGTGCCTTGATCAGCAGACCGACCCGTTCACGTTCGGCCACGGACAGACCGGCCAGCGGTTCGTCCGCCAGCAAAATCCGTGGGTTATTGCCAAGGGCAAGGCCAAGGTCCAGCAAGCGCTGGCCGCCATAAGACAGCGACCCTGCGGCAACGTCCTCCATGCCGGACAGACCGGCGTAGTCCATGATCTGCGCGGTGCGGTCGTTCACCTCGGTCAGATTGCGGGCTCTGATCATCGGGTTCATGCGCTGTGGGTCACCCGCCTGCACAGAAAGCCGAATATTTTCGAGCACGGTCAGAGAGGGGAACAGGTTGGTGATCTGAAAGCTGCGCCCGATCCCGGCTTCCGAGATTTCCTCGGGCGTGCGCCCCGATAGCGGTATTCCGGCAAGGGTCACCGCACCGGCGTCAGGTTTATAAAGGCCCGACAGCAGATTGAACGCGGTGGTTTTGCCCGCGCCGTTTGGACCGATCAGCGCGTGCAGGGTGCGGTCGTGCACAGAGATGTCCACGGCGTCCACCGCTTTCAGCCCGCCAAAGTGCTTCGAGATACCCTGTGCCACAAGCAGCGGACCATCGGTATGATCGGTGGGTTTCAGGAAGGCAGGCAGCGGGTGCACCCCGGCCTTGCGTCCGGCCATCGCCGCACCGGTTTCGGCAGGGGGATTGAAGTGGCGCTTGATCTGACCGGGGATGCCAATCAGCCCGTCGCGGGCGTAAAGCACGAAAAGCATGAACACGAGGCCGAACCACAGCAGCCAGTTGTCGGTGTAGATCGACAGGTATTCGCGGAACAGAATGTAGAACAGCGCGCCGATGGCAGGCCCCAGATAGCTGCGCATCCCGCCGATCACGACCATGGCCAGCAGTTCGCCGGAAAAAACCACCGACATCGGTTCGGCCGAGGTCATCCGGTTTTTATAAAGCAGTAGGACCCCCGCCAACGCGGTGATCGTGGCCGATAGCACGAAGGCGGCTAGTTTGTAGCGGTCGACCTTGTAGCCAAGGAAGCGCGCCCGCTGTTCGTTCTCTCGGATCGCAAGCAGGACGGTGCCCATCGGCGAATTGTTGAACCGCCACAACAGCACCAGCATGGCGAACGCGATGACGGCAACCAGCCAGTAGTAGGGTTCTGACATCTCGAAGTTTAGGCCAAAGAACGCCGGGCGGTCGATGCCGCCAAGGCCGTTCTCACCGCCGGTGACTTCGGTCCAGCGAAAGGCAATAGAGAACCCCAGCGCCGATAGCGCCAGCGTCATCAATGAAAAATAAACCCCGCGGCGGCGCAGGATTAGCGCTCCGAACACAGCCGACAGCGCGCCGGTGACCAGAACAGCGACCAAAAGCGGAATGATAAAAGCACCGCCCATCGCTAAAGAGGTCAACCCGGCAATATAGGCCCCAAGCCCGAACCACGCGCCATGCCCAAAGCTGACCAGCCCGGTGCGCCCGGCCAAGATATTCAACCCCATGCAGGCAAGACCATAGACCACGACCTCGGTCGCAGAGGTATACGTCAGGCCAGCAGCCAAAATCACGAAAGGCAACACGACAAGAGCGACGGCTGCAATCAAAAGCGGGTGTATGCGGAACATCAGATCACTCGAACCGTAGGATGCGTTCACCCAGCAGACCGCGCGGACGCAGCAGCAGGACAACAAACATCAGCAAATAGATGGCAGAGGTCGACCAAGCGGACAGGCCTACGGCCACCAGCACTCCCTTGGTCAGACCGACGAGGATGGCGGCAAGGATGACCCCCCAGAACGACCCCAGCCCGCCGATCACGACCACCACAAATGCCAGCGTGATAATCTCGGCCCCCATGGCCGGATGGACGGTATAGATCGGCGACAGCAGCACGCCGGCGAGACCCGCAAGACCAATAGCGATCCCAGCTACCATCGACAGATAAGGCCGTAGCGAGATGCCAAGCGAGCCGACAATTTCAGGGTTTTGGACACCCGCGCGGACGATCCGACCGAATGAGGTGCGGTTGAGCAGGACCCAAAGTGCGGCCACCACCGCGACTGCGACAGCGATCAGAAACAGACGGTAGCGTGAATAGATAAAGTCGCCCATGAATACCTGCCCGCGCAGAATATCGGGCATGTTGTAGTTCTGGGGTGAGGCCCCGAAAATCCACCGCAAGCCCTGTTCGATCACCATCGCAAGGCCAAAGGTCAGCAGCAGCGAATAGAGCGGGTCGATCCGATAGAACCGGGTAAACAAAGTGCGCTCTGTCAACATGCCCAGCCCAGCCACCATGACAGGCACAATGATCAGCGCCCCAAAATAGCCAACATAGGGTGTGATCAGGACCGCAAGATAGGCGCCGATAGCAAAGAAGGCCCCATGCGCAAGGTTGATGATGCCGCCCAACGAAAAGATCAGCGAAAGCCCCAAAGCGATCAGCAGGTAATATGTCCCGTCCAGCAGCCCGTTGAGGACCTGTGCGATGAATAGCCCCAGCATGGTAGTGCCTCTCCCCCCGATACTATTGTGAAGTCATGGCGGGGGGCTTTCGGCCCGCCCGCCCTGCAGTTGCTTAGAAAGAGCAGGTGCCACCTGTGACGCTCTGCGCCAGCGCCTCTAACGGTTCATCGGCGCCCGGCAACGGTTCAGAGGTAGTGAAGATGTCGTATTCGTTCTGCACCTCACTCGCCGGAAGCGCTGTGATGGCATAGATTTCTTGAATAAGCTGGTGATCCGTCGGGCGGAAATAGCCCTTACGGTTTTTCATCAGGTTGAACTGGGCCTCTGGGCTTTCCAGATAGGCGACCAGCGCATCGCCGCTGGCATCGCCCGCCTCGGTCACCGCCTTGGCCATGATCAGACCAGCATTGTAATCGCCCCACGCCTGATTTTCCGGAGGCTTGCCGTATTCATCGGTAAAGGTTTTTACGAAAGCCTGAGAGGCGTCGTTCGGTACAAGGTGGTTCCACACGTTCGGCCATGTGCCACGAAAGTTCTGTGCCCCTGCCGCCCAAGCGGCAACCGTGTCGAAACCAAAGCCGCCCACAGTGAAGTCGAGCCCAAATTCGCCGTATTGCTTGAAGAAGTTGGTGATCTGCGTCCCGGCAAGGTTCAAAGCTACCACATCAGGTTCAGCCTGACGGATTTTTAGCAGATATGACGAAAAGTCGGTAGCGTCGGTGGGCACCAGATCTTCGCCGGTCACAATGCCGCCGTTGGCGTCAAGAAACGCTTTCGCCGCTGACAGCAAATCATGGCCGAATGCATAGTCCGCGGTCAGCGTATACCAGTTCTTACCGTCAACCATGTCTTCCTGTTTGAAATAGGCTCCTTCGGCGTTCACATACATCGAGTTCTGGGTTTCGACGTGGAACATGTAGCGGTTGCAATCCTGCCCGCGCAGGCTGTCAGAGTTGCCGCCAGTATTCACAAAACATTTGCCGTAGCGCGCGGCGACCTGCGAAATCGTCAGACACGAGGCCGACGAGATTTCGCCAATGATCATGTCGACGTTGTCACGCTCGAACATGCGTTCGGCTTTGGTGGATGCGGTCTGTGGGTTGACGCTGTCTTCCATGATCAGCTCGACTTGCCGCCCGCCTGCTCCGCCGTTGGCGTTGATATGCGACACCGCCAGCTTGATACCCATCTGCGCGTATTCGCCCAGTGGCCCAAGAAAACCGGTGGTCGGCGTCAGGTGTCCGATCTTGAGCGGCGCCGCTTGTGCCCGCAGATAGGCCGGCGCGCAAACGCCAAGAGCCAGACCGGCAACGCTCGTTCGCAGAAAGCCTCTGCGGCTGGTGTTGCTGATAATCATGATATTCCTCCCTAAATCCACTTTTTGAGGACCACATGTGACGGGACGGCGATCTTTCGGGCTGACTTTTCTCCTCAGCCGAGAGATCAAAGCTTGCAGTTTCTTCCGATCTACTGTGATCTGAGATCACAGTTGCAGATCGGCGCTGCAGGTGTCAACAGGAGTTCGAAAACGCATGGCAAAGCCGCTTGATCAGATCCGGCCCGCCCGCCGTCAAACACTTTCAGATCAAGTGTATGACACCCTAAGCGAGATGTTACTGTCGGGGGCATTGCGTCCGCGCGACCGGCTATCGCTGCGGGATCTGGCCAAACGGCTGGAGGTGTCGATGATGCCGGTGCGTGAAGCCGTGAGCAGACTTGCGGCCAGTGGTGCGCTTGATGTGTCGCCCAAGCGGGCTGTCATGGTACCGCTGATGACGACGGCAGAATTTGGCGATCTGACGATGGTCCGGATGGTCAACGAAGGCCACGCGGCGCGACTTGCCGCCGCACGCGCCAGTAAGACCGAACGCGTTGGTGTGATGGCATTAGCAGAGCGTTTCGATGAGGTGCTGGACCGCGCCTATGGCAGCGCCGCTGCAGTGGCAGCGAACAAAGACCTGCATTTCGCGCTGTATCGCGCCGCCGGGTCGCCTGCGTTGCTGGACGTTATTACAATGCTGTGGTTGAAGGCTGGGCCCATCATTAATTTCGACATCGGGGTTGCGGCGAGCGTGCGTGACGAGGCCGAAATTTCGCGGTCCCGCAGCCACCATTCCCGCGCGCATCACCGTATGCTGTGCGAGGCTTTGGAGGCGCGCGATGGAAACGCGGCAGCGCATGCGATTTCCGAAGATATTCGCGTCGCGTCGGACCTGATCCGCGCGCATGGCGCGATGGAGAATGACGATAATTGCAGGAGGATCATGCCATGAACTTGGAGCTTGAGGGCAGCCGCGTCATCGTGACAGCCGGGGCGCAGGGCATTGGCCGCGCCATTGTAGAGGCCTATCTGGCCGAGGGGGCCCACGTGGCGACCTGCGACATCGACGTCGCCGCGCTGGCCACTCTACCTGACGAGGTGTTTCGCCAGCCCGCCGACATGGGCGACGCAGGCCAGATTGCCACGTTTATGGCGGCAGCGCAGGCGCATTTGGGAGGCATCGACGTGCTGGTCAACAACGCAGGCATCGCCGGGCCGACCAGCCCGGTCGAGGAAATTGACCCTGCCGACTGGGACGCCACGCTGGCGATCTGTCTGACCGCACAGTTCCACTGCGTGCGACACGCTGTGCCGGCGCTGCGGCAAAGCGCCAATGCGTCGATCATCAACCTGTCGTCGCTGGCCGGACGGGTCGGCTTTGCCATGCGTACGCCCTATGCGGCGGCAAAATGGGGGGTGATCGGGTTGACCAAGTCGCTGGCTATCGAGCTGGGTGGCGATGGCATCCGCTGTAACGCCATTCTGCCAGGTATCGTTGCGGGGGATCGCCAGCGGCGGGTGCTGGAGGCTAAGGCGCAGCGGCGCGGGATCAGCTTTGAACAGGTCGAGGCAGAGGCGTTTTCCTATACATCTATTAAGGATTACGTGGAACCGGAACAGATTGCAGATCAGATCTTGTTTCTGACAAGCTCGCGCGGACGCATGGTCTCGGGTCAGGCGGTGTCGATTTGCGGGGATGGCCAAATGCTGGCCTGATGCTTTGATCCGGCGCGCCTGCGCTGTGCCTATGTGCCGGATCACTTGTCGATTAGGGGGCAAAACATGCAAAAGATCCGGCAAGTGTCAGGGTGTTGGTACATTAACCCACGCGCAATTGCCCACACAACGATTTGGACGTCATTAGCGCCGATGCAGGGATCCTCCATCAGCTAAATTTCAGTTCGAGGTCGTCGCACATTTGGCCTAGTTCCACATCCGCTTCAACCAGAGCCTGCGCGAGGTCGAGGAGATGCTGCTTGAACGCGGTATAAGCCATTCTATTGAAGCTGTTCGACGCTGCACTGCGAGCTTTGGGTTACAGATAGCCCGGAACCTGTGACGTCGGCAGGCCCAAAAGGGCGATGTCTGGCAACTGGATGAAACCTTGCCGAAGATTGCCGTTAAAACGTTCTGGCTTTCGTGTGCAGTCGATCGACATGGCGTTGTCTTGAACAGATCTTCTCCAGCCCCCGCGGGACAAGCGGACGGCAAAACGGCTTCTGGCCAAGTTGATGAAACGCGCCAAATGCTGTTCAGGGAATGGCTAGCTCCTTACACAACAAGGCCCATTTCTTAAACAGTTTTTTCAGCGTGGCCCGTTAGAGTAACCAGCATTTCGTGTCAAAGTGATAGGTTCCGGAGATCGGCGTGAAGTGTCTGTAATCCTCTGCCGCGTTCACGATCCGTATGGTCCGTTCAAGCAGATCGCTGGCGATGCGCGCCGTTCTTTCACTGTTACCAACACCTTCAAGCCCGGCACCAGCATCCCCCGCTGAAGTGGGGTTGGCATGCCTTCTTGCTCTGCGGCATTGTGCGTGTAGTGGTAAAAATACGTAGAATAGCGTGCAGCGGCTTTTTCGTTTTGTTTGCCGGGGGCCTGAGCAAGAACAGCGCGGCCATTATGCCGTCATTTCTTCAGCATTTTCGTTCCATAGACTGAAAGCGTCAGCCCAAGCGTTGCGATAGGATATTGCAGAAATGCGGTGCCGCTTCGCACGGAAGATGGCGGCGGTTTGGCCATGAACTAAGAGAAAACTTTGCGCGTGGAATGTTGATTCGAAATGGCTCATGATCTCCTCCCGGCGCAGGGTGGGTCGGTGCGACGCCTCGATCCGGTTGTTCAATCCTTTATACGAGCGGTGTTCGCCGCTTGGGCAACGGTCGCGCGGACGTTCGCTGCGCAGCTTGTCTGTTACGAGAACACGTAGGAGGCCCCATCTTCGCGTCAATTTCCGCAGGAAACGTTTTGCGGCACGAATGTTCCTGTGGCTTTGCACTTGGAATGCCAGCACATCACCCTTGGCTTATACGGCTCGCCAGAACCTGTTCCGCTAACCCCGGATAGAGTTCACGACCTCGTCCAGGGGCCATGAGTTGGCTGGCGCTGGACGGTCGCGCCGGATCCTTCCTGCAATCTGGGTTCCGAACCGTTAGCACCATACCCGGGTGCTATCGTAAGAGACGATCACACCCCACTCGGCCAATATATCCTCGACATCGCGCAGTCTCAGCGCGAACCTATGGTACGCCCAGACGGCGTCGGAAATAAAGGAGCGAGGGTACCGGAGAGCCTTTGAATGGGATGACCGGAAAACGTCTGTGGCAAGGTGAAAGCGTCATGAAACGAAAATCTGGTGACTTTTCTTTCCAATCCTCAGATGAACCCGCAGCCGAGCAATCCCGCAGCGTTCGGACGCTGTTGTATTATATCCAATACCCGCTCACACGCGGACGCGTTGCGATTTCGGATCGTAGAGCGGGCCGATAGACGCCTCTGCGCCTATCATCCGGCCGGCTACGTCAATCTGATAGGTGGAGGCCAGCATCTCTTTGCCGGTCTCGCCCGCGTGGCCGCAAGGCACATAGCCGAGGCCGACGGCGCCGCCGAGCG
Organism: Loktanella sp.; assembly: GCA_024635625.1. Lineage (GTDB taxonomy): Bacteria > Pseudomonadota > Alphaproteobacteria > Rhodobacterales > Rhodobacteraceae > Loktanella. The sequence goes on along the minus strand of JAGXIQ010000075.1, from coordinate 3,557 downwards.
CATGTCCGTAGTTGCCCGACGTAAGAAAGCCAACAATCACGCCGTCGCGCAGGATTGGTTCGTTGTGATAGAGCAGCGGTTCGGGATCGGTCAACCGGAACTGGATCATCCGCCGTGCGAGGCCGTTCTCGCGTTTGCGCAGCACGGCCTCGCGTCCGATGAATTCGCCTTTGTCGGTTTTCACCGCAAAGCCCAGGCCCGCCTCTAGCACGTGGTCTTCGTCGGTGATGTCGTGGCCAAAGTGGCGATAGCCCTTCTCGATCCGGCAGCTGTCCATCGCGTGCAAACCGCAAAGCTTCAGCCCGTGATCCGTCCCAGCCTCGACCAGCGCTTCGAACACATGCGCGGCCTGATCGGTTGGCACATAAAGCTCCCAGCCCAGCTCACCCACATAGGTCACGCGGTGGGCGCGGGCCAGCGTCATGCCGACCTCTATCTCGCGCGCGGTGCCGAAGGGATGCACGTCGTTCGACAGATCAGCGGGCGAGATCGCGTTCAGCAGCTCCCGGGCTTTGGGGCCCATCAGCAGCAGCACGGCCTCGGCTGCGGTGACGTCGGTGATTACCACGAATTCACCCCCCAGATGGCGGCGCAACCAAGCCAGATCGCGTTGCAGCGTCGCGCCCGGCGCCACCAGAAAGTACGCCGTTTCCGACAGCCGCGTGACGGTCAGGTCGCATTCGATCCCGCCGCGGTCATTAAGCATCTGGGTATAGACGATCCTGCCCGTGGCCACGTCCATCTGGTTGGCGCAGATCCGCTGCAAAAAGGTCAGCGCATCGCGCCCCTCGACCCGGATCTTGCCGAAAGATGTCATGTCCAGCAGGCCCACGCCCGTCCGCAGCGCCATGTGTTCGGCGCGGCTATTCTCGAACCAGTTTGGACGGCCCCAAGTATATGCGTATTCGGCTTTCTGGCCCTTTTCGGCAAACCAGTTAGCGCGTTCCCATCCCGCGACCTCGCCGAAGACGGCACCGCGCGCTTTCAGGTGCTCGTGCAGCGGCGAGCGGCGGATGCCCCGCGCAGTCGCCATCTGGCGATAGGGGAAGTGATCTGCATAAAGCAGACCCAGCGTTTCTGTCACGCGTTCCTGCAGGTAGCGGCGGTTCTTTTGGAACGGCTGGGCGCGGCGGATGTCTACCTCCCATAGGTCGAACGGTGGCTCGCCATCATTCATCCATTGCGCCAGCGCCATGCCAGCCCCACCCGAAGATACGATCCCGATAGAGTTGTAGCCGGCCGCGACCCAGTAGCCCGCCAGCTCTGGCGCTTCACCCAAATAATAGCGGTCGTCAGGCGTAAAGCTTTCGGGGCCATTAAAGAAGGTGTGGATACCTGCTGTGGCGAGGATTGGCATCCGGTTGACGGCCGCTTCTAGGATCGGCTCAAAATGGTCGAAATCGTCGGGTAGCTGGTCAAAGCAGAAGTCCGCCGGAATGCCGTTCATGCCCCAGGGCTTGGCCTTGGGTTCGAACGCGCCCAGCAATATCTTGCCCGCATCTTCCTTGTAGTAGGCGCATTCGTCAGGCACGCGCAGCACCGGCAATTGGGAAGCTCGGGGATGTTCTCGGTCACGATGTAAAAGTGCTCGCAGGCATGTAGCGGGAGGTTGACGCCGTTGCGCGCAGCCAGATCGCGACCCCACATGCCGCCGCAGTTTACCACATGCTCGGTCGCGATCGTGCCGGTCTCTTCGCCTTGTTGCCAGGTCACGCCGGTGACGCGGCCATCGGCCTGCGTGACTTCGTTCACGATCACACCCTCGACGATCTGCGCACACAGCATCCGCGCACCCTTCGCCAGCGCCAGCGCAATATTGCCCGGATCGGCTTGGCCGTCGCGTGGTAGATGCACGCCCGAGACAATGTCCGTCATGTTCAGATGCGGATACATCGACAGGATTTCTGATGGCGAAAGTTCGTTTACCTCTACGTCAAATACGCGCGCCATAGCGGCCTGACGGCGCAGCTCTTCCTGCCGCTCGGCAGTTAGCGCCACGGTGATCGACCCGCATTGGCGCAAGCCTGTCGCCAATGCGGTTTCTGCCTCTAGCGTGCGGTAAAGGTCGGCAGAGTATTTCGCAAGACGAGTCATGTTCTGGCTTGCGCGCAACTGCCCGACCAGACCTGCTGCATGCCACGTGGTGCCGCTGGTCAGTTTTTTACGCTCCAGCAGCACGATGTCTTTCCAGCCCAGCTTAGCCAGATGGTACGCAACAGAGCAGCCAGAGATACCGCCACCGATGATGACGGCGCGCGCGGACGACGGAAGGACAGTCATGATGACAACTCATTTAAGGGGGCCTAAACTACATCAGGTCTGATTTACTAAAAAATCAATCGAAATATTTCGCAGAAGCGATACAAGTTACAGAAAATTTATTTTTCTGTATGCTTTGGCTTTATTTCAATCGTCAAAAACAAGGAGAGGCCGTTGGGCAGTTACGTCGGTTCCGATATCCGCGCGATGCGCCGGTTGCGCAAAATGACCCTGCAAAACCTGTCCGATGCGATCGGGCGCTCGCCCGGGTGGCTCAGTCTGATAGAGCGTGGACAGGCGCAGCCCGCGATCAATGATCTGCGGCAGATAGCGACACTATTTGACGTCAACATCTCTTTTTTCTTCCGCTCGTCTGGGCAAGATGACCAAGAAAGAGGGCTTGTGGTACGCGCACGGGACCGCAGCCCCATGGGAACCCCCGAAGGCGGATTAGTAGAAGAACTGCTGTCGCCCACTCTCAGCGGGTCGTTCGAAATTATAAAATCCACCTTCGCGCCGCGGGCTTGCTCGGGATCTGTAAAACCCCTGCGCGCGACCGAACATGGAGGCGTCCTTCTGTCAGGTGCACTTGATTTGATTGTCGACCAAGTGCGCCTTAGCCTAGCGTCAGGGGACAGTTTCCAGTTTCAGGACAAGGACTATGCATGGGAAAACCCAGGCGATGTGCCAGCCATCGCGATTTGGGTCGTAGCCCCGCCGATCTACTGAAGCTGGAAAACGACCGATCCAACACATGAAAATGGTGGGTCCCTCAGGCTCTTTCTGGGCTTCGCATCAGCGGACAAAATTAACCTTTTGGGCCATCCTTACGCTCTGACTTGTCTATCACGGCTGTGCCCCGGGGCGTGGTGTAAATCCCAAGGTAGCGCGGGCTGAGTGGAGCCGTGCGTAGCTCAGGCGAAGCCCGCGCGGGTTTCTGGGCGGCCATGGACGTTCTCCGGTAGGATTTGGGTTGCAGACCTAATAGGATTCGCCGCGCTATGGGAAGTTTATTTTTTCAACGATTTTCCGACGTCGCAGGAGGGCGTCGGTTTCTGCCTGATCTTCATAGGCGCTATCCTGATGAGCTACAGATCCAAGGCCCGCATCCTGTATTCGGCAGAATTCGAGAACGCAGTCTACTTGGGCTCAAAGTAGTCTGTTGAGCGACAACCATCTTGGCCGGTGCCGACAACCACCTTGGCCGGTGGGGCTGGACGGAAGACGGGCTTGCCCGTCTGGAGGGCAGCCCCACCGGCCTGATTGATTTTGGGAATAGGTGCTGGTCGCTGCGGGTT
>JAGXIQ010000074.1 GCA_024635625.1 Loktanella sp. | reverse complement strand
TGGATGATCTTTGGCCCAGACCCTGCGTTAGTCTTTGCCATCGCGGCGGCTGTCTCGGTACTGATCATCGCCTGCCCCTGCGCCCTTGGGTTGGCGACGCCGATTTCGATCACGACGGCAGCAGGGCGGGGCGCACAGGCGGGCGTGCTGATCAAGGATGCCGAGGCGCTCGAACGCATGGCGGGCGTCGACACGCTGATCGTGGACAAAACCGGCACGCTGACGATGGGCAAGCCAAAGCTGACCGATACAATCGCCCTTGGCGATGTGACCGAGACTGACATTCTTTCACTGGCCGCAGCGCTCGAGCGTGGCTCTGAGCATCCACTGGCTGAGGCCATCGTGGAAGGGGCCGAAGCGCATGGTGCGATACGCCAAGAGGCTACGGACTTTGAGGCGGTCACAGGTAAGGGCGTGCGTGGCAAAGTCGGCGGGCGGGCCGTGGCGCTTGGCAATTCTGCGATGATGAAGGATATGGATTTGGACACGGCAGACGCCGATGCCAAAGCTGACACCCTGCGCACCGATGGCAAGACGGCAATGTTTGTTGCGGTCGATGGCACGCTGGCCGGGATCGTTGCGGTGGCCGATCCGATCAAAGAATCGACGGCGCAGGCGATCAAGGAACTGCATGCACAAGGTTTGCGCGTGATCATGGCGACGGGCGACAACGAACGTACGGCGCAAGCGGTTGCCGGGAGACTGGGGATCGACGAGGTGCGTGCCGGTGTATTGCCGGAAGACAAGAAGACGCTGATCGATCAATTGCGAAAGGATGGCCACAAGATCGCAATGGCAGGCGACGGGGTCAATGATGCACCGGCGCTGGCTGCTGCAGATGTTGGTATTGCCATGGGCACTGGCGCCGATGTTGCAATGGAAAGCGCGGGTATCACTTTGCTAGGTGGTGATCTGATGGGCATTGTACGGGCACGCAAACTCGCCCATGCAACATTGCGTAATATCAAACAAAATTTGTTCTTTGCTTTTGCCTACAATGCACTTGGGATCCCTATCGCGGCTGGGCTGCTCTATCCCGTCACCGGACTGCTTCTATCTCCGATGATTGCGGCTGCGGCAATGAGCCTCTCCTCAGTTTCGGTCATCGCCAACGCACTGCGATTGCGCCGGGTGAAGTTGTAGCGCGCAAGGTCCCGATGAATCTGATGCAACCACATTGCGTGCGGGTACTTCACGGCAATCACGGGTCCGCGAGCTGAAGAGGTCATCCTCAAATGGGACTTGCCTTCCCATACAGGAAGGTGAGTAGCGAAATCCCTTAACCAGATCTGTTTCCCAAATCAGCCACAACGGAGCCTTTTCAATGCGCGACCAATACGCCATCGACCGCCGTCACTTTCTGGCCCTTGCCGGGTCCACCACGCTCGCTGCAGGTCTGGGCGTCAACTCGGCAGCGTGGGCTGCGAGCCCCCGTCAATCGTTGACAGTTGGCACACGCACGATCGAGGTGAATGGCAAGGCTGCGACCGTCTTCGGGATTACGGATGCTAAGGGGCGCTCCGGTTTGATCCTTGACGCTGCGGGCGGGTTCAACGTGTCGTTGAACAACACGACCGACGTGGCCACAATAATTCATTGGCACGGGCTGACGCCCCCGTTCGGTATGGACGGTAACCCTTTGTCTCAGGAACCCATCGCGCCCGGCGCTTCTATGGATTACAGGTTCGATCTGCCGCGCGGCGGCACGAATTGGATGCATTCGCATATGGGTCTGCAAGAAACACAGCTGATGGCCGCCCCCCTCATTGTCCGTGACGGCGAGCCACAAATGCAGGAAATCGTCGTGCTGTTGCATGATTTTTCATTCACACCTCCAGAGGAAATCCTTGCGACTTTGAAAGGGAGTGGCGCAGCAGTCGCCGGATCCGGCACAGCAACGATGGACATGGGGGGCATGGCGGGGATGGACCATTCAGGCATGAGCGGGAACGATAGTACCGCGGCCATGCCGGGAATGGACATGGGCGGCATGGCGATGGGTGCCATGGACAACATGGACATGGACCTGAACGATATCACTTTTGATGCCTATCTTGCCAATGACCGCACATTGTCCGATCCTGAAATCGTGGCTGTCGAAAAGGGCGATACTGTTCTGATGCGGATTATCAACGCAGCTGCATCGACGAACTTTTGGGTCGATCTGGGTCAGATCGAGGGTACTGTCATAGCCGTCGATGGCATGCCTGTGCAACCGTTGCGCGGTAGCCAGTTCGGACTGACAATGGCGCAACGCATTGATATCGAAGTCACGATACCGACCGATGGGGCCGTTGTTCCGGTACTGGCGCAGCGCGAAGGTGATACCGCTCGCACGGGAATCGTGCTGGCCCCGACGGGTGCGACGATCACAAAGATGAGTGAGACTGCAGACACGAAATCCGCGCCCGTCCTGCTGGAGATGGAGCAGCAGCTTGTGGCCGCATTTCCACTTTCGGTCAAACCTGTGACGCGTCAAATCATGGCGATGCTGACAGGCGACATGCAGGCCTATGTCTGGGGTATCGACGGGCGGACCTACGATAACCGTCAACCGCTGGAAGTGGCAGTAGGAGAACGCGTCGAGATCACGATGCACAACATGACCATGATGTCGCATCCCATGCATTTGCACGGGCATCATTTTCAGGTTGTTGGTCTGGAGGGGCGTAAAATTTCCGGCGCGATGCGGGATACGGTTTTGGTCCCATCAATGGGGATGGTCACGATTCAGTTCGACGCTGACAACCCCGGCGAATGGCCGCTGCATTGCCATAACCTTTACCACATGGCGGCGGGCATGATGACGACAGTGAAATATGTCTGACCTGAGCGACACAGAGGGGCGAATTAGTTTCGGGTTATCATCCTGTGATTTGAGCCGCGCCTTGCAGCCTGGGCATCGACGCATTGATAGTCGCGCCTAAACAGGGTTGTCTTGCCTGACACGTTTTGCATTCCAAATCGGGCATGCGAAACGTCGCCACTTTAATCGTGCAGGTGATTGTCTATGCAAAAGGCGGGCTTTGAAGGGAACCTTCACGGGATATGCTGCAACTGAGCACCTGAGAGACGAGGCACAAATTGAACAACACATATAAAGCGATCATAGCGGTTTTCGTGCTGAGCAGCTTTGCCTTCTACTGGGCCGCCCGATACGCTGCACCCCAAGATGGACGTCCATCCTTGCAGGCCCCAGATACAAGTACACTGGCTGAAAATGTGCCGATGGTCGACGTTGTGGTACCACCCGAACTTTCAGCCGACGCCCTTATGGGGCAACGTGGCTTTGAGGCTAAATGCGCTTCGTGTCATGGTACGAATGCTGCAGGTCAGAATGGCGTCGCCCCGCCGCTGGTGCATAAGACCTATGAGCCTAACCACCATTCTGACATGGCATTCGTTCTGGCGGCCAAGAATGGCGTACGGTCGCATCATTGGCGTTTCGGCGACATGCCCCCGATTGATGGCGTCACCAATGCCGATGTTCTGATGATTGCGCGCTATATCCGTGAACTTCAAAAAGAGAACGGAATATTTTGACGTCGGACAAAAACTGCATTTTCAATGCTGACGGCTGCGTCTTCGACAGCAAGGCCGTCATTCATTCTTTCACATCCATAAGCCAATCGATGCGATACCTTGGTTCGTTCTTTGGGGAACGATCGTGTGGTAACTATGTCCGCTCTTTTTGTGCGTGACGATCGATTGGCAGGATTGATGCGCTCAGCTCATCCAAGCTTGTTTGCATGCGACCGCGTTGATCTGCCGGGTAAGCCTCAACTGGGGGCAGCCCGCCGTTCAGATGAAATAGAACCAGATCACGCGCGATGGGGGCTGCGGCAAGCGATCCGCCACCACCATGTTCGACGAGGACCGATACCGCGATGCGCGGTTGCGCTATAGGCGCAAAAGCAGTGAACAGCGCATGGTCTCGGCGGTCCCATGGAAGGTCAGCCTGACTGCGTACGCCAGCGGCCCGTTCTGCCGCCGTTATGCTAAAGACCTGGCTCGATCCAGTCTTGCCCGCCATTGTCTGCCCCTCAGCCACAATCCGGGATGATTTCGCAGTGCCGCGTGCGGCATTGACGACATCTGTCATTCCGGCATGAACAAGCGCTAGGGACGCGGGTGCCAATCCCATGTCTGTAAAACCTGGTAAATCACTTGCGATTTGAGGCTTAAATAAGCGTGGGATCACGTTTTTTCCGGACGCAATTCGCGCTGCCATGATCGCAAGTTGCATCGGCGTTGCCAGCACAAAACCCTGCCCAATAGATGCGTTGATCGTATCGCCAATCAGCCACTCTTTTCCGTAGCGCTGCATTTTCCATTCCCGGGACGGGTTCAGACCCGACGCAATTCCTGAGAGGGGGAGATCAGGCCTCTCGCCCAGACCGAGTCTCGCGCTCATGGCATGTAGGTTGTCGATCCCCACCCGCCGGGCAGTCTCGTAGAAGAATACGTCACAGGACTCGCGCAGGGCACCGCGTAAATTGATACGGCCATGTCCGCCGCGCTTCCAGCAGTGGAATCGCCGACCACCGATTTCGACAAACCCCGGGCAATAGACTGTCTCGTCGGGACTGACTTGGGCCCCCTCAAGTGCTGCGAGAGCCAAAGACATCTTCAAGACCGAGCCTGGCGGATACGCACCCTGAACGACCTTGTCCGAGAGGGGTCTGTATGGGTCGTCGCGCAACGCATTGTAGTCCTTCGAGGAGATGCCATCGACGAAGAGGTTCGGATCGAACGTAGGTGCCGAGGCGCATGCCAGCAGGTCACCGTTTTGAACGTCGATGACCACGGCCGCGGCACTCTGGCCAGCGAGCCGGGCCAGCGTAAAGTTCTGAAGATGATGATCGATCGTCAGTTGCAGGTCCGCCCCGGGCACAGGTGGGACCTGGTCCAGACTCCGCATGACACGGCCTGCTGCGTTTACCTCAACCGACAGACGGCCGGCGGTGCCGCGCAAGGACGCCTCTTCGGCCTTTTCAACACTGATCTTACCGATATGGAAACCGGGCATGGTCAGCAGGGCGTTGTTACCGTCGTTGTCTTCGACGTCCTGCGCATTGGCACGCCCAACATAGCCGACAATATGGGCAAAATCGGTCCCGAAGGGGTAAACCCGTTGAAGCACGACATCTGCCGAAACTCCCGGCAAAGCAGGGGCGTTAATCGAAATCTGTGACAGCTCATCCCACGTGATGTCCTTGGCAACCGTGATCGGCACGAAGCTACTACGTTCCGCCATTTCTTCCAGAATTTGCCTCAGGTTATCGTCAGACAGCCCTAGGATCATCTGTACGTGCGCAAGTACCTTTTGGGCATCGCCTGCCCGCTCGCGCACTATGGTCACCTGATATGTCGGTCGGTTATCAGCAAGAACAGCGCCGAACCGATCCAGAATACGCCCGCGGGGCGGGGCGATCAGTTGCATGCTGATCCGGTTTTCTTCTGCCATCGTGCGAAATGTGTCGGCCTCTTCGATCTGCATCTTGTGCTTCCGCAAACCGAGCGCGGCTACGACCGTCAGTTGGGCCCCACCCAAAATCATACCGCGGCGCGTTAGCCGGGGAGGTGCCTTAGGGTCTATATGCGTTTTGGTCATGACATGCCCCATGCCGTGGCGAGGGCCGCGTGCCGGGCTGCGATGTTACGATAGATGCCGACGGCCAGAAGGATCAGCCCCGCTAGAGCGATGTAGGGCCGGACAGGATCGAAGTACGCTAACAACAGGGGGCCGCCGAAGATTAGCATCAGGATTTTGTTGCAGACAGGGCAGGCGATGCCGATGAAGGACAGGACGCCCCCGATCCCGGCCCGGCGTGCGCCACAGGCCGTGAAGCGGACTGCAAAGAATACCCCGGTCAGAATAGCCAACAAAAGCACCGCAGGAAATTCCCAGACAGCAACGCTTGTCATCCGGGTGAACCAGGGGTTGGACCAGACTGCAGTGATCGTGCCGACACTCGCGAAGGTGGTGAGGCCCCATGCCAGGCCGGTCCATGGGCGGTACTGAAATTCCACGTTAGTTTCCTCCGCTTTCCATGCCGGCCATTCCTTCCATGCCGGCCATACTGTCCATCGATGAAGCCGCTGCATTCGTTGGCAATCCAACGCTGATCTGGCCTGACGGGGTCAGCAGATAGGTTGCAATCGCTTCACGGTCCCCCTCGGTCAGCATCCCGGTGCCTTGCGCTATGGCTTCGGCCATACTTCCGCCCAGTACGTCGCCGCCTAGTGTGATTCCTGTCCGCAGTGCATAGGCCATGTTGGCAACGGTCCACCCCCGTGACAACAGGTCTTCGGTACTGATCGAAGGGGCTTTGCTACCTCCCGGCAAGTTGGTGTTTCCTTCCAATTTTGCATTGGCGTCGAGCCCGCCAAACAATCCGCGTTTGGTGTGACAGGCTCCACAGTGCGAAGCCCCGTTCACCAACTGTTGTCCGCGGTTCCAAGCATCCGACTGCGCCATGACAGGCGTCGTTTCAGACTGTGTCATGTACCGCGCCCGCCACAGTTTGAGGCCCCATCTAAGGTTGAATGGAAAGTTTAAATCGTGCTGCGCTGTGGGAACAGAGACGGGCGGCACTGTGCGGAACGCTGTCCAGAGATCTGCCATGTCCTGATCGGTGAACTGGTTGTAAAATTCGTAGGTGAACGCAGGATAATAGGCCTTTCCATCGGGTCTGACTCCCTGCCGCACGGCAACAGCGAACTGATCCAACGTCCAGTCTCCGATGCCATGGACCGGATCCGGCGTTAAGTTCGGCGGGACAAAACGACCAAAAGGCGTGTCCAAAGGTGCTCCGCCTGCCATCGCGGCCCCTCCCATCTTAACGTCAGTGTGGCATGCTACGCATCCCGCAGACCGGGCAAGATAGGCACCACGCTTTGCATCACCTTCCATCATACCAAGTGTGACAGGCTCCATAATGGGCCAGCGTGCTACGATAAAAATGCCAGCAGCCGCGAAGATAGCTCCTAAGATCAGCGGAACGACGAGTGATCGCATATCAACTACCCCGCCGAAATTGGCTGTGGCACGCCGCACAGGTCTGACTAACCCTTTCAAAGGCGGCCGGTGCGGCCATCATGGTATAATCAAGGGAGCTACTTTCACGCTCCTCCGGCAGAACTGTTGCGTTTGTGTGCGCATCAGCCGTCGGTTCGACACCCATCAGTTGTGCCACGGTCAGATCCTGCGTCGGTTGCGCGACTGCATCAGTCATACCGACCATGTCGGACATGTTATTCATCGCTTCCATGTCATGAGGCGCGCTTGGCGGCTGCGGCGCGGTCAGCCCGTTGGGGATGGCCATTGCCAATCCAAACGCCTGACTTTCCAGCAAATCGGCCAGATCGGAAAAGTCATCCCATCGCTCCCATAGCGCTGGCACCGCGTAAGATGTCGCGGGAATGGCCTCTTCGGGAAAGAGTTTCACCATGCCGCCGCCGGCGTGTGCCATGATGGTCGCGGCACCCTTTTGGGCCGCGGCGACATCATAAGGGACCTCCCCGCGCATCATTGGCGCAAGTTCTCCCATGACTTTCTTCATGGCGGACATACCGTTCATCCGCTCCAGCACGACGCCTGTGGCACCACTATGGGCAAATGCAGCGGCGCCCAGCGACGATGCAATGATCGCGCCGATCGTTATTGATCGTTTCATATCTGTCTTCTTTTCGAATGTGGCAATGTGGCGAAGCAGTCCCGGTCGAGGACATGGCTTCAGATGCGCGGTGGTGGCACATCGGACCGGTGGCCCACCTGGTCTGTCACGTTCGAAATCGCTGGCCTTGTATGCAATACAGCCTCAAGAGCCGGCTTGTCCGGAATGGGGTTCGTGATCCCGATAACCAATCCACAGGCATTCATGACATGACACCCCGAGGCTGTAGAATGGCTGGGTGTCGCTATCGTCGCGGGCTGTGCGATGGCGTGAGGGTGAACATTGCCGTCGAAGGCGGGTTGAAGGTGCCCGCCGTCTAGAACAAGCATGACGACAAGAAGTGACATGAGACCAGATGCCAGGCGCGCCACAATTCCCCGAGGAGACCGCGAGAGACGTCGGCCCAACAACAGACGGCAAATATCCGTCGCCCATGACATTTGCCAGCCGAACACACGCCCGCCGCCAAAACCCACAGGCGTTGCTTTGGTTTGCGTTGGATGAAAGGTGGTCATACTGCCTGCACGCCGCATTTGAACGGTTGTTATTGCGAAAGCTTGAAACAGGTTCCAGCGCAGGAGGGTCAAACCCTTTTTGATGCGATCAGATATTTAGACTTGTCTTGAGGAGGTCAAAGAAATTTAGACTGATTTGTGGTGATGGTATCAGTGTCTCTCAGATTTTGAATGGTCAACAGAGCGCCGATTTTTTGAAATCGAAAGATGGGGGCACGCAGGGATTGTAGGTCTTATGCCCCTTTAGTCTAGGCACCTACAGTCACCGCGCCTTTCACCCATATTGCTTACCTTCTCCGTCTCCTCATGTGAAACGTCGACCCAGCGCTGTCGTATCGTCATCTCTCATGGCGACTGACTGGAACATCGTCATGTCAAAAGCAGGGCCAGCATAACGACCGACATTGCGACCATCCCCAGATTTTCGGTCAGCGATACAAAACCCAGTGGCACGTTGCTGTCGCCTCCAACGCAGGCGCATTTTAACTCACGCTTGTCGATGTACACGGCCTTGAACACGCTGACAGCTCCAATCGTGCCGATCAACAGTGCCAACGGCGCTGACAGCCACGTTGCAACCATCGCGGTCATCAAAATGCCTGCGCCGGTCTCGATAAACGGATAAATGTAGCCGTAACGTACCCAACGCTTTGCGAGCAGGTCGTAATTGAGAAACATGGTCGAGAAACTCTCAATGTCTTTGAGCTTTTGCAGACCCAATAGGATCATTGATAGTGACACGAACCAGCCCAGCGTCTGCCAAGCCAACAGGGTGCCAAAAGCATACCAAGTGAACGCGACAGCCGTCAGTGCGGCGACTGAGAATAGCGCGATAACAGGGGTATAGGACAGTCCATCATCCGCCGGGTCAGCCTTACCGAAGAATACCAGAAGATCGTCATGGCCGCCGATCCGCTGACCGTCGATGAAGGTCTGCGGCGTCGTCTTGACGTCGTGTTCCGCCTTGAAGGCCTCTGTCTCTTCTTTGGTCTTCAGGTGGTGATCTTCGACCTTGTAGCCGTGCCGTTCCAGCAGGTCTTTGGATTTAAGGCCATAGGGGCATGTGTGCTCTGACATGACCATCCGGTAGAGGATAGCCGATTTGGCATCCGTACTATTGTCTTTGGGCATGGGGCAGACTCCTTATCTTTCGTAACAGACTTCAGCCTGCGCAGGTCCAGTAGCCATCGTAGCCGACAGTTAAAGGTTGTTCTGCGGTCAGGTCGAAGAGCAGTGTGGCTTCATCTTGAGCGGCATTGGGCGTGACCGTCACACGCAGGCCTTCCGTCTGGGCCGCAAAGCCCGCATCGCCAAGGATCCCGTCGGCCGTCAGCAAGACCAGTTGGCCAGATACCTTCGTTACCGATGCACCATCCGCAGCGACGGCGAATACAGGATCCGCATCGATGCCACGACGGAAATCGCAAACAGCACCGGCGGGTAGGGCGCGGGTAATTTCTTCGTCGCTCAATGGTGCCAGATCCACAGAGGCGATGACGGCGGATGACAACGCATCAGTCAGCGATGTCACCTGGGCGGGAACATCGGTTTCGCCCAACGGAAACGTCGCCTGTTCGCCATTGGCTTCGATGTCGGCAATCATCCAGCGCATTTCCGCAATTTCACGGTCCTGTGCCTGCACAATCTCATCGGCCAATTTGCGAACCCGGGGGTCCGTGATGTTGGCGCGCGACGACGTCAGGATTGCGATAGAGTGGTGCGGGATCATTGCCTTCATCCACGCGACGTCACCGACCGTTTCCTGTGATCGTACCAACCAGAGCGCCAGCGCAAAAACCACCGCGGAACCGCCAAAGATGGCCATGTTGGCTGTGCGGTTCTTGTACATGCCCAGCATAAACGCGAGCATGATAATCGCCATGATCGCACCCATGTAGAGCGCCATCCACATACGGGTCTGCGAGAAATAAATATGCTCAAGAGAGTAGGAGTTCAGGTACATCAGTCCGAACATGACCACTGTGGACGTTGCGATCATTGCAAAGAAACGTAAATATGGCATAAGTTATCCTTCTCGAGCATTGCCTTAAATGCTTAACCAAGTTCCCGCGCTGGAATGTTCCCCTTAAAATTAATTTTTTGTGAGACGTGCGCCGTCGCGGTAAGCGCAAACAGGGCGGCAGTTGTGAAAGCCGAAAGGCAGATGGATAGTTTGAGAAGGGTAGTACCGGCGTTTCAAACCGGCGCTAACGCTTGCGACGCCGAGACAATCTGAGGCGAATTGGGCGCGATGCCGGAGGCATTTCATGACGATGAACATCTGTATTTGTATGACATGCGCGCCGGCTGCATCCGTAACGGTATCCAAGCTGCGGCTGATGGCAGCGATCAGTGCTGCAG
>JAGXIQ010000073.1 GCA_024635625.1 Loktanella sp. | reverse complement strand
GGCAAAGTTATGCAGATAGTTTTGGTTTGCCCGCGTCGCTCGACGATCCGCAGGGCCACCAGTTCGTTACGTTTCGAGATAGGGCAACCCCGGCAAGCCAACATGATTTGTTTATGCAGCACGTCTCCGATAGCTGTCATTCGCACATCATGCAGCATCGGTCAAAGAGGGATCACTGCCGACCTTCGCTGCAGATGCACCCCGAAAAAAAACTGGGTCGTGGTCCTGAGCGTCTGCTTTCTTAGGACGGGCCCATTTAGTTTGCAGCTGCAGCGAATGTCTGCTTCCCGCCCTTTGTAGATAGATGCAGTGGACCGCTCTCATTAGCCTGTAACGTGGTGTCAGTCATCTTCCCGTCTAGGATCGGTCCTGTAAACTGCTTCGAGCTTCCTTTTGAATTCTGGTCCATCGTCGTAGTGACGTATCGCACCTGCTTCTTTGTGGCCTAGGATCGCGCGCTGCATCTGGATATCTGCGCCTGCTCGACGCATTGCGTTCACGAAAGTTGTTCTGAGAGAATAAAGGGTCTTCTGCTTATCGCTAATTGGTTCTGGCATCATTTGACGTATCAACCTGGCAAAGTTGTGTCGAACAGATGCTGTCCTATCCGTCTTGATTGTCTCGAAAGTTTCCAAGCCGCCAGACGCGATCCATGACGGTAGGGCGACTAATTCGGGGTGCAACGGGATGACTCTTGTCGAACTTTCTGTTTTACTTCCTGTTATCCGTATCATTTTGTCATCGACCGCGGAAGGCGTTAGGCGAAGTACCTCAATTGGCCGCATCCCTGTGAACATGAGGGTTCGGACCACCATAATAAGCGCGATTCGGCGTGCATCGCTGACACCCGCAACCTCTTGACTCCAAATGACATCAATTGCCCTGTCAATCCGTTGCATTTCTCTGGGATCAAACTTTTTCCACTTTCTTTCTTCCAGCGGTCTCTTCTCTTTAGGCAAGACAACTGCTGACATAGGATTTAAATTTATTATCTCTTCTTGTGACGCGTATCGCAAAAGCCCTTTGATAGGTGTGAACACCGCATGCAAAGACGCCGGTTGCATCGCGCTGGCAGACTGATCGCGCAGTTGCTTTAAATGGTACGTTTCTATGTGAGTTATCGGTATATCTCCGGTGATAGCAATTAGCCGCCCGATGTCCCGACGATACTTCGATCTCGTAGCTTCTTTTATATTATTAAAAGAGAAATATTTTTCTGCCAAAGCTGTAATTGTATGTGGATTCGGTTGAAGTTCAGAAATTTTTCGCTCAAGCTGTTTTTTGAGAAATCCGAATTCTTCTTTCTGATCAATATCCGTAGGTCGGTCAATTTCGTCATTCCCGAAAAATTTATTATAAACTCCAATCAATTCAGACAGATAATTATCTTTACGGGATAATGGAAAGGGCGCGTCCAATAATATCTTGTCTTTTATACTTGTATTCTGGCAGCTATCCTTGATAATTTTATATTCGGCGTACGGTGGTAACGAAATCTGCTCAAAGGCCGTAGCATCATTACACGCATTTTCGATTTTAGCGCGTAGTTGATTGACTTCGTACCCGAGGGGGCGAGTTTCGTCTTCAAAGACCTTTAAGTCCTGAATCTCGCTCCTGATCCAATATAAACTGGGATGGACGCCGCCTGCTTGTTCATCAGCGGGCAAGTCGGGATACAGAGTCTTCCCGAAGGATTTCTCCATTGCCAACTTATAGCTGGCTTGCGACTTTGCTGCAAACACCTGACGCGCTTGGGATGACTTCATTGCCTTTATGAAGTCATCGTGTTCCTCGGCCCATGTGACGACCATCTGAACGGCCTTGGCATAAGTAACATCTCCACAGGGGCGTAGCCACGATTTGAGATCAAGCAAATCCTGTAGATCGTTAGGCACACGCCGCTGGTAGAAGTATCTTCCGCGATCAATCTTGAGGTAGCGAACCTTAGCTGAAGCAGCCATGTATCGAAATCTGACCTAATTGTATCGAAAACCACATGTTTTCGTAGCCATTGTATCCAAAGGGTACATGTTTTTCAAGGCATTAGGAGTAGTGGTGGGCGACCCTGGAATCGAACCAGGCGTGCGTCTCCGCGAGAGAGTTACAGTCTCCTGCCACACCTTGCGGCCTGTCGCCCACTGATCGCCGGGATAACCGTGGCCCACGGGGGCGTCAACCGGAAAAAACATGCTTTGGGCAGTTGCTTCACAGGGGGCACGAAACCCTGTAACGGGGGGCATCAGTCAGGGGAAAACCGATGCAGAAACCGAAGTGGGTGATCGAAAAGGAACAGGCCAAGCGCGTGGCCGCGTCAGAGACGATCTGGCTGTTCGGCCTTCACGCCGTCCGCGACGCGTTGCTAAATCCCAAACGGGTCAAGCTGCGGTTGGTCGTGACACGCAATGCGATGGACAAGCTTGCCGATGCGGTCGCACAGACAGATATGGATCCAGAAATTTGCGATCCGCGCAAATTTGCGGCCCCCATCGATCCGCAGTCCGTGCATCAAGGTGCCGCACTAGAGGTCAAGCCGCTGGATTGGGGCAGCCTAGAGGATATCGCGCTTGGCGACGGGCCACAGCCACCCCGGATCGTGTTGCTGGACCGTGTGACAGACCCACACAACGTCGGCGCGATTCTGCGGTCTGCCGAAGTGTTCGGCGCTCGTGCCGTCGTCGCTGTGCAGCGGCATGCGGCACCCGAGACGGGCGCGCTGGCCAAAACGGCGTCAGGCGCATTAGAGCGGCAGCCCTATCTGCGGGTGCGTAATCTGTCGGATGCGATGACGCAGCTTCAAGGTATGGGCTACATCGTGTTGGGCTTAGACGGCGAGGCGGAGCTGACAATCGCAGAGGCTCTTGAGGGCAAACAGGACCGCCCTGTAGCGCTGGTTATGGGTGCCGAAGGGCCGGGCCTCCGAGAGAAGAGCATGGAGACGTGCGACGCATTGGTGCGGATCGGTGCCGCGGGTGGCTTTGGTTCGCTGAATGTGTCGAACGCCGCGGCAGTGGCGCTTTACGCGAGCAAAAAAGTTTAGCAAGCGGGGCAGGGATACATACGGGACTGCGCCGCGATGCCCGCCCGCCTGACCACGCCCGAGGCGAATCACATTTGGGGGAGCACGTCTGGTGTGGCGCGCTGGCGTCCCCATATGAGTTATCAGAGCAGATTTGCGGAACTAATCTGCCCCTTTGACTGTCCCTCGTTCCACACCTTTACGCCCGGGCTTGACCCGGGCGTTTTTTTATCGAGGATCGCGCCATGATGGTTTCCGAAATCAAGGCAGTTCTGAAACGGGTCAAGACGATTGCCATCATCGGCGTGTCCGCGAATCCGGTTAGGCCAAGTTATTTTGTGGCGCGTTATCTGCAGTTAAAAGGCTACCGGATCGTTCCAGTAAATCCCGGCCTTGCAGGGCAATCATTGTTGGGTGAGACGGTCTACGCGACCTTGGCCGACGTGCCCCATGATGTAGACATGGTGGATGTCTTTCGACGTTCTGACGCCGTGCCGCAGATCGTGCATGAGGCTTTGGCACGTTGGCCCGGTCTTGATGTGATTTGGCTGCAACTGGGTGTGCACCATGACGCCGCGGTGCAGGTGGCGCGGGACCGAGGCGTGACTGTGGTGCAGGACCGCTGCCCGAAGATAGAGTATCAACGTTTGTTCGGCGAATTGCGGATGGGTGGGTTCAATACCGGCGTGATTTCATCGCGGTTGACCTAATGCGCGGTCCAACCTCGGTTTGCGAGATATTTACAGCATTTGAAATGTATCGTCAGGGTTGGCGCGCTGCTTTCTCGACTATGCCAGAGGTGCCCTGACGGCGCTCAAGCTCGTTCATGACAGCGGATAAGGGTACATCGCATGCGGCCAGCATGACCAGCAGGTGGTAGAGGGTATCGGCAGCTTCGTTCGTCAGGGCATCGCGATCGCCCCGCACGGCTTCAATTATCGCTTCAACCGCTTCCTCACCGAACTTCTCGGCGCACTTCGCCGGACCTTTGGCCAGCAGCGTGGCGGTCCAGCTGCTGTCAGGGTCTGCAGTTTTGCGTGCGGCGATGATCGTGGCGAGGTCGTCGAGTGTCATGAAAGCCTCATCGGGATGCCGGCGTCCGCCATGTACTGCTTGGCCTGCGGGATGGTATAAGTCCCAAAGTGGAAGATTGAGGCGGCGAGGACCGCGCTAGCACCGCCGTCGCGCACCCCTTCCACGAGGTGATCTAAATTGCCAACCCCGCCAGAGGCGATCACGGGTACATCGACAGCATCGCTGACGGCGCGGGTGAGGGGGATGTTGTAGCCGGTTTGTACGCCATCGTTGTCCATAGCGGTGAGCAGGATTTCTCCTGCGCCTTTTTCAACGACGGTGCGGGCAAATTCCACGGCGTCGATGCCAGTGGCGCGTCTGCCGCCATGGGTAAAGATTTCCCATCTGCCGGGCGCTACGGTTTTGGCGTCGATGGCGACGACGATGCATTGGCTGCCAAAACGCAGGGCGGCCTCTGTCACGACGTCGGGATTCGCGACGGCGGCAGAATTAAAGCTGACTTTGTCGGCCCCGGCCAACAGTAGCGCGCGGACGTCATGATGGGTCCGCACCCCACCGCCAATGGTAAGTGGCATAAAGCATGCCTCTGCCGTGCGGGTCGCAAGGTCGAACATCGTGCCACGGTTCTCTTCTGTGGCCATGATATCAAGAAAACAAAGCTCGTCTGCGCCGGCGGCGTTATAGGCGATAGCGGCATCGACAGGATCGCCCGCATCGCGCAGACCGACAAAATTGACACCTTTGACCACACGGCCATTGGCTACGTCGAGGCAGGGAATGATCCGGGTCTTCAGCATGTCCCGCTGATACCGCGTGATGCCGAGTAGGGGAAGGGGAACCTTGCGCGGACGGGATGGGTTCCTTTGTTACATCAAAACAGGAGGAAATCATGATTCGCGTAACTTTGCTCGCCCTGACGCTAGCGACCCCTAGCTTTGCTGATACGTTGATTCGTACGACGGACCGCTCTGTCCCGGATGCGATGGACGCGCTGGAGGCTGCAGTGACCGAAGCTGGTGCGACCGTTTTTGCCCGGGTAGACCATACCGCCGGCGCGCGGTCCGTCGATATGGAACTGCCCGACATGGAATTGTTGATCTTTGGCAATCCGCAACTGGGCACACCTGCGATGCAGGATGATCCATTGGCGGGATTGGTCTTGCCTTTGAAGGTGCTTGTTTATGACGACGCCGGACAGACCACGATAGCTTATGAAGCAGTCGAGGACATGTTTGATGATTTGAAAATCGACGACGATGCAGAATACATCGGCAGGATGGAGGGCGCTTTAAAAATGCTGACTGATAAGGCCGGGGGCTAGCTCAGCAGGTCTAGTGCAGCCTTCAGGTCGATCGCTCCGTCGTAAAGTGCCCGGCCCGATATGGCGCCTGCAATGACGCCGGTGTCACGCAAAGCCACCAGATCGTCCAGCGACGACACGCCACCAGAAGCGATAACTGGTATCGACACGGCACGCGCCAGATCGGCCGTGGCGTAGATATTCGGCCCTTTCATCGCCCCGTCACGTAGGATGTCGGTGTAAATGATGGCGGCGATCCCGGCATCCTCGAACGATTTGGCAAGGTCGGTGACCATCACGTCGGTTTCTTCGGCCCAGCCACGTGTCGCGACGCGTCCGTTGCGGGCGTCAAGGCCGACGGCAACCTGCCCGGGAAACGCTCGGGCGGCGTCGCGGACCAGATCGGGGTTTTCAACCGCGACAGTGCCGAGGATTACCCGGGTAAGCCCCCGTGAAAGCCAGTTTTCAATTGTCGCCATATCCCGAATACCGCCCCCAAGTTGCGTCGGCACCTTGCATTGCTTCAGGATTGCCTCGACCGGGGCTGCGTTGACAGGCGCGCCGGCAAATGCCCCATTCAGGTCCACAAGATGCAGCCATTGGCAACCTGCGTCGACAAAGGCCTGCGCCTGTGCGGCTGGGTCATCGTTAAAGACGGTGGCTTGGTCCATTTCTCCATGCACAAGGCGCACAGCCTGTCCGTCCTTCAGGTCAATGGCGGGGTAAAGGATCATGGCTGCACACTCCTGCAAGTTTGCCGTCTTTTGCGCAAAGCTTACCAGAAACGCAACCGACCCAACGTCATACTTGATCGGAATCGCGCAGCGCCCCCAAGGTTGCGTCACACAAACGGGGAGGAGACCCATTTTGAAACACCTGATCGCCGCCATGCTGGCCGCAGCATTTGCCACTGCCACCGCTGCACAGGACGCCGCCGTCGGCATGTGGCAGACCGAAGTCGACGACGGCTCTTTTGCTTATGTCGAAATGACGCACTGCGGCGGGGCCGTTTGCGGCACGATCCGCCAAACCTACAAGTCCGACGGCGTTCCATTCCAGTCAGAGAATATCGGCCGCCAGATCGTTATTGGCATGGCACCGAACGGTGATGGCACCTACGCGGGGCAGGTGTACCGTCCGTCTAACGGCAAGACCTATGTCGGTAAGATGCAAGTCAGTGGCAACGCGTTACGCCTGAAAGGCTGCGTTGCGGGTGGCCTGCTTTGTGCCAGCCAAAACTGGGCGCGCGTACAGTAAAATACGAATAAGGCCCGCGACATACGTCGTGGGCCTTTCATAAGATCTTTGCCGATCTTGAATGGAGCGCCGCCTGTGCGGCTTACGCCTTGCGCAGGCCCGTTGCGACCAGCATCCCGCGCTTCTTTGCCTCATAGTAATAGCCTTGGCTGTACCATTTCACGGCGGTTGCTTCTGATCCATCAGACAGCAACCACGCGCCGCGCAGATACTTGCCAGCGAATTTCAGATTCGTTTCCGCATCGAGAAGATCGACGTTGTTGCCTTTGAAACCCATGCCGCGCGCAGTCGCTGGCAGGATTTGCATCAAGCCGTAATATGGCCCGTTGCTTGCGCCTGGGTTATGAGTGCTTTCACGGATAATCACACGGTGCAGCAGGCTTTCGGGAATGTCGTAAATGTCCGCGTATTTCTGGATCAAGGCACGTAATTCGCGGGTTTCGTTCGGATGCATCGGAATTGTCAGATCGACCTTGGGCGCGCTTGCCGCAAAGGACATTGCCTCTGGTCCCGTGGTGGTGCCCATGCAGGCTGATAAGCCCACGAGTGAAATCATCACGCACGTTCCGCGAAGCATTTGCCGCATTTTTAATCGCCTGTACCCGTTGTCCCTGCAACGGCTTAGACTGCCCCCGCGTCATTCGTAAACAATCGGGAAAAATCGTCGGCAATAACTCGCCAGTCAGGGAACTTTTCCGCCTAATCGAAAACGGACCATCCCGTTGCGCGGCCGAACATCTCTACCGCCTCGGTGCCCAGTTTGGAATTGCCCTGCGCGTTTAGACACGGTGACCAGACGCAGACACCCGCGCGCCCAGGGGCCACGACCATAATGCCGCCGCCCACGCCGCTTTTTCCGGGTAAACCAACGCGGTAAGCAAAATCGCCAGACGCGTCGTAGTGTCCGCACAGCATCATCATTGCGTTGATCCGCCGCCGCCCAGGAGAGACAAGCCGTGGTGTGCCGTCCGCCCCGGTCAGGAATAGGGCGGCCCGGGCCAGTTGGATGCACGACATTTCGACAGCGCATTGGTGGAAATAGGCACCCATAGTCAGGTCCACTGGGTTCAGCATATTGCCGTGGGCAGCCATAAAGTAGGCAAGTGCACGGTTCAAATCGCCAGTTTCTTCTTCTGACCGCGCGACCTTTTCGTTGATATGGATCGAATCATCACCTGCAGCAGTGCGGATGAACCTTAACAGCTCACCCAAGAACTCTCTTGGTGCGTGACCCGCCAACGCCGCATCTGTCGTCGCGATGGCACCGGCGTTGATGAAAGGATTGCGGGGGATACCTCCCTCATGTTCGAGCTGCAGGATCGAATTGAAGGCCTGTCCGGAAGGCTCTCTGCCGACGCGGGTCCAGAACTGGTCGCCCATCCGGCCTAGGGCAAGTGCCAACGTAAAGACCTTGCTGATGCTTTGGATGGAGAAAGGTATCTTTGCGTCGCCGGTCGTAAAAATTTGCCCATCTGGCAGCGCCACCGCCATACCGAACCGGTTTGCATCAATGCGGGCCAGTTGCGGAATATAGGTTGCGACCCGGCCCCGGTCTGTCGCGCGCGCCATGGTTTCCCCGATATCGTCGAGGATTGCAGCGATATCCATGGTGCCTCCGGCTCAAAGCGTCGTGATGGAACTTCGCGCTGCAGGTGGCGGTTGGTTCGCCAGTACAATGACCGAAAGGGCAGACCATGCCAATCATCGAAACCCGTGACGGAACAAAGCTTTACGTAAAGGACTGGGGGCAGGGTCAGCCGATTGTCCTGATCCACGGTTGGCCATTAAATGCCGACAGCTGGGAATATCAGTCCGTCAAACTGGCAGAGGCGGGCTACCGAGTAATCGCTTACGACCGCCGTGGCTTTGGCCGGTCTGAACAACCCTTTACGAGTTACAACTATGATACGCTCTCGGATGACCTTGCAGATGTGATGTCCGCGCTCGATCTGAAGGACGCCGTGATTGCTGGTTTTTCGATGGGGGGCGGCGAGGTTAGCCGCTACATGTCGCGTCACGGTGGCAAAAACGTCGCCAAGGCGATGCTTATCTCATCCGTCACGCCGTATATGGAAAAGACCGATGATAATCCAGAAGGCACTGATCCTTCCGTCTTCGCTGACATGAAGGCGGGCCTGCGCGACGATCGTCCCGGCTTCTTGCAAGAGTTCTTTAAGAACTTCACCGGGCAAGGGACGCCAAAGGGCGGCGTTTCAGATGCATCCCTGCACTGGATCTGGGGGATGGCGATGGATGCGAGCCCGAAAGCGACCATCGATTGCGTGACTGCTTTTGGCACCACTGATTTTCGGCCAGACATGGCCCATTTCAATGTGCCAACTTTGGTGATTCATGGTGACGCCGACAAAATTGTCCCCATCGCAGGCGCAGGGGCCAAAGCTGCTGATATGATCGCCGACGCCACTTACAAAGTTTACGACGGTGCACCTCACGCGCTGACGTCAACGCATAAGGACCAGCTGGTCGATGACATGCTGGCGTTTCTTAAGGTGTGAACGCGACGCAAGTCGATGCAGTTCAACGGCTGCGTCAACTTAAGCCCCGGTTTCTTCGGACCGCAAATATCGTAAATGTCTGATGTCAGGGATATCGGCGGATCGGATCGCAAAGTGATCCGGTCCGCAACCGAGGTTGATCAAGGTTTCCATTTCAGGAAGTTCGCAATTAGACGCAATCCGGCCTCTTGGCTTTTTTCCGGGTGGAATTGCGTCCCGATGATATTGTCGCGCCCGACGATGGCGGTGACGTCGCCACCATAGTCAACGTGGGCCAGTAAATGAGCGGAGTTTGCGACCTTCATCGCATAAGAGTGCACGAAATAAGCGTGATCGCCGGTCACTAGTCCCGCCAATACAGGGTGGGTCTGATCGATAACAAGATCGTTCCACCCCATATGTGGAATCTTCAGTGCTGGATCCGACGGTGTAATCCGCGTGATATCCCCCGGAATCCAACCGAATCCCGGTACCGCCTCGTATTCATGGCCAGTGGTCGCCAACATCTGCATGCCGACGCAGATACCTAGAAACGGGACACCGCGCTTTTCGACTGCTTCGACAATGGCTTGGGCCAAGTCCTTGCGACCAAACAACTCTCCCTTGCAGTGGGGGAATGCACCATCCCCCGGCAGCACGATCCTGTCCGCACGGGCCACGACTGCAGGGTCATCGGTTACAACGACGGTCCCCGCATCTGTCTCACGCGCCATCCGTTCGAACGCCTTTTGCGCCGAATGCAGATTGCCACTGTCGTAGTCGATCAGGACCGTGTTCACAGGCTACCTTTCGTTGACGGTATCGCATCGGCTTTGCGTGGATCGACCTCAACAGCCATACGCAAGGCGCGGGCGACTGACTTGAACGCGGCCTCTGTGATGTGATGTGCGTTAAAGCCGTGCAGGCGATCGATATGCAGGGTGATGCCGCCATGGGTCGACAGCGCCTGAAAGAATTCTCGCACTAGCTCTGTATCGAAGCTTGGGCCGATCTTTCCAAACGGCAGATCAAGATTGCAGATCATATAGGGACGCCCTGACAGGTCCAGCGCACAGCGGATCTGCGCGTCGTCCATTGCAAGGTGGCAATCCGCATAGCGGCGAATGCCGCGCTTGTCGCCAAGCGCCTGCACAAGGGCTTGCCCGATGGCGATACCAGTATCCTCGACCGTGTGGTGATCGTCGATGTGCAGATCGCCCGTCGTGCGGATCGTCATGTCGATCAGCGCGTGGCGCGACAACTGGTCCAGCATGTGGTCAAAGAACCCGATGCCGGTCTGGTTGTCATAGACGCCCGTGCCGTCAAGGTTCAGCGTCACGCTGATCTGCGTCTCGGCGGTTTGGCGGGTGATGGTGGCGGTGCGCATCGGCGTCTCCCTTTTGTCTTATGGGCTTATAGGCACGGGCGGCCGCTGCGCCAAGGCACGGATTGCGCCCCACGGCCCGGTGGTGCAAGTTCGGCGCAATCCGATCCTGAAAGGCCCACCCATGACCACCTGCGTCTTCGTCCAGATCCGCTGCACTCCCGGTACCACCTATGACGTGGCCGAGGCGATCGCACTGCGCGAAATCCATTCAGAGCTTTATTCCACAAGCGGCGATTTCGATCTGCTGATGAAAGCCTATGTGCCATCCGACCGCGATGTCGGCCACTTCATTAACGAAAGTGTCGCTGGGATTGCGGGCATCGAACGCACCTTGACCACGCTGACATTCAAGGCGTTCTGAGCAGAGTTTCATAACGCCCATACATAGCATTGAAATATTGTTTTAATTCATAACGTTATATGGGCGATTCGATGCTCTTCCGTCGTAAACGCGAAAGGGCCGCCCGAAGGCGACCCTGTTCGTAGACCGATGGAGCGGGCGAAGAGATTCGAACTCTCGACCCTAACCTTGGCAAGGTTATG
>JAGXIQ010000072.1 GCA_024635625.1 Loktanella sp. | reverse complement strand
CGTTCACAATCAAAACCAACCGGTCCGCATTGCGATACGCGATATCCAGCAGATCGCTGGTCTTTTTCGTCACATCGCCCGCAGCCCCCGACCGGATCAGGCCAAGCGCGCCTTTGATCGACGTCAGCGGTGTGCGCAGCTCGTGACTGACTGTCGCGACCAACTCGTCCTTGGTACGGGCAATCGCCATCGATTCCGTTTGATCGCGCAGCACGACATACAAACGCGGCTCCATCCCGGCGGCTTCGATCAACTGAACTTCGGCCAGATAGGGTACGTCGTGATAGGTCGCAGGAAAGGAAAACTCTGTAATCTGTTTGGCCTTCAGCGCAGCAACCTGCCGCTGCACGGCCAAGCGGTCGTAGAGCATATCCACCGCAAAAATGCGGATCTCGGCCATTTGCAGGCGGTTCCAATTGAACAGCTTGGCCGCCGCGTCATTGGCGAAGACAAGGTTATATGTATCAAGGCAGACCATAAACAGCGGCTCTGACAACAGGTTCAAACTGGCCATCGCATCGCGCGCCGCAGTCGACACCTTTTGTGCGCTAATATCGGAATGCACGCGCAGACTGCCGCAATAGGCGCCAGACTTATCCATCTGCGGCACGCTGGTCATCCGGGTCCACAGCACCCGTCCATCCTTGCCAGTTATGCGTGTCTCGCCTGTCCATTTCTCGCCGCGTGCCATGGCGGCATCAACGGCCGCGTATGTTTCAGCATCCGCAACGTGGTGCAGCACACGCATCGGCTGACCCAGCAACGTGCCGCGCTCATATCCGGTTAATTGCAGCAACCGTTCATTTGCAAAACTGATTTTCCCGTCCTGATCAGCGCGAAGCATAATGGCATGCGCTTCTAGCGCAGAGGCATCGACCGATGGCGCATCTGCCGCTTTATCAATGCGCCGCCAGATAAATGCGGCAACCAGTCCAGCGACAACAATGGCAAAGCTAAATCGGTCCAGCGGCCAAGCCCGCCAAACGATAACGGCCCCGCAGACTGCAATAAAACTCTGCAGCCCGAACCGTATATATTTTGTCAAATCTCGCATTGAAAAATTCCGGCGATAGAGGAGGTATCAAGTCAGCAAAAGTGAAGTCGTAGTTAATAATATATAAGTGCTCTACCTATGGTTTAAGGCAAGTTTGTGGCTAGGCCGTGTGAAAGACGTGTCCGTTTTCAGAACCTTAACCCCGCAAAACCAATAGATTTTTACACCAAGCGTATGCGTAGCGATGGTTAACGTAAGGGTCAACCACGTCAGGCAACCCCAGCGAAACTCGGCTGCTTACGCCCTCTTTCCAGCAATATTGCGCCGTCGCTGGTCAATTCCTCTGGCAAAGCAATGGGGCACGTAAAGTAGAAAGTCGTGCGCACATCAGGCTCGCTGTCGAACCCAATGGTGCCCCCCATCCGTTCCACAATCTGACGAGAGATATTCAGCCCCAGTCCAGTGCCACCCTTCTGCCGGGTGTCCGAACTGTCCGCTTGCGAAAACGCGCCAAAGATTCGGTCTCGAAACGCGTCAGGCACGCCGGGTCCGCGATCGGTGACATCGAACCGCACCATATCGTCCACCACCGAAATCTGCACCGCGATTGCCGTCTTTGGCGGTGCGAACTTACAGGCGTTCGACAGCAGGTTGCTCAGCACCTGCGCAATGCGGTTTTCATCCGCCAAGACGTGTGCCCCGCCGGACATGTCGATCAACCTGAACGTCAGCGCACTTTTCAGCAGCAAGGGCCGGTTGCTTTCCAATGCGACAGACACCAGATCGGTCGCCCCAATGCTATCGAGGTTAAAGTCCATCTTCCCGGCCGAGATTTTCTCGAGGTCCAGAATGTCGTTCACCAGGTTAATCAGCCGGTCCGTATTTACCGTGGCGATTTCCAACAGCCGCGTGATCGGGCCGCTTGTCGCCTCGATCTTCTTCGTCCCCATCAACCCCAGCGCACCTTTGATCGACGTCAGCGGCGTGCGCAGCTCGTGGCTGATCGTGGCGATAAATTCGCTCTTGATCCGCGCGGCACGCTTTTCGGTGGTGATGTCGTTGATCTGAACGATGTAAATTTCCATGGCTTGCGCCGGGTCAAACGCCCAAGACACCTTCACCAGCCCCCAACGCTCTTCGCCGTCGGCGCAGCAAATCAGATGCTCGCCCCGATACGTCTCAAGGGTGTCCCCCCGCAGAGCGGTGATCTCCAACATGAAACTGTCACGCTCGGTGGCTGCCAACATCAGGCTCAGATGCCCGCCGGTCAGTTTGTCTTCGGGATAGCCAGTGATCGCACTTAACGCGCCATTTGCCCGCAACATCGTGCCGTGACCATTCGTGATCGCCGTCCCGACCGGGGCGCGTTCAATCACAAGGTCCAGCAGCTCTTCGCCGTGCTTGATCGCCGTCTCTGCCGCGCGCAGCGCCGTGATATCCGTCTGCGCCCCGACAAGCCGCAAGGCGGTGCCGTCAGCGTCCCGTTCCACCACAACCGCGTCAGACCGCAGCCAGCGGTACGACCCATCCGCCATCCGCACCCGGAATTCCGACACCGATCGCGGCGTATTCCCCAGAATTGCATCGCGGTCCGCAGCCTGAAGCACGGGCAGATCGTCAGGGTGCACCCGCGAAAAGAAATGCGCCTGCGTGTCGATGTCGCTATCCAGCGGGATATCCATCAACCGCCGCCATGTCTCGGACACGACCGACTTGTTCTTGCGCAGATCGACGTCAAACACGCCAATCTCTGCACCTTGCAGCGCCAGGTTCCAACGCTCTTCGGTATCGGTCAGCGCTTGCAGCGACGTCGCCTCTTTGGTGATATCGCGCAGCAGGACGGACTGCACCCGCATCCCATTGCTGCGCCGCCACACCTTTGTCTGCATTTCCAGCTTGCAGACTTTACCGTCGCGCATCGCATGCGCCGCGCAGGGCATGCCAGTTCCGTCGCAAGGCTCGTCCTCTATCACCAGATCTGACAAAAGGCGGCCCATCAGCTTTGCCTTCTCGATTCCCAAAATCGCACAACTCGCCGCATTGGCAGACCGCACGATGCCGTCGCTGTCCAACTGCATGACCCCAAAGACAGAGTTTTCGATAACAGCCCGGTTCTGCTGGGCCCGGTCCGACAGCGCCCGCGTTTTGCGTTCCACCAGCGCATTGATGTCGTTTTCCCGGTTCGTCAGCATGCGCAAATAACGCCAGACCAAAAAGCTCATGCTAAGCCCGGACAGCAGCACGATCAGCGGCAAATAGCTGGCATGTGCCTCTTTGAACGCGGCCGTCCCGCTCCAGCTGACTGTCCACGTCCGCCCGTAAACATCAATCGTCTGGGTGCGGGTGAAGGGCGAATTGACCGCAGGTTGACCGGCGCTAAAGATCGCGTTGCCCGCATCCTCCACCGTCACGGCGAAGGACCCGTTGCCGCTCGCGAACAGATCGTTCAATCCTTGATCCATCGTAAAGGGCGCATAGACCCAGCCGACATGCGACGCGATCCGCTCGGCCTTGGTCGCCGGGATCGGGCTGTGGTCATAGATCGGCCGCAACAGCAAAGCGCCAGTCTTGCTAGTTTTGCCTTGTCCCAGTTTGATCGGTGCCGTCACCTTCGGCAAGCCGCTATCACGCGACGTGATCGCCGCGATGCGGCGGTTAGCTTCGAAACTGATATCTAGCCCGCGCGCGGCGGCGTTGAGGGGCAGCGGTTCAATAAACCGAATAATCATTTTGTTCGTGCGTCCGGTATTCGGATGCACGACCAGCTCTGGCTCTCCTCCTGCGCGAACATCGCTCATCAGGTCCAGCAGTTCTGGCCCGTCCGTGGGTTGCACAAAGCCGAGCCCCAAGACGCCGGGCAGAGTCTTTTCAATGTCCAGCGCTTCGACATAAACCGCCCAGTCCTGCGCCGAGACAAAATCAGACGCCTCATAAAAAGCGGCCAGCGAGTTTAAACTCAGCAGATAGCTGTCCATGCGCATGGTCAGCGCATCCCGGCTGTCATTCACGATGGCTGAAAAGGTCTGCTCGCCACGCCGCTGCGCGATCTGCTTTGCATAAAAGGCCAACATAAGTGTCATAACGACACAAATCAGCGCGATCAGCACATGAATGCGAAAAGTGGATTTACCCGACATGTCTCAAACTACTCAAATTTTGCCCTTCTGTGGGGCTTAGGCGGACCTTAGCGCACGGGCGACAAAACGCGACTGCGCAAGGTCTGTTTCATCTATAGTTGTGACATTTCTCGTGAGGGTTGTATCTTTAGTGCATCTTTGCGCGATCTGGCGTACACTTATAAATTGTAAAATGCCCTTATTAATTTCTTAACGTCGCCCCAATCGAGCCACAATGTCCCGGGCATATGGGAGGAATAGAAAATCTTGCGCGACCAGATGTAACGCGCTTGGCAGAAAGGCCGGACCCATGAGAATCCTAGCAGTAGATGACGATCCTTTCATCCTAGAACTGTTGAAAGAGATCATCGGTCATATCGGTGACCATACACTCGAAACAGCCGAATCCGGCCCCGAAGCGTTGGCCATGATGCGCGAAGCGAACCGCTTTGACTGCGTCTTGCTCGACTTCCAGATGCCTGTGATGAACGGTGTCGAGGTGTGCCGCGCGTTGCGCACCCTTGATGGCTATGACCAGACACCTGTCGTGATGCTGACGGCTATGTCGGAAAAGCGTTATATCGACGCCGCCTTCCTTGCGGGCGCGACCGACTACATCAACAAGCCGTTCGAAATCTCTGACTTGCGCGTGCGCCTTGGCGTCATCGGCTCGCTTGTGGATGCCCGCCGCGACAACGGTATGACCTTTTCGGCAACGCCGTCCGGCCACCGGACCAGCACCGACAACGCGCCATTGGCGCTTCACAAGCCGTTCGAGATCCGCGACATTGATGGCGTGGTCGATGTCGTCGCGCTTGAAAACTATGTCTCGAAATTGTCCCGCTCGCGCCTGTTTGGTTCCAGCGTCTTTGCCATCTCGATCCGCCGGATCGAGCAATTGTTCATGCAAGTTACGCCTTTCGACTTTCAGTGCATGATCGTTGATGTCGCCGAGGCGCTGTCCGATACGCTGGGCGAACGCAACTTTATCGCCGCCTACGCCGGCAGCGGGTCCTTTGTTTGCGTCGTTGAGGGTGCGAAAATCTATAACTATCCCGAATTCACCGACAGCCTGAACCTGGCCATCCAGCGTTTGGAAATGCACAGCAGCGACGGTACGCGGTTGCGGCTGCGTGTCAGCACGGGTCAGGCGAGCCGCATCATGTGGCAATCGGGCACAACCGCGCTTGATTTGCTGTCTCATGCGGTCAACAGCGCAGAGCAGGAAGCTGTTCGCGCCGAGAAGCAGTTGGACGATTTTTGGTATGCAGG
>JAGXIQ010000008.1 GCA_024635625.1 Loktanella sp. | reverse complement strand
TCTTTATCGCGTCGATATCCTGGCGGGATCGAAAATCGCAGCATCTTCTCAACCGTGCGGCGGTTGATCCCGAAAATACGCGCCGCTTCCCGACGGCTCATGCCATCAACAAGAACAGCGTGACGAACGCGCCCATACAAACCCACGTGCTTCAATCCCGCCCTCCGCCAAAACGAAGAGCCTAACAGGACAGGCCAATCAGCCCATCTGCGACAAGACAATCTCGCCGCTCACGTGGTGCAGTATTCCACCGGCGTTCTCACGCGGTATAAAAGCAAACAGCATGGGGGGGGGTGACCCGATCGGGTGAGGCTGCCAAAGGTGTCGCTACCTCTATTGCGCGATGCCAGATCTTCTAGCGACGTTGCGCCGCCAAGCTGGGATGATTTGGTCTAACCTTCGCATTCTTTTGCTGCGCTGCTTACGCCCAGCATTAGTCTGGCGAGCAGACTTTCACAGAATCTTGGATTTCGGTGCGCCCCTGCTATCATTCGAATGATGGTGTGCCCGTTTGCGCGGACAACTATGCCTTGAGCAACGAAGATACGCCATGATATTTAAATTGTTGTTTTTAAACAAATATTTCTTGATAGCGCAGCATCGGTTGCCCGGCCATGGCGTCACCATAGACTACATACGAATTAAAGCGTCGACCCACCCGAAATGGATCCTCCTAAGGGTCAATTGACGGTTTCTGACTGTCACACCAACCTGACAGGACATGAAATAGTCATATTTGTACGGGAGGTTAGAGGTTTTGAAACGTTCTGATATTGGGCAAAAAGCGCCAACCTCTCCGGATCGACGCGAGTTCATCAAGAAGTCGGGGCGGTTTGCTGCGGCGGCGCCCGCCGTCACGTTCCTTCTTTCAACATCCCTCGCTTCCGAGGCCGTAGCGCGCTCTGGCGGTGGCGCTTCGAGCAGCGGGGAGCGCGGCAGACGTGGCGGGCTTGGCGGTTTCCTTTCTTCGTTGTTCCGTTGGATCTTTGGGGGCTGACGATGGAAAGGCTTCTGCGTCGTCGGGTTGGGCCTTCGGCGTGCTTCCCAAGATCGACATTTAGTAAGGCACTCATCATGATTAGTTTCTCTGCAGAAAATTCTTTAGATTATTCACGTTTGTTAACCTTTTCAGCACTCAACTCACAAAAAAGTATTCTTGAACAAACTGTATCCGGTCAGGTGCAAACCAATCCAATGGTCAGGATTGCCCTGATCGCGGACGACGATGAATTTTTCCGCATGGCGATCCGTATGATTCTCACCGAACAACTCGGCTTTTCCGAGGTCATTGAGGCCACGTCGCTCGATGATGCTGTCGATTGTCTCTCTTCGCGTGACGACATTTCGCTGGCCCTTTTCGACCTTGCGATGCCCGGCATGAAAAGCGCGTCGAGTTTGCGAGCCGTGCGCGAAAGCTTTGCCGACCTGAAGATCGCAGTGATTTCTGGATCGCGGCGCCGCGATGACGTCCTTCTCGCGCTGACCAGTGGCATGAACGGATATGTACCTAAGGCCATTGGGGCCGCCAGCATCCGCAATGCACTGGCGCTCGTTATGGATGGCCTGATCTATGTGCCACACCTGATCACTGATCTCGACCAAGAAGATCGGGACCAGGCCGGCGTCTCGACGCAAGCGATGATCGAAAGCCTGACCCCCCGGCAAAAGGACGTACTTGGCCTGCTGATAGAGGCCAAATCGAACAAGGAGATCGCCCGGGTCCTCGCTCTTTCTGAAGGCACCGTGAAGGTGCACCTGTCGGCCTTATTCCGCATATTTGGTACGAGCAGCCGCTCGGCCGCCGCGATTATGGGCGCCAGGCTTCTCGCCGAATAAGATGACGATTTTCGCCACCACTCCCATGGTCTTGAACCCGAATGGTCCGCGCCATATCGGGCGTACGATCCTATTTTTGACAATCTTGCCGCTGTCGCTGATTTTGATCAACTTTATAATTGACACCGGGATAAAGTATGATTGGCTTGGTCAACCAGTCAGCCGCATTGCTTATGTCGAGGACAGTTTACAGACTCGTGACATAAGCTGGGCGATCCGTGACGCCATACAGCGAGCGGAACTCGCACAATTAACCGACGCAGCAACAAGCCAGTTTGAGTCTATTGAACGCCGCAAGACAGCCATTTTCGAATTGCCAGCTCTGCTCGAGACTCTCGGGGCACTGACGCTGGGGACCGGGCACCAGTCGCGGGTGGCACACCTGACTCGTCTCGTCCGCGAACAGCTTGCCGCCTATGCAATGCCAAATGGTGGGGCCGCTGCCGACCGGTCGCGCCGCCTCGCGCAGATTGCCGCGGATGTGAATCTCCTCATCGCAGCCGAGACTTCCAAACTTGATGTCTTGCTCGACCAAGAGCACGAACATACTGTCGCACGGGAAGGTTCGATTATCAGGTTCTTGACGCTTCTGGCCTTCCTTGTCACGTGGGTCGGCCTGGCCGTTAGGGCCTACGTTTCGCAAAACCGCCGCAGGGTGCGCGAACTCAAAACCGCGTGCAGGGCCGCCGAAAAGGCAATTGTCTGCGCTGAAGAGGCGAGCCGCGCCAAGACCGATTTCCTCGCCTCTATGAGCCATGAGATCCGCACCCCGTTAAACGGGATCATTGGTTATTCCGAACTACTTGGCGACACCCGGCTTGACCTAGACCAAAGGCGCTATCTCGAAAGGCTTCAGTTTGCCGGTGCCGCCCTGCTTTCAACCGTGAATGAGGTCCTCGACCTCTCAAAGATCGAGGCTGGACGGTTAAAACTGCGGCCGCACCCCTTCTCGCTTGTGCAGTTGATCGATAATGCGACGTCGATGGTCGCCAACCAAGCCAAGCAAAAGGGACTGCAACTTGAGGTCGGTTTTGCCTCTGACCTGCCGGAGGAGATCGTCGGGGATGAGGGATACATTCGTCAGGTACTCCTGAATCTGCTGAATAACGCCTGCAAGTTCACCGAGAAAGGACACGTCCACGTGACCGTGGACAAAGTTGACCGCGTGTCGGGGCCGTGCATCCGCTTTACCGTGCGTGACACCGGAATCGGTATGGCGGAGGCTGACGTTAACCGGATCTTCGACCGGTTTTTTCAAGTAGAGCAAACGCGGACGTCTTGCTTTGGAGGCAGCGGCCTCGGGCTGGCGATTTCGAAGCGCCTCGCCGGCGAAATGGGGGGCGAGATCAGCGTTCAGAGCCGGAAGAGTGAGGGATCGACGTTCTGGTTTATAATTCCATGCAAATTGCCAACTGCACGCAAGCCCGATACGGCGACGATGCCGGACCCATTGCCACAAAGCGCTGCCGTGCGCTGCCGCATTCTTCTTGTCGACGACCTTGATTACAATCGCGATCTCGCTTGGGCGCTGCTTACCAATTTCGGCCACAAAGTGGACGTGGCCGAAAACGGCGCCGAGGCTGTAAAGATGGTGCAGACCGGCGTTTACGACGTGGTCCTGATGGACATCCAAATGCCTGTGATGGACGGCTTGACCGCGACCGCCCGAATCCGAGAGCTCGATCATCCGGCCGCCCATGTACCAATCATTGCCATGACTGCGAACGTGCTGCCCCACCAAGTCAAGATGTTCGGTGAGGCCAGCATGAACGACTATGTCACCAAGCCTTTCCGTAAAAGCGAGTTGCTAGAAAAGGTGACCGCATGCCTGGGCCGTGCGGCTGCTGTTGCAGATTCCGCCGATCCCGCGCCACAAGATGCTGAAACAGAGGTACCCGAGTCGATGCTCAAACTTCTAGGCGAGGATAAGATCGTTTCGGCGACAAAAGAGCTTCGTCGTCGCATTGAACGTACCTTCGCGACGTCCCTAACAGCGCTTGACCGGCTTGAGTTGGCCCACCGCGCACATGATGTGATCTCGCTCTCAGGGATACTGGGCTTCCCTGCTCTTGCCGAGGCTTGTATGTGCCTCGAAGAGGCTTGTCGCCGAGACACCGATATTTTCACCGCCTTCGATGTCGCCAAAAATATTGCGCATTCGGCGCTCGATATATCGCTCCACACACGTCCGGAGGGCTCTGTCAAAAACTTTTTGCTAGGCTGAGCAGGCCAGAGTTTCGGACATAACTATGCTGCCAGCCCTGCAAACTGTCGAAACGCGGAAAGGCCACTTTCGCCGAACTGTCGCTTTTGGATCATGTGAGCTGTTTCGATTCAGGCCAGAGTTGCGGCGGCGGAATCGAAGGCCTTGAAGCCCAACATTGGCCTCGCGATCCGCTTGATGAAACGATGATCCTGCTCGAGGATATTGTTGAGGTATTTGACCTGCAAGATCTTGATGATCCGCCCTGCGCCGATGAATTTCAGGATTACGTTCAGGCTCTGTAATCCAGCGAGATTGGCGCCGCTTCTGTCGATTAAGACACGGTCAGGAACGCCATTCGTGTCAAACGCCGGCTTGAAGAAACGACGGGCAGCAGCTGCGTCACGGCGCTTAGACAGCATGAAATCAAGAGTTTGTCCCTCGCGATCGACGGCAAGGTAGAGGTAGGTCCACTTTCCCCTGACCTTTATGTAAGTCTAGTGCATGCGCCAAGAAACAGCTGTCGGCCGCTTCCTCGCCTGCGCATTTGTAGCGATCTGCGGCGAATACTCCACCACCCAGCGGTTCAAGGTGGCATGGTCCACGTCAACGCCGCGTTCCTGCAATATCTCTTCCAGATCGCGGTATGAGACAGCGTAGCGGACGTAAAAGAACACCGCATGCAGGATAATGGCTTTTGAGGAACTGTACTCCCTTGAAACCGATCAGACTTCTGCCCCGTGCGCCTGAAACCTTCAAAAGCAAACGATTGCTACAGCACTTGACGAAGTGAAAGCCCGGAATCGTTGCGACAGAGCCAGCATTGGTCATCCCACTTGATCCAAAAAGGATGTTCACACTGAATTTTGGCCCGGCTTAGTCGAACATATCGGGCTGATCTTCGACCAGCTGGTTCCAGATCGTCTGGAAGTGTAGCCAGCCGATATATTCACTCCCGACGTGTTCCCGGCTGTAGCGCGCCCGATCTGCGGGGATGCGGATGGGATCGACCCCCGATGCCGCGATGGCAAGTTGCTGCTGACAGCACCGCTCCAGCGCGATGAACCAAAATGCGGCGGCCTCGATGCTGTGACGGCTGGCGGTCAGAAGGCCGTGGTTCTGATGCAGGGCGGCCTTGACGCCCTTGAAGGCTTTGGACACGTCACTCCCTGCGTGGTTCTCCACTGCGACCGCACCACCCTGTTCGCCGATTACGACATGATCCTCGAAAAAGGCACAGGCATCTTGCGTGATCGGGTCGATCGGACGGCCCGTAGCGCACCATGCGGTGCCATAGGTGGTGTGCGCATGGCACATGGCGATGATGTCGGGATGCTCTTCATGGACATTGGCGTGCAGCACAAATCCCGCGCGGTTGACCGCGTAATCGCCCTCGATCACCTTGCCCGCGTGATCTACGAGGATCAGGTTCGACATCTTCACCTTGTCGAAATGAACGCACATCGGGTTCGTCCAAAACAGCTCTGGGCTCTCCGGGTCGCGGACGGTCAGGTGTCCGGCAAAGCCGTAGTCGAAGCCCTGTTGCGCGAAGGCGCGGCAAGCAGCGACGAGGCGTTCCTTGCGGTGGCGGCGTTCCGCCGCGACGCTGTCGAATTCGGGCAGTTCGGGAAAGATCAACCCCTCCTGCTCCGGCTGATAAATCGAGACGCGATTTCCAAGATCAAGCATTGCGTTTTCTCCCTCTAACTGATGCGGCGCGGCTGCTATCGCCTTTGATGGCCCAGAATGCGCAAAGCCGAAGATTCCAACAACACAATCGTGGCAATAAGTGTTATCATTTCTCGCAATGGATGGAGGCGGCGATGAAAGACGACAGGCTTTTGGAAATGCGTGTGTATCAGGCTGTGGTCGCCACAGGGGCGTTCACCGCCGCCGCGCATAGTTTGGGCGTCAGTCAGCCGTTCGTCAGCCAGACGATCCAACGGCTCGAAAAGCGCCTTGGTGTAAAACTCATGCACCGGACAACACGCGGACATCGCCAGACGCCTGAAGGTGAACGTTTTCTCGAACTCGCGCGCCGTGTACTCGACGCGGTCGAAGCTGCGGAATCCGATTGGCAAATAAGCGACGCGCAGGTCGAAGGGCTTTTGCGCGTCTCCGTGCCCATCGCGTTCGGGCTTGACCGCATCACGCCTATCATCCCGGATTTTCTTGAAAAACACCCGAAGCTGTCCCTTGAAATGCGCCTGACCGACGACAGCGAAAGCTTGATCGACGACCAGATCGACGTGGCCATCCGCATGGGAACGCTTAGCAATTCCAGCCTGATACATCGCCGCCTTTGCGGGCTGCAGCGCATCGTTGTTGCAACACCGGACCTTGTCGCCCGGTACGGATTGCCGACCCAGCCCGCAGATCTTGGGGCTTTCCCCTGCCTGGCCTGGGATGGCAGCCGGGCGCATCTGAACCGCTGGAAGTTTCTGGAGGACGGCAAGAACGTCACCTTTCACGCCGAAAGCCGGTTCCGCAGTAATCAGGGCATGTCGCTTTATCAGATGTGCCTGGCCGGGATGGGTGCGATGCGTGCGGCAGAACATCTGGCCCACCCGGCGATTGCGGATGGAAGGTTAGTGCAGCTTCTTCCGGATCTCACCGCTGTCGATGACACCGCCATTTCCGCGGTATTTCTTCCAGGTCGCCATATGGTGCCGCGCATTCGCAGCTTCATCGACTTCATGGCTGGCGCGTTTCGCAGGCCAGATTGGGAGGCGACAGAGACCCGCGATTAGCAGAGCTCAGGGTGAACGCATCGAAAGCCCTGACGACCTTGTCCCTGCGGTCAAACGGGGTCTTGCAAATACACCTGCCGTCATCGACGTCATAACCTCGCAACAAGCGGTGTCTTCGGATGCGCAGAAGGGGTGCTGTCAGACTAATTTGAACTGGTCTAATTTTGCCGCAAATGCCGGAACCTATGCTGAACAAAGTTGGCGCCACTCGGACAGAGCAGCTGCACGGTTGAGCTTGAAGTTACGGCGTGAATAAAGATGGCGCTACTGATTGAAATGGTTCTGGACCGAGGCGTGGACCGCGACGAATTTCTGCAAGGTCTTCATGCGCCGAAAGCGGAGCATCGCCCGTTCTCGCCTTCTAAAGGGCTGGTGTGAATTTTCACCCCTGTTGTTGAGCCAACGGCCCGTTTCTTGTCGGACCGCATTGCCGATCTCTTTCATGGCAGCGCCATACGAACGCAGTTGGTCGGTGACGAGCACCTCACCCTTGCCATGGCGCTTCATGGTTTTCCTCAGGAATTTCAACGCCGCTTTGCGGTGACGGCGCTTGGTCACAAAGCTTTCGAGCACCTCGCCCCCGTGATCAACGGTCCGCCAAAGATAGTGCGTCTCACCGTTGATCTTCACGAAAACCTCGTCGAGGTGCCATTGCCAATGTGTCCGTGGACGCATCCGGTCCACCCGTCTGCGGCGGATCTCAGCCGCAGACAAAGGACCGAACCTGTTCCACCAGAACCGAACGGTTTCGTGGCTAATCTCGATGCCGCGTTCATGCAACAGATCCCTAACATTGCGGAGCGAAAGCGGGAACCGCACATAGAGCATCACGGCCAGGCGAATGATCTCAGGCGATGTCTTGAAGTACCGAAAAGGACTGTGTTTTGCCATTCCCAAACGCTACGGGACCGCCCTGCCCGCCTCAATCAGTTTCCTCTGACAGTGCCCTTCTAGCGCTTGGGTTTGTCGCCCTCGATATCCGGAAGGCGAGAAATGCCATGCCGCTGAAGGCACCGATGTAGTGCTGAGCGGGTCAGATGCGGGATCGAAGGCTGAGAAAGGATCGCACCATCAAACCGTAGGATCAAACACTACGGATTCGCGCTCAGTGCAGAAAGGTAGTCGACGCAGTGCCGCACTTGATCCAATTGTTTCTTAGAAATCTGCGCGACCAACAGTTCGGACTGATCGGCGCAAGCTCGGGCAAGGTCAGACCCGTCCGGTCCAGCGATGCAACTGCGCCCAGTGTAGTGGAGGTCGACTTCTGTCCCGATCCGGTTTGCATAGGCCACGCAGACCCCGTTTTCCATCGCGCGCGTCGGCACCATGACGCGGGCGACGTTTTCAAAGGGGTACATTAGGGCGGTAGGCACCACAATCAGGTCAGCCCCCAGGTGTGCCAGTTCGCGACACCGCTCGGGGAATTCAACGTCGAAGCAGATCAGCACTCCAACTTTGAAGCCCTTCAGGCTAAAAATCAGCGGCTCTGTTCCGGCTTGGAATGTGGACTTTTCCCAATCACCATACAGCATCCGTTTGCGATAAGGGCCAATCATGCCAATCTGGGGGTGGAATACCAATGCGGCGTTGTGAATGGCTGTCTCGGTCCGCTCGTATGACCCAATTACAATTGTCAGACCCGTGTCGCGGGCGATCGATTGCAATCGCTCAATGACGGCGTCATCGACCCCGACTGCAATGTCGGAGACATCGGCTGAGGTGTAGTAGCCGGTCAGGAAACACTCTGGAAAGACGAGGATTTGCGCGCTTTGCGCAGCGGCACGGGATGCGATGCGAGCGACGTCGTCTACGTTTTCCTGCACATCCCCTGGGTGGCTTTCGCCCTGCCATACCGCGACGTTCAGCGTGCTATTTATCATCGCCGCGCCCTTTCTGCACCCAACAGCCGCGGCAGGTCGCCGAAGCGGGCGATGCTGCCAAACACTACGATGGCGGTCAGCACAAAGAACACAGCGACCGAGGCCATGACCGGAGTGTAGCCGTAGCGCAAAGAGTTGAAGATTTTGATCGGCAGCGTTTCAGCAGTAAAGCCAGCCACCATGTAGGCGATGATGTATTCGTTCAGGCTGAGGACGAATACGAATGCAAATCCGGAGATCATGTAGGGCCGCGCCAGCGGAAAGATGACGGTGCGAAAGACGGTTTTATCATTGGCACCCATCGTCCGGGACGCCTCGATCAACTGTCTGTCGACGGCTTCCAGCCCGAGTGAAATCGTCACGAGGGGAAGGGTGACCAAGAATACCCCATGAGAGATGATTGTCGCATATATCTGACCGTAAAATCCTACAGTGATCCAGAAGATCATAAAGCCAAGCGCCGAAATGACGGGCGGCAGCAAGAAGGGGGCCACGCCAAGGCCAAACAGCGCCTGCGCCATCTTGCTTTGCTTCTTCCAGACATAAAGCGCCAAAGGCAGCGCGATAGAGACTGCAATCGTGCTGGCCCCAAGTGCGATAACGACGGAATTGCGCAGGGCGTTCAGCCAATCACTGGCCTGAAATAACTCTGCATACCAGCGCAACGAAAAGCCTTCTGGCGGGAACAGCAGTTGTTTGGGTTCATTCACAGAGACGCCGAAGATGACGACAAGGGGGGCCGCAAGGAACAGTAGCACAACAAGGATGAAAGCATATCGCAGGATCAGCATCAGTTACGTCCTCGCCCGGCCAAGCAGTGTCGAAATGCCCACGAGGGCGAGCGAGACCAGCATCAAAAAGATCGCCATCGCCGCAGCAAATGGCAGATTCGACTGAAAGATCGCTTGGTCCGTGATGTGCACCGACAGCGTCCAATGCTGCGGTCGGCCCAAAACTTGCGGTAGCAGATATGCGCCAAGGGTAAAGACAAACACCAAGATTAGCGCACCCGTAATCGTGTTCCGCATCATAGGCATGACAACGTTAAAGAAGCTGCGGATCGGAGACGCGCCAAGCATACGGGCTGCCTCTGGAATTTCAGGATCAAGGCGAGACAAAGCCGGATAAAGGACAAGGACAGCGTAGGGAAGACCCAAATACGTCAGACCGAGGAGCAGGGCACCTAAGCTGGGTGTAAAGCTTTGCGATGTCTCCATAAGGCCAATGGCGACGAACAGATTGCCTATACCCGCCGTTTTTGACAGCAGCGTCGACCACGCGAAGCCAATGATGACCTCTGACAGGGACAGGACGGACAGCAAAAACACTAGCATCACGGACTGCCAACGCGCGCGCATGCGCGTTACGAAATAGGTGAATGGCACTGCAACGGACACGGAAATGATCGCTGCGGCTGCTGACAAGGTCAGCGATGTCAGCAGCACCTTGCCGAAGAACGGCGATATGAAGCGTGAGTAGTTCGACAGCTCGAACGCTGGCTGAAAGAACGCACCGTCGTCGCGGCTGAAAAAACTGACGGACAGCATGATGACGAAGGGGACGACGAAGAATACCACCAGCATGACAAGTGGATAGGCGGCCCCACGGTGGCCTTTCAGACGTGCGGTTAGCGTCGTCATGCCGCCAGCACCGTCGCACGGCCTGTAAGGATCTGTATCCCTACCCTATCGCTCATCTTGACGCCCGGACGGCTTTGCGGGGCGCAGACAGAGATAATGTCGATATCGCCCACCCGCACAAGGATTTCGACGTTGGCACCAAGGTCGCGGATAAAGTTGACTTGTCCGTTCAACTGACCCTGCGCGGGATCG
Organism: Loktanella sp.; assembly: GCA_024635625.1. Classification (GTDB taxonomy): domain Bacteria; phylum Pseudomonadota; class Alphaproteobacteria; order Rhodobacterales; family Rhodobacteraceae; genus Loktanella. Next base: position 27,735 of record JAGXIQ010000008.1, on the reverse strand, counting down.
GGAAGGACGACAATGTCTTCTGGTCGCACACTCAAGGTTCCGGCCTGACCTTTTTGGACGTGCAGGATGTCCTCTGGCGTCAGATTGATCACTTTTCCGTCAAAGGTGAACTGCGCCGGACCCGTCAAACGGCCAGCTAAAAGATTGCTGACACCGATGAAGTTGGCCACGAAGGCATTGGCTGGGTTGCGGTAAATTTCGACCGGGGTGCCTACTTGCTGCACCTTGCCGGCTTCCATGACGATCACGGTGTCGGCCATTGACATGGCTTCGCGCTGGTCGTGGGTGACGACGATTGTCGTGACGCCCAAGGTTTTTTGCAGCTGACGCAGCTCGATCTGCAAGTGTTCGCGCAGGTTGGCGTCCAGTGCTGACAAAGGTTCGTCCAAAAGAAAGACCTTGGGGTCGATGGCCAGACCACGGGCGATTGCGACGCGTTGCCGTTGTCCGCCTGACAGTTGGTGAATTTGACGATCCGCAATATCTGGCAGCTTGACGAGGTCCAGCAATTCAAGGGCGCGTGCGCGACGGTCTGATGCGCTGACGCCTCTGATTTTAAGCGGATAGGCGATGTTTTCCGCGACAGTCAGATGGGGAAACAGCGCGAGGGATTGGAACACCATCCCGAATTCTCGTTTGTGGGCGGGGACCTTGCTGTAGTCCATGCCGCCCACGCTCAATGAACCGCCACTGAGATCTTCTAGGCCTGCAATCAGGCGCAGCAATGTCGTCTTGCCGCAGCCGGATGGCCCAAGCAGGCAGACAAAGCTGCCATCGGGGATATCAACGGTCACGCCGTCGACCGCTTTGAAGTTACCGTATTTTTTGGTGACGTTTTCGATTTGAACTTGTGTCATGTTATCTGGCGATCTTCCCCAAGAGATTGGCCCACCACAATGAATGGCGGGCCAAAGCAGTGTTTATTATCCAGCGACGAACTCTGACCATTTCTGGTTCAGCCAGTCTTCGCGGTCGCTATAAACGTCATAGCGCGGAAGGATAGGGTCGATGGCGCTGGCGACAGCGCTGTATTCGTCATCCGTCAGGTCCGTCAATTCGCGGCGGACCGTGGGTGCAGTGCCGACAAAGCGCGAAAGTTTTGTCTGCACGTCGGGCTGGCACATGTAGTTCATGAACTCTTGCGACTCTGTGATTTTGTCCGATGCCTTGGACACACACCACGACCCTGAATCCAACACGCCGCCTTCTGCGGGGAAGGTCGAACGGACAGGTTTACCGCTAGATGCGGCCAAGCCCGTGACATCGTGGTAATACTGACCCATCGGAATTTCGCCCGTTTCAAGCGCCTGCTGGAATTGGCCTTCGTCGCGATACCACAGACGGACGTTCGGCTTTGCTTCGGCCAATTTATCCATGACTTGCAGGATGCCTTCTTCGGTATCCAAAATCTGGGTCCCGCCGAACCACGTCGTTGCCGTGATTTCCAACAGGAAAGAGTTCGTGGCCAGCGCCAGCAACCCAAGACGGTCTGCGTTTGCGGGATCCCACAATGCCTTCCATGATGTCGGCGCATCGGCATAGACATCGGTGTTCGTGACTAAGGTAATGTACCATGCGACAGCACCCAAACCGTTGACCGTGCCGTCGTCGTAGCGGTGGACAAAGTGATCGGGTAGGTTCGCCGCGTTCGGCAGCGCTGCTTCGTCCAACGGGGCCCAAAGCTTTGCCTTTTCACCCTTCAGGCGGGCGACTTGCGCCATCATCGACACGTCAGCTGGGGCCTGACCCGCGCGTGCTGCGGTCAGGAGTTGCACCAGCCACGCCTCGCCCGTCGGCTCTCCGATGGACTCGACAGCGATGCCTGTGGCTGCCGTGAATTCAGGGAAGATGTGTTCGTTGAACGAATCCTGAAAGTAGCCGCCGTAGGTGCCGACCTTAAGGGTCCGGTCCGCTTGCGCACGCAGAATGGACGGTGCGCCGATAGCGAGAAGGCCACCTGCAGCCGCACTTCGCGTGATGAAAGACCGGCGGTTTATGCTTGTAGATTTGAGCGTGTTTTTCATTTTTTTTCCCTGTTGTGATGAAGACTTATTCTTTGTCGCGTGGCAGGATGCAAAGCATTTTTCAAAACAGATTAGCGCCAATCAGCGCAGTATTTCCGCTTGGATCATACGGTGGGGATACTTCGACGAGGTCGCCAAGCACGATGTTCAGGCCTTGGCAACCGCGAATGATCTCTAGGGTGGGTGCTGTCAGACGAATGCGAACTAGTCTCAGTTTCCCGAAAACCTCAATCTGTTAGGCTGCACCGAGGGCGCGCCACTCGACCAGAGCGGCGGCACGGTTCAGCTTGAAATTTGATCGGCTGTAGAGATGGCGCTCCGCGTTGAAATGGTTGTAGACTGAGGCGTCGACCGCGACGAATGTATGTAAAGTTCGCATCCGCCTAAAGCGAAGCATGGCCCGCTCTCTTCGTCTAAAGGGCGGGTGTGAGTTCTCGGCTCGATTGTTGAGCCAACGTCCGGTTTCCTGTTTTTCGACATTGCCCATGACCTTCATCGCCGCGCCGTAGGAACGTAGCTGGTCGGTCACGAAGATATGTGGGCGACCATGGCATTTCATGGTTTTTCGTATAAATTTCAAGGCTGCATTGCGATCCCGGCGCTTCGTGATAAAGCTTTCCAGGACTTCCCCCTCGTGATCCACGGCCCTCTAAAGATAGTGAGTCTCGCCGTTAATCTTCACGAATACCTCATCCAGATGCCACTGCCAGGTGTCCCTGACCGCATTCGATCAACCCGTCTGAGGCGAATTTCAGCTGCAAACATCGGGCCAAATCTGTTCCACCAAAACCGAACCGTCTCATGGCTGATGTCGATGCCGCGTTCATGCAGAAGATCTTCTACATTCCGCAGCGAGAGCGGAAACCGCACATACATCATAACGGCCAGGCGGATGATCTCAGGGCTCGTCTTAAAGTAACGAAAGGGGGAACATTTTGTCATCCCAAGGCGCTAAATGCTCGCCCTGCCCGCCTCAAGAAGATTTCCTCTGACAGTGCCAACTCCAGCCATCAGCCGATTTGTGCAACGAAGTCCCATCACATTATACCATACCATGCGCGCCATTCCCGCGCTTGCGACCTAAAGGCAAAATCGGCAAACTTGCCGGACCAACCACAACCTTCAGGGAACTGCCATGAGCCCCATCGATCTGGTCAGGCTTGACGCCGCACTCAACGCCCTCCCCAATCGCTATCCCGGACCAGGAGGCGTTGCCGGGGTAGTCATTGATGGCAAAGTCGTCGCAGCGCGGGCGTGGGGACATTCCGATCTGATGGCCGGGACACGGATGACCCACGCGACGCGCCTGCCGATCTGTTCAATTTCCAAGCAATTTACTTGCGGTGTCATGCTGTCAGCGCTGGACGCACCAGAGCGGTTGGATGCCCGAGTGGCGGCTTACCTGCCGCACTTCACACAGACAGTGCCCACAGTTCGTCAGCTTGCGCACAATCAGTCGGGCCTACGTGATTACTGGGCACTGACGGTGCTGCAAGGGGCGATGGCAGAACAGACTTTTTCCCGCGATGACGCGCTGTCGCTGATTGCGCGGATGCGGACCGGGCATTTCGCGCCGGGCACTGGCTATTCCTATTGCAACTGCAATTTCCGCATCCTGTCTGAGTTGATCGAGGCCGAGACGGGTGAGGCATTGGACAATTTGTATGCGCGCCTGATCTGGCAACCCGCGCGGATGAAGACAGCAGTGCTGACCGCCGACACGCGGACTCCAGTGGATGGCGTGACCGGCTATGAAGGCAGTGATGCCACCGGGTTCGTTCCGGCAAATAATGGGGTTTACTGGATTGGTGACGCGGGTATTTCGGCAGCACTGGATGACATGTTGGCCTATGAGACCTGGATCGATGCCGAGCGCGATGATCCCGGGGGGCTTTATAACCGCCTGTCCGCGTCCCCGTCATTCGCGGATGGATCGCCCGCCCGCTATGGCTTCGGTCTCGCGCATGAAACCGTCGCTGGGCTTGCTGTAACAGGTCACGGCGGCGCACTGCGCGGGTTTCGGGCGCAGCGGATGCATGCGGCACAGGCGCGATTGTCGGTCGTCGTGATGTTCAACCACGAGGCCAACGCCCATACTGCGGCGTCCGACCTGATCGAGGCAGCGCTCGGCCACGACGCCCCTGCACCGGCGACAATATCCGACAGTTGGTTGGGCCAATGGATCTGCCCCGAAACCGGCCTGCTGGCACGGATTACCACGGATGCGACCGGGACAGTCTTACGATTTGCGACAGGGCCGGACCGACTTGTCCCCTCAGCAGAAGGTGGCCTTGCGGGCCCCGACCTGACGCTGATGCACGATGGCGCGCGGCTGCGAATGACGCGTCAGGACGATAATCTGGCGACGGTCATGGCCCCCCTGCCACCTGTCATCGTGGCCGACGGCGACGAGATCGCGGGCCAATACCACAGCGACGAACTGGATGCGAAAATGGCAATCGAGGCGTGGGATGGTGGGTTGCACGCGCGTTTTACTGGCATGCTGGGGACCGGGGTTTGGGAAAGGGTGCACCCTGTTGGTCCGGATACCTGGGTCGTGGCAACGCGTCGTTCGATGGACGCACCCGCACCCGGCGATTGGACACTGCAGGTTACGCGCGATGTCGCGGGCAAAGTTGCCGGGCTCAGCTTGGGTTGCTGCCTGGCACGTCGGATCAAATATGTGAAGACCGTCTTATCAGGCGCGCTCAGCAGCCGCGACGGCCAAAACCCGCGCTTGCTGTTCTAGGGGCCGGTTCGCTTGCCCTACGGGCGGGCGGCAAGCGCCTAATCTTATGGTTTCTGAGCAATAGGTCAGCGTAGATCAGCGCCGCCGAGGGTTCAAAATTCGTATTCAGCCGCGCAAACGCCTGCTCCAGCCCTCTGCAATAGCGATATCAGTGACCTGGGGCGCTGGCCCGTGCCAGATGCTGCACCAGCGCATCGATGCCGGCACTTTAGATTAATTTGCCAGCCCAGCGCCTGACATGGATACGCAGGATGCTAATTCAAACCAATGAGGGTCAGAGGTATCACAATGTCCGACAGGGCCTGCCAGCAACAGGTTGGAATCCACGACAGTGCGCATTAAACGCCCCGCGCTAGCAAGGCTTTATGACGTTGGGCACTGCCCCGTCAGCGGCGACAGCGCGAACGCAAGTTTCAGCCCGGCGATTCCAAAATAAGCCACCAGAACGCGGATCGATATGGCGGTATTGGTGCCCACGACCAAAGATACGAACCTTGCCACCAGACCCGCCGCTGAAACTCGCCAGAGGTGCGGCACGGATCAAGCGGGATGTCGGTTTGGCCGATCTTCGATGATCAAGCGAGTTAAGTGACGGCGCCAGTTGTTCCAGCGCCCCCTAAACCACTTATACCTGCGTAAGTCCGCCACTGCCACAGGATTGCCGCAATGCCGCCAGCCCGAACAGCGGCTGGACGGACAGGTCTGTCATAAACGACCCCGGCAGATGGGCGGCCGGAAAGTCCCGGCCGCCCGGGTTTCAGTTCTTCACAGTGTCTTCCAGAAAGAACCGCCCCAGTGGGTTCTGATAGAAATTATCCACATTCGTCTGCGTCACATTGCGATAGGGGCTATAGTAGAGATCGACCCAGTTGACATCCGCTTTGGCGACTTTCTGCAACTCGACATACATCGCTTCGCGTTTGGCGGGATCGGCTTCGATCCGCGCTGCTGCAACTAGCGCCGTCACTTCGGGGTTGTCGTAGCGGGTGTAGTAATTGAGGTTCACATCATTGCCCAAAACGAAGGTCGTCTTCTGGTCGGGGTCCAGAATGTCGTTGGTCCAGTAGTTTACGGTCAGGTCATAGTCGCCGGCGACAAGAGTGTCCCATGTCTGGCTGGGGTCAATCTTTTGCAGGTTCACCGTCACCCCCGCCTGTGCCAATTGCTGCTGGACCAGCACACCGATCTGTTCGTCCACCTCGTCGCCCGCATTGATGATGTAGTTCAGAGTAAGCCCGGTCTCACCTGCCGTCTCAAGCATCGCCTTGGCTGCATCCGGATCATGCGGGCGACGCAGATTGGCGTCATTGTAATAGAGTGCGCCCTTGGGGATGTAGGAATTCGCCTCCTCGCCGATGCCGAAGGTCACAGCCTCTACGATGGCCTGCTTGTCTATCGCCATGTCGATCGCCTCGCGCACATCTTTCTTGGCCAGCGCCGGATTTGTGTGGTTAATGATCAGCGCATCTTCGCGGGTTGACGGATCAAGCTGGACCTTCAGATTGGGATCCGCCTCAAGTTCCGAAATCCGCGAAAACGGCACGAAAATCGCGGCATCGAGTTCGCCCGCCTGCATCTTTAACATCCGCGTGTTATCGTCGGGGACGGAAACCCATTCGACCCCGTCCAGCTTCACGCGGTCGGCTTCCCAATAGTTCGGGTTCTTTTCTAGCACCACCCGATCGCCGCGCAGCCATTCCTTAACAGTGAACGCCCCAGAGGCGACGGGGTTTTCGGCGTAGGCCTCCTGCCCCATCGCTTCCATCCCCGCCTTGGACACCACGGCGGTACCCGGCATCGCAAGGGTCGACAGGAACGGGACTGATGACGCTGACAGCGTCACCACCAGCGTCTTGGGGTCAGGTGTCTGCATGTCCGCGATGATCGTGTACGTCTCGGACCAGAGCGAACCCTCATCATCGCGGATCCGCGTCAGGGTAAAGGCCGCATCCTCGGATGTGATCGGCGATCCGTCAGAGAATTTGGCGTCGCGCATGGTGAAGGTATAGGTCAGCCCGTCGGGCGAAACGGTCCAACTTTCCGCCAGTCCCGGTTCCAGCTTGGTGCCGGACCGGTCCACCCGCACAAGCTGATCATAGACGTTCATGAACACCCAGAAATCGACGTTCTGTGCAGTCATGATCGGATCAAAGGTGGTGCCATCTTCGCGGCGTCCGATGGTCAATACACCTTGCGCCTCGGCGATTGAGGTGCCGCCCAGCAGCACGGCAATCGCTGTGGCTACCACTGTTCTCAGGATCGGGGTTCGCATGTCAAGATACCTCCATAGGTTCATTTGCAGGGGTTTTAGTGTCAAGAATACAGGTCCAGCGTCGGCCCGTGCTGCGCCGTTCGGACGGTGGCTGGCCACTGCGGCAAATGTCTTGCGCCTTTGGGCAGCGGGGATGAAACGTGCAGCCTTCGGGCAGCCGCATCGGACTTGGTGGGTCGCCCGCCAGCAGATGCGGGGCAAGGACCATGTCGGGGTCTATCTCTGGGATCGCGCTAATCAAGGAGGCTGTGTACGGGTGGCGGGGGGATCGGAACACATCTTCGGTCGGGCCTTCCTCTACGATCCGGCCCAGATACATGACCGCCACCCGGTCACAAAGACGCCGCACAATTGCAAGATCATGGGCAATGAAGATCAGCCCCAGTTCCATGCTCTCGCGCAACTCCATGAACAGATTTATGATCTGGCCCTGAATGGACACGTCGAGCGCTGCCACGCATTCGTCTGCGATGATCAACCGGGGGTCCACCGCCAGTGCGCGTGCAACACCGACGCGCTGGCACTGCCCCCCGCTGAGCGACGCAGGCCTGCGTGCACCCAGTTCGGGTCGTAGGCCTACAAGTGTCAGCAATTCATCGACCCGCGCGGGAATGTCGGCGGTCGGCACCTTGCGATGCACGACCAACACTTCTGCAATGGCTTGCGCCGCCGTCATACGAGGGTTCAACGCGCCGTAAGGGTCCTGAAACACCATCGCGGTTTCGCGACGCAGGCGCTCCATATCAGCCCGCGCCCCGCCGCTGACACGCATGCCGTCAAAGGTGACAGCACCGCCGCTGGCCCGTTCCAGCCCCAGAATGGCGCGGCCAAGTGTGCTTTTGCCGCTTCCCGATTCGCCGACGATTCCCAGCGCCTCGCCAGCACGCAATTCCAGCGTGACGTGGTTAACAGCCGCAAGACTGCGGCGCCCCAGCCCGAAGGGAGCACCGCCGCGCTGGGTAAATTCGACAGACAGGTCATCAACAACCAATAGTGCCGGCTTCTTCATACACTCACCGTCATGGCGGCATCAGCAACGGGATTGTGGCAAGCCGCGATATGACCTGGCCCCCGCGCAGTCTGTTCCGGCTGATGTGTGTTGCAGACCGCTATTACGGCACCGCAACGCGGATGGAAGCGACAGCCTTTCGGCATCGCACTCACGGCCGGGGGCTGGCCCTCGATGGTGTCCAGCATCCCCTCTCCGCCCGCCGAGGTCGGCTGACAGCGGATCAATCCGGCGGTGTAGCGGTGGGCGGGTGCGCCAAGAACGCCGCGCTTTGGTCCGCGTTCGCACAGGCGACCCGCGTAAAGTACTGCAATGCTGTCGCAGGTCTGGGCGACGACGCCAAGATCATGGGTGATCAGGATGATCGACACTCCCTGCCTGTCACGCAGGTCCATCAGCAGCCGCAGTATCTGCGCCTGCACGGTAACATCCAATGCGGTTGTGGGTTCGTCTGCGATCAGCACTTTTGGATTGCAGGCCAGCGCTATTGCGATCATCGCCCGTTGCCGCATGCCGCCCGAAAACTCATGCGCGTAGGATCCTGCGCGCGCCTCCGGGTCTGGGATGCCAACCTGGCGAAGCGCTTCGACTGCGCGAGCGCGGGCATCGGTGCGGCTGGCACCTTCATGCAGACGCACGGCCTCGGCGATCTGGTCACCGATGCGCATCACCGGGTCCAGATGGGCGGTCGGGTTCTGAAAGATCATCCCGAGCTGTCTGCCCCGTATCCCACGCATCCGCGCCTCGGACAAAGTCACCAGATCCTGCCCCATCAGTGCCACGCGCCCATCCGCGATGCGCAACGCAGGCTCTGGCAGCAGCCGCATCAGGGCACGGCAGGCAACGGTCTTGCCAGACCCGCTTTCACCCACCAAACCAAGGATCTCGCCGGGGGCGAGGTCGAAAGACAAGTCGTCAACCAAGCGCACTCCATCGCGTGTCTCGACTGACAGGCCCTGAACGGACAGCACTGGATCGGTCATTCCTTGACCCCCAGCCATTCGCCCAAGCCATCCGCGATCAGACTAAATCCAAAGGACAGAAGCAGGATCGCCAACCCCGGAAACATCGTCATCCACAAAGCTTGCGTGATAAATCCTTGTCCTTCGGCAACCATGATGCCCCATTCAGCGGTGGGCGGCTGCACCCCTAACCCCAGAAAGCTGATCGAAGCACCACCCAGCAACACAAGCACCATGTCCGACATCGCGAACACGATGGAACTGATCAGCGCATTCGGCAACAAGTGGCGAAACATGATGCGGCTATGGCTATAGCCAAGACTGCGCGCGGCCAGCACAAAATCGGCGCTCTTCAGGATCAGGATCTGCGACCGGATCAGCCGCGCATAGGAAACCCAACCCACCAGTGCGAGAGCGATATAAAAACTTTTCAGCCCCGGGCCCAGAATAGCGATGATGGCTATGATCAGCACGAGGTATGGGAAGGCCAGCACCACATCGACGATCCGCATGAAAACGGCATCAACCACACCGCCGAAATAGCCCGCGACAGTACCAATTGTCGTGCCGATCACTAAAGGAAACACAACCCCCAGAAAGGCAATCTGCAAATCCACCCGTGCGGCCCAGATCACTCTGGAAAACACGTCACGCCCGAAGTTGTCGGTGCCAAAGGGATGCGCAGCACTGGGGGCCACCAGCCGTGCGGTGCCATCTTGGAACACCGGGTCGTAAGGCGCAATCAAGGGTGCTGCCAGCGCCGCCAGCAGCATCAGGCCCACCACTGTCAAGCCGACGACCAGCGTTGTCCGCCCCGGAAAGCGCCTCAAATATAGGGGGCGGGCGGCGATTGCAGTCACAATTTCACCCTCGGGTCAGCGGCGACGGTCAGGATATCGGCCAGAAAGTTCACCAACACGGTCGCCACGGCAAAGCACATGGCTACCCCTTGTACTACCATGTAATCGCGCGAAAATATGCCGCGTATCAGTAATTGTCCCATACCTGGAATGGCAAAGACGGATTCGACGATCACAGTGCCGCCGATCAGCCATCCAACATTGACCGCTAACAGGTTCAGCGTTGGAACGATTGCGTTGGGCATCACATGCCGCCAGAATACGGTACCTTCTGACAAGCCCCGGGCCCGCGCCGCCGTCGCCTGATCTGACGTGATCTGCGCGATCAGGCTGGCGCGCAGGCTGCGCGTCAACACGGCCGATAGCGAAAGCGCGATGGTCAGGCAGGGCAGAACCATATGCGCTGCTTTTTCGGGCAAGGTCCGGCCATAGCCCGAAACCGGCAACAGGTCGAGCTTTACGCTGAATACGATCATTAGCATCAACGCCAGCCAGAACGGCGGCGTGCCAAGGCCAAGCGTGGAAACGACGCGCACCACCTGATCCGGGATCCGCCCCCGGTTCCGCGCAGCAATAGTCGCCATCGGCACTGCTATCAGGATGGCAAGTGCCACTGACCCGATCACCAGTACGAGTGTCGGTTCGATCCGCGTGCCGATCAGCTTTAGCACATCGGTCTTGAAGACGATGGACTTGCCCATCTCGCCGGCAAACAGGTTTTTCAGAAAGTACAGATACTGAACCCAGATCGATTCATCCAACCCGTATTGCGCACGGATGCGTTCAAGCGCAGACGCAGTCGCCCGCGTTCCCAGCAACATCCGCGCCGGATCGCCGGGGATCAGACGCACAAGGACAAATGTGATGACGCTGATCCCGAAAAGGACGGGCAGAAACTGCAGCGGGCGAAGCAGCACAAACCTGTATCGATGCATCAGCGCGGCCCTATTATCATTCGGCCCTGTGCCGGTTCAGGAACCCGGTCAGAACAGGGTAATACTCGCCCGGATCTTCGTAAAACGGCATGTGCGAGGCATTGGGGAAAACCGTCAGTTCAGCGTGTGGCATCTGTTGTTTCATCCGCAGCGAACAGGCCGGGGTCAGTTCATCATGCTGGCCGCACAGGATCAGCGTCGGTGCAGTGATGAAATGCAGATCCGGCACACGGTTCCAGTCCTTCATGTTGCCGGTATAAAGGAACTCGTTCGGCCCTTGCATGGTCACATAAGGCCCCATATTCCAGTCGTCCAAAGACCTGTTCACCGGGTCTGGCCATGTGTCCAGCCTACAGACGTGGCGGTAATTCAGCAGCGTCACGGCGGCGACATAGGCTGGGTGGCCGAAACGTCCTTCCGCCTCGAACCGCTGCATCATGGCAACCGCTTCCGGCCCAAGAGCCGCGCGAAGGCGGTGAAGTTCGGATACGAGGTGCGGCATGTCGGCATTCGTATCGGCCAGCGTCAGGGTCCGGACGGCATCCGGGTGGGTCAGCGCATAGTCGATGGCAAGCCACCCGCCCCACGAATGGCCCAGCAGATGCACCGCCCCCAGCCCCAGCGCCTGCCGGACCGCTTCCGTCTCCGCAACATAGCGATCGATCGTCCACAGGTCCGAATTGGTGGGGCGGGATGATGCGCCCGTGCCCAGCTGGTCAAACGCCACGACGCGAAATCCCTGATCCACTAGGCAGCTATGTGCCTCGCGCAAGTAGTCACAGGGCAGGCCGGGACCGCCGTTCAGGCACAGCAGCACATCATCTCCGGTGCCAAAGTCATACGCGACAACGGTTCCGCCTTCGACCTCGATTTCATGCCGCCGGTCCGGCTCGATTTGTCGCCACATGGTTTCGGGATTCCCTGCAAACTAATTCCACTTTTTCTATCGCTGATCCTTGGCTAGGGCATGCCGCGGTCGCCGCCATTGCCAATGTTTTCAGAGCAACACCACGCTCTGCTAGGAAATCACGCGAAACGCCCAAAAGAAAGGCAATCTTGCATTTGCACGCAAAGGCCAGCCGCGACTCAGGCAAAGGCTGCGCGCAACGCCTCTGTGTCGATGGCGCGTACGACAAGGCCCGCAGGCTTTATTGCCACTACATCCTCGCCCGCCACCAGAGCGTTGATGACGGCTTCCTCCACCGCCTCCACCGCCGCAAGATAAAGTGGGTCGAGATGTTCGATGTTGAGTTCCTGCTTGTGCAGGATCGCCTGATCGGGCGACGGCAGCAGCATCGGATTGGCGGTGGAAAACGCCAAGAAGATATCGCCCGAACTGTTGCCGCCCGGCGTGCCACCGCGCCCAATGCCGATCGTCGCACGCTTGGCCAGTTGCCGCAGTGCTAATCCTGACAGCGGCGCATCGGTGCCGATCACAACGATGATCGATCCGCGTTCACGGTCCAACAGACGCCCCTCGGTCATGGTCTGCCCCAAAGGCCTGCCAAGCATTGTCAGCCACGGACGGATTCCGTGATTGGCCTGCACCAGCGCGCCCACCGTCCACGGCCCGACAAGGCGCGATGACGTGCCAGTGCCGCCCTTGAACTCATAGGCGATCATGCCATTGCCGCCGCCGGTGGACCCTTCGGCTACTGGACCGCCAGTGGCGGCATTCAGCGCGGCGATGGCATGGTCCGATGTCACATGCAGTGCATTGATATCGTTCAGAACCCCATCATAGGTTTCCCCCACCACAGGCATCGCCCAGGCATGATTCGCAAAGTGATCTGCATAGGTGTCAATCATCCAGCGCACCGCGCCGTGATGGACCGCCCCGACCCCATGCGTGTTGGTGATGCAGACCGGTCCCAGGAAATAGCCCGCATCATCAATCCAGTGTGTCCCCGTCATCTCGCCATTGCCGTTCAGGCTATAGTGTCCGGCCCAGACCGGCTGGGGCGTGCCGCGATCAGGGCGCGGAATGATAGCCGTCACCCCGGTTCGCATCGCACGGGCAGGGTCGGTCAGGGTGCAGAAACCGACGCGCACGCCCGCCACGTCGGTGATCGCATTGAAGGGACCAGGCTGGCCCGAGAACGGCAGACCAAGATCGCGGGCACGCAGCATCATGGGGGTATCCTTGTTGTGATAATTCATCGGTCGACCTTCAGAGGTGCGTCGCAAGCAGAACTCGAAGCTCATTTTCGGGACTGTCAGACCGATCTATCTGCCGTAAGCGCATGTGGGCACAAATATCTGCATAGGACTAGATCGTTTCCGATACGCCAATTCCACCGACACAATCATGAGACGTGGATGCGCCGCTTCCGGATTTAGGAAACATATTGGGGCCCAGACCTGCGCCACCAAAACCACCCTGCCCGCCTCAAGTCAGCTTGATCTGAAAGCGCACGTGCCTATACGAGAAACACTGCACGCTCAGGAGTGAGAGGCTGAACCAGAAGACTTGGTACAACCCCCTGAAGCGGGGGTTGCGCCAAATATCTCTCTATTCGGAGTTTTTTACCCCCTGCAGCCGGATCAGACTGTCAGGGAATGCCACAAACCCAGTCACCTCGTTTCGAAGACCGAACAGTGAGGTGTAGTGATACATGATGATGTGGGGATTGGCCGTGGTGTAGATCGCGACGGCCTGCTGGTAGAGGTCAGAACGCATCGTCGGATCGGTAATCTCGCGTGCCTGCTTCAGGATCGCATCCAGAGCGGGATCGCAATATTTCCCCCAGTTCAAGAAGCCGTCGCATGACGCCCAGGGTGCAACGTTGGCGTCCGGGTCAGGACGGCCGCTCCAGATGACCAATGAGGCCTGATAGTCCCCTGCATCTGCCCGCGACGCCATCGTCGAGGATTCGAGCGCTTCGAGCTTGACGTCAAATCCGGCTTCGGCTGCCATCGCCTGAACGATTTCACCGATCTGCTGGGACGTGGAGCTATTTGCAACATTCAAAGTGAAGCTGGGGTTCGGGATACCAGCTTCCGCCAGCAGCGATTTTGCCGCTTCGACATCGCGTTCCGGCACCGGGTGCGTGGCGTCGTAGTATTGCGATCCGGGCACTTCGTGTTGATTGCTTGGCACGAAAAGGCCGTTGTAGACCACCTGATTTAGCACATTGCGGTCGATAGACAGCTCGAATGCGCGGCGCACGCGGGCATCCTGACCCAAGGGGTTCTGGGCCTTATCTCCGTTGGCGACATTGATCGATATCAGATCGTATGCAACCGAAGGTCCGCGCACCAGCGTCAGGCCAGCATCGTCTTCGACGGCCTTGATATCGGTGGGCGCCACCCGTTCGATCATGTCCAGATCGCCCGAGCGCAGGCTGAGAAGTCGAATCGAATCGTCGGGTATCGGCAGGAATGTGACCCCATCCAGAAAGATTTCGTCGCTGTTCCAATATTCATCGAACTTCTCGAGCTTGATGAAATCCTGCGACACGCGTTCGACGAACTTGAACGGCCCGGCGCAAACGGGATTCAAACCGATATCTTCTCCAGCGTCAGCCAGCGCCTTTGGAGACATGATCATGCCTGCGCGATCAGCCAATGCAGCCACCAAGGGCGCGTCAGGTTGTGCGAGATCAATCCGAACGGTCAGTGGATCGACAACCTCGACCGACGCAATCGACTTCAACTCGGTTTGGCGACGCGAAATCGGATCGGACCGGTAACGGTCCAGATTCGTCTTCACCGCCGCAGCATCCAAGGCGGTGCCGTCATGAAACTTGACCTCGGGTCGCAATTTCAAGGTCAGCGAACGGTTGTCCTCGGACCAGTCCCACGCGGTGGCCAGTTGGGGACGAAAAGCGCCTTCGGGCGTCGTGTCGATCAGTTTATCACAGAGCGACGCAAAAATCAGTCGACCCGCAACCGAGCCACCCTGTGCGGGGTCAAGAATATCGGGATCGGCACGGATCCCGATCCTCAGGTCGCGCGCTTGTGCAGTGGTCGTCACAAGCGCGGCGCAAACCGCTGACACCACAAAAATACCAAGGCCTCTTGATCGTCTCGACATCGAAAGTCTCCTGTGTTGTGTTGAGGTCCCGCCATTGGACTTGGGGCTTGGGGGGGAAGCCCGAGGCATGGGATAACGGGCGGAATCCGAGGCGCCTGCCCATGCCTAAACTGGGATGCGGTGCGTTGTGGCCACCGCGCGTTGCAGATTGAAACCAGGCAAGGCTGCCTTTGACGTTCGTCATGCGCCGGCCTCGATCGCGTCGATCAAGGTGTCGGTCGACATCGTCCGGCAGTACCCCGCAAACGCCGACAAAGCATTTTTATTGCGCTTTTCGGTATGGGTAGCACAGGCGTCCGCGACGCAGACAGGATAGAAGCCGCGGTCGGCCGCATCCCGCACCGTATGATCGACGCATTGATCGGTCAGAAAGCCCGTGACGACGAGCGTATCGATCCCGATGTTGCGTAGCAGGTATTCGATATTCGTCGAATTGAAGACACCGGAAGACGTCTTGGGCAGCACGATGTCGTCTTTTCCCGGTGTAAGTTGGTCCAGCACCTTGGCGTCCCACGATCCTTTTGCGATGAAGAATTGCGACAGCTTGTAATCCAGACTGCGATCACGCCCGTCGTCGGTCAGATTTTCCATCACAGTGTACATCACCTCTGCCCCCGCCGCACGAAAGCTGGTCAGAAGCCGACGCAGGTTCGGCAGTACCGTCTCGCGGATTTCGGAGTCGAAATATGGAATGTTTTCTGCAACCCGAGAATTCCAGACGTAATTCTGCGTATCTATCAATAGCAGGCAGGTCCGCTTGGGATCGAAGGGGCGGATGCGACTGAAGGAGGCGTCGTTAGGGGTGGGCATGCGTAACCTCTTGGGAAAGGGATGGATTTCTTAGGTTTTTCGGGCCTTTCAGGCATGGGGACTCCAGATATCGGCCTTCGCCAGCAGGACTTCGATCGTCCGGGCAATTGCCAGCAATTGCGCTTCGCGTCCGGGGGCCCCGATCAGCTGAAGCCCGACCGGCAGACCGGCAGCGTCAAACCCGGCGGGAATGGTCACGGCGCAGAGACCCAGAAAACTGACGACGCAGGTATTGCGGACGTTGGCCAGATTAAGCCGTGCATATGTGTCCGCGTTGGCCAGCTTGGCGACGGGCGGCGGGGTGATCGGCACTGTCGGACTGATGATCGCGTCATAGCCCTCCAGAACGGCGGCCGCCTCGGCGGCCAAAGCCGCATAGCGGGATTTGCGATGCAAGTAGGTCCAAGCCGGCAGGTCGCGCCCGTCATCCATCCGCTGCCGGACGCGTGGATCGAGGGTTTCAAGCCAGTCCGGCAAATGACCGCTGAGAAAGGCGTAAAGTTCGGCCGATACGATTCCGCCCTGATGATAGATCTCATAAACCTCGGCGCAACCGGGCAAGGTCTGCTCTGTCAGTGTCGCACCAGCAGCCTCCAGCAGCCGCATTGCCTCCGTGACGCGCTCGGCGATGCCAGGATCGGTGCCTTCCCAGAAAAATCGCTCTGCGACCCCGATCCGCAGCGACGTTCCTTCAGGCAGATCGGGCACCTTGTCGCCCCCGAGGTGTTCAAACGCAAAGGCCGCGTCGTCAGCGGTGCGCGTCAGGATTCCGGGGGTATCGAAACTCGGGCTGAGCGGCACGATGCCCTGAACCGACCATTTTCCCAACGTCGTCTTCAAGCCAACCGTGCCGGTCATACTGGCAGGAATGCGCACCGACCCTCCGGTATCGGTTCCGAAGGCCACAAGCGCCGTACCTTCTGCAACAGAGACGCCCGCGCCGCTGCTCGATCCGCCGGGGGCGCGGTGGTTTTGTCGGTCTCGCGGGTTCCACGGCACCGGGTGATGCTCGCTGGTTCCCAATCCGCCAAAGGCGAATTCAACCGTATGGGTCTTGCCGACAATGACCCCCAGTTGCCTGCGTACCGCAGCGACAAGGGGACCTTCGGCGGTCCACGCCTCAGGTAGCGCGCGGGGACTGCCCGCAAATGTCGGCAGCCCCGCAACACCATAGAGGTCCTTGAAGGATATCGGGATGCCTTGAAGCTTCCCCAGGCACGTGCCTGCGGAAAAGGCGGCGTCAGCCGCCGCGGCCTGTCGACGCGCCATATCTGGCGCCCATGACACATAGGCGTTCAACGCAGGATCATGGTGCGCCAAGGCCGCTTCGATCAGATCCCGCGCCCGCAGCGATCCATCAGCCAACTGCGTCGCGATTGTGCGCAGACTATGATCAAGGACGTTGGCCGTCATATACAATTGCCAATCATGACGGCGTTGCCGACGTGCCGGGATCGCATGGCCCGCTTGCCGGATTTGATTTGGCTGGACGCAGGCCGCCTGCCCTCATGACCGTGCGCGTCAGGCCATTCATGATCCGCACCTCTCTCTTGGCATCGTCATACCATGATGTCTCCACCGTTGGGGTTGAACGTGGCACCGACGTAAAATGCGGCGGCCTCGGTCGCCAGCAAGAGCGCCGTCGGTGTGATCTCGTCCACATGACCCTGTCGCCCTGTCAACAGTTCGCCCTGCTTTTTCGCCGCCCATTCCGCCGGCAGTTTCATGTCGGTCAAAAGGGGTCCGGGACAGATCGCGTTCACCGCAATGTTGTCTCGTGTGACCTCGTAGGCCAGCGAACGGGTCAGGCCCAGAATACCAGCTTTGGCAGCGGCGTAGTGCCCCATGCCTTCGCCACCCTTATGGGCCAGTTGAGAGCTGATGTTGATGATCCGGCCATAGCGTTGCGCGCGCATGTGGGGCAACACCGCACGGGTGCAATAGAAAACGCTGGTCAAGTTGATACGGATCATTTCGTCCCACATGGCAGTGGCCATGTTTTCCACCAAAGACACCGTGCCGATACCCGCATTGTTGACAAGGATCGCAGGCGGACCGAGGCCATCAACAACAGCCGCGATTGCGGACTGCACCTCGGTTTCGTTCCCGACGTCGACTTGAAACGAAAGGCTTTGGCGTCCGGTCGCGCGGATGACGGCGGCCACAGCCTCAGCACCCGGTCCATTACGGTCAAGGACGGCGACATTGGCCCCTTCAGCCGCGTAGAGCATGGCGATCCCACGGCCAAGACCGGTTGCGGCCCCGGTCACGATCGCCATCCGGCCATCCAATTGTCCCATCTCTTTTCTCCTTTGAACCGCTATGACCAGAACCGATGATTCATCGTCAGTAAATTTCGGCGTAGCGTTTGCAGAGTTCGTCCGGCGCCCATGCGCGGCTGATCTCAAACTCGGCCTGCTTGTTTGCAAGGTAGGCTTCCAGCAGTCGCTGCGGCAGGAAACCCTGCACGACCGGATCATCCTTCAGCGCCGCAAAGGCCGCGTCCACGGATGATGGCAGCCTGACGATATGGCGTGCAGCACGCGCGTCGCTCGACATGGCTTCGGGGTCTTCATTCATCGTCGGCTGCGGCGGCGGCAGCGCGTCGCTGATCCCGGAAAGGCCGGCACGGATGATGACGGCCAGCTGCAGATAGGGGTTCGCCGTGGCATCGGCCGCGCGGAATTCAAAGTTGAACTGACGCGCCACAGCCTCGGGCGACGCCCCGAAGGTCGGACAGATCCGTAACCCCGCCTCCCGGTCGCGAAACCCGACATTCGACCACACACCGGTCCAAGAATGCGACACCAGCCGCAGGTAAGACACGGGTGACGGCGCGGTAAAGGCGCACAGGGCCGGCATGTGCCGCACAATCCCGGACAGAAACTGCCCTGCCCTTTCGCTGATGCCGAACGGGCGGTCCGGATCATGGCTGAGGGGTGTGCCGTCCGTATCCCACAGACTGAAATGGATGTGCACACCGCTCCCCAGACCATCGGGCTGCACCCGTGGAGAAAAGCTGACACCGTGGCCCAGCCGAAAGGCCGTGGCCCGCGCCATTTCGCGCACGATCATGGCCGTATCGCAGGCGACCAGCGCATCGGAGGGCGGTACAGTAACCTCGAATTGCCCGGGTGCAAATTCGGCAAGGTAGCTGTCCACTTCGACCCCTGCGGTCCGCAGTGCGCCAAGGTAGGTTTCGCCGAACACGCCGTGGCGACGGACGGCATCCAATGCGTAATTGTCAGCCGCACGCGCGTTGGCGCCGCTGTAGATGAACTCGTGTTCGAATGTGACTTTCAGAACGATACCGGTCTGCGCCAACAGATCTGCCACGGCGTCACGCAACAGCGTGCGCGGGCAGCAGTCCCACGCGGTGCCGTCCGTGTTCTGCACGTCGCACAGATAGAACCGTTCGGCGGGTGTGCCATCGCCATAATCCACCGCGACCCCGGTGGCCGCGTCGGGCATCAGCATCACGTCGCCGTGTGATCCCCAGGCCCCGGGTGCAATCGTTCCCAGTGCCGTGAACATCAGGTTGTTCGGTGTCCAGCCGATGCCCCCCGTCAATCGCTTCTCAAGTTGCGACGATGGAAAGCCCTTGCCGCGCACCTGGCCGGCAAGGTCGGTGTAGCAGAACATCGTCAGGGGATCTCGTTGCATGGTTGGCCTCTGGTGCGGGTGGGTCATGGATCAGGACCCGAGGTTGAATGGTTTGCGCAGGTTTTCGAGGGTGGCGATCCTGTCCTTCGATCGCGCCCCAAGGGCGTCCACGACGCCCGCCGTTATGATTTCCGCCATGGCCAGACCGGTGACACCGCTGTCAAAGGCGCTGGGGATGCTGACAGGACAGGGCACGACGATATCGGCAAAGGCGGCGATCGGCGAATACCAGATATCGGTTACAAGGATGATCGATGCCTTCTGACTGGCCGCGCCTTTTGCAAAGTCCAGCACATCGCGCTGGTAGCGCCTGAAATCGAAGACCACGACGGTATCGCCCGGCCCGACGTCCAGCAGATAGTCCGCCCAGGCTGCGCTGCTGTCGCGGATCAACCGCACACCCGGCCGCAATTCCCGCAGGTAGTGATGCAGGTAGGAGGCGACCATCCAGCTGAAACGGCCGCCGATACAAAACACCCTGCGGTCGAGGTCGGACAACCGCGCCACGATCCATGGCAGATGCTGACGCAGATCCCGCTCTGCCATATCGATGTTCTGAACCATGGCCTGTGCGATGCCATCGCGCGGGGCAACGGGCCCGTCTTCGACGCCCCTTACCGCATAGCGCGACAATGGCCCCTGAAGCCTGACCTGAATTTCGGCGCGCAACGCTTCCTGAAAATCGGCATAGTTCTCAAAGCCGAGCCGGCTGGTGAACCGCAATATTGTCGGTCCGCTGGTGTTCGCGCGACGCGCAAAGCGGGCAACCGTTTCAAGTCCAGCCATAGGATATTCGCCCAAAAGCGCCTGTGCCACCCGGCGTTCGGCCTCCGTGAACAATCCCAGCTCTCTCCTGACCCTATCCTGCAGCGACATGGCCGGCCGATCCGTCGCACTGGCGTTCTTGTCGGAGGCCGTCACGAGTCCAGAACCCCCGACCGATCGACCGCCTTGGGAAACAAGTCCGACAGCAAACTGGCCCACTGCCGCTGCCCACTTTCATCGCCGATCAGGTCCTGCCGGATCTCGATCTCGACGTAAGGAATTTGATTGCCTTCGGCATGGACGGGAATGGTATAGTCCATTTCCATGTTGACGACGTAAGGCTCGTTGATGCCGACACACAGCTTTGTCTTGGATTTCAACACGTCAACCAGTGCATTGCCGATCCGCCAGTCACTGTTAGCGATCACGCTGATGTCCCAAGGGCGCGGGCGCGGATCGTGTCTTGGGCGATCGGTGCAACTGTGCATCGCAAACAGCACCAATGGTCGATGCGATGCCAGGCGGAGGTCCAGTTCCGCTTTGATACGGTCCTGATAGGGCCGCAGGATTTCGTCCTCGCGGGCGCCGATCTGGTCCACTGTCAGACCGGCATTGCCGGGCACAACGGTTCCGTCACTGATTTCAGGGACCGACTGCGGCTTTCGTGGCTTGCGATTGCAATCGATGACAAGCCGCGAATAGGGCTGAAAGATATAGGTCGCATCAAGCGCGCGGGCCAATTCGCGTGTCACACCATAGATCCCGATGTCATAGCCAATATGTCGCGACAGTTCGTCTTCGCCCAATCCGAGCGTGCCCAGATGCTGCGGAATCGCCCGTCCGGCGTGGTCCGACACGAACAGGATGGGGCAAGCTCCGTCGGGGTTTTCGACACCGAACGCCTGCGTGTCGGTCATGCTTAAAAGTGTCGTGTTGGTGTTCACGTCGGAGCTTCCTTCCACGGGACCCGGCGCAACCCGATCGGTGATAGCGTCGTCTGATCGGGTTGCGTCATTTTGCATGGGGTCGGTCAGCTTTTCGGTGTGACAGTCGTATCAAGAGACACGGCACCATCAACCACATGCATGATCGCGACAGGTTTGCTGGGCACGCGGCTGCCATCGACGTAGGCAATCGTGCCCGTGACGGCATCGGCATAGCCAGCGGTGGCGGCCAGTGCCTCTGTCACGGCTTTCGGATCGGACGACCCGGCCCGCGTGATGGCATCGGCGATCAGCCCCATCGCATCATAACCGAGGGCGGCAAATGCATTTTCAGGTGCGATCCCGTATTCCGCCTCATAGGCTTTGCGGAAGGTTTCTGCCGGTCCGGTTTCAAGTCCAACATAGGCGTGGGTCGTGAAGTACACGTTGGTCGACAGCGTCGGTCCGGGAACGGACGTCAGAAGATCAGTGTCAAAGCCATCCCCGGCCATGATCGGCAAGGAAATCCCCGCCTCTCGGATCTGCTTCACGATGATCCCTGCCGTATCCGGCCCAGAGGATGCGAACACGCCGTCGACGCCCGTCGTCGCCTGCAGACGCGCGACGAGTGCCGAGAAGTCCTGATCGGCGGTCATGTAAACATCCTGAACCGCGATCGTGCCACCCAGGGCGGTGAACCGCTCCACAAAGTATTTCGACAGGCCGGTCGTGTAGTCCATCGCGTTGTCCGTCCAGACAGCGACGTTGCGCAGGCCCAGCGTTTCATAGGCGTATTCGGCCATCGCATGGGCCTGCACGTCGTCGCCGAACGGGACCAGAAACATCTCGTCGCCCACCATCGCAGGCAAGTCCGGAGAGGTGGCACCGGATGTGACGAAGGGGATACCAGCGGTCTGGAACAGAGCCGCAGAGGCCAGCGCGAAGGTGGTGTCGCTGTGACCGATCCCAGCAGCCAGAGCGGGGATGGCGACGGCGCGCTGTGCGGCGGTCGCCGCTTCACGGGTGTCGTCCTTGGTGTCGATGGCCGTCAGTTCGATCATGCGGCCGTCAAGCAATCCACCCGCATCGTTGATCATCTTCGCCTTCAGCTTGACCCCGTTCAGCGAAGGCCCGTCAAGCGACGCAAGGCCGCCGCTGCTGACGTTGTACAGGGCCGCGATGTTGATCGGCTCTTGGGCAACTGCGGGCGATGCCCCGGCGATGGCCATGCTTGCAGCAAAGGCCGCAAATTTAGACTTCCAGTTGAAATACATCGGAATCTCCTTGTTTCAGGGTTGTGACCCATGGCTCGGGTCTGGGCGCCTCGTAAACTTTCGGGTCCAGGCAAACAGGTCAGGCTCTGCCGTGCCGAACAGGCCGGTGGGGCGAAAGATCAGAACCAGTAGTACGACGACGGCCACGATCATCTGGCTTGCACCAAACAGGCCTGCCGCTTCTTCAACCGGGCGCAAAAACTCGGTCGATATCGTCAGGATCACGGCCACGATGGCCGCACCGGTGATGCTGCCCGTGCCCCCCAGTACGACCATCACGACCAGTTGGAACGCCATCAGGAAGGTGAATGAATTGGGACTGATCAGCGTCACCAGATGCACCCAAAGGCCGCCGCCGATCCCCGCAAAGAACGCCCCCAGCGCAAAGGCCAGAACCCGCGTGCGTGCCACGTTGATCCCAAGGCAGGACGCCGCCAGTTCGTTTTCGCGGATCGCCAGCATGGTGCGTCCCAGCGACGAATGCTTGAGCTGCCAGCAGACATAGATGGTCAGGGCGACGAACAGATAAACCCACCACAAATTGGTCAGCGCGGACAGACCACTCAATCCAAGCGCGCCCCGCGTAATCCCCGAAAGGTTCACCGCAAAGCTTTGCACGATGAAAATCAGCCCCAGCGTCGCGACCGCCAGATAGTGGCCGCGCAGCCGTAGCACCGGAAAGCCAACGATAACCGCAGTGGCCGCCGACAGCAGCCCACCCGCCAGAAGTGCAGGAAGGAACGGCCAATGCTGTGTCACAAGCATGTCAGGCAGCGATTTGAGCATCACGGCCTTGCGCTCTGGCGCCATAACGAGAATCGCAGACAGGTAGCCACCGATGGTCATGAATGCAGGATGACCCAGCGAGAACAGACCGATATAGCCGTTGGTGATGTTCAGGCTGACGGCCAGAATGATATTCACGCCGACAAAGCCGATGATCGACACGGTGTAAGGATCAAAGGCATGAATCGCGCCATAAATCAGCGCAGATGCAACCACCAGCGTCAGCGCCGCCATCACGCTTTTGGTCCCGCCGGTCATGCGCGCGTTTCGGTGTTGCGGCCCAGCAGGCCGTTGGGCATGACCAGCAAAACCACGATGAGCGCCCCGAACACAAAGGCGTTGCGGTATCCCGAATACTCTGGTGGCAGAAGGCCAACGAACAGTACCTCTGACAGGCCAAGAACGTAGCCACCGACAACGGCACCCGGTATGGACCCGACCCCACCGATCACGGCGGCCACGAAGGCCTTCAACCCGGGCAAAAGCCCCATGAACGGGCTGATTTGCCCGTATTTACTACCCCACATCAAACCGCTGACCGCCGCAAGACCGCTGCCGATGGCAAAGGCAAGCATGATCATCCGGTCGATGTTGATCCCCATCAGACGCGCCACGTCATAGTTTTCCGCCGTGGCGCGCATCGCGATGCCCACCTTCGTGAAATGCACGAAAAAGACGAGAGCGATCATCAAGACGATGGCGAGCGCAACGATCGCAAGGTCGATCACCCGGATCGTAATGACGCCGGTCGATACCAGCCGGTTCAGATATTCCGGCACCAAAAAGACGCGCGGCTGGGCCGAAATCGTCATCACCAGAAGGTTTTCCAGAATGATCGCCACCGCCAGCGACGCGATAAAGCCGGTCACCTGCGGCGCACCGCGCATCGGCCGGAATGCGATCCGTTCGATCACCACACCGAACAAGGCCCCGGTCAGGACAACAACGACCAGTGCCACCGGAAACGGCAGCCCGATCAATGCCAGACTCGCCAGCGTCGTGAATGCGCCCATCGTAAAAATGTCGCCATGGGCAAAATTGATCAGACGCACGATGCCATAGATCATCGTGAAACCAATCGCGATCAGCGCATACATGCTGCCCAGGATCACGCCGTTCACGATCTGAGAGAGGATATAAGCCGATCCCATCACGCGGCCCCCAGATAGGCGCGCTGAACATCCGCGTTCCCAGCAAGATCCTTGCCGGTCCCTTCCAGCACAATCTTCCCCGCCTCCAGCACATAGGCGCGGTCGGCTATGTCCAGCGCCATGGCGGCGTTCTGTTCCACCAGAAGGATCGTCATGCCCTCCCTCCGCAGCCGTTCCAGGATGTCGAAAATCTGTTCGACCAGTTGCGGCGCCAGACCCAGCGACGGCTCGTCCAGCAGCAGCAGTTTGGGGCGGCTGATCAGCGCCCGCCCGATGACCAGCATCATCTGCTCGCCCCCTGACAACCGGTCCCCGGGCACGTTGGCACGGGTGCGCAGGATCGGGAACTGGGTTTGAAGGTCAGCGATATCAGCATCGATGGCCGCCCGGTCATGGCGCAGATAGGCCCCGATCCGCAGGTTTTCAGTCACAGAAAGGGCTGCAAACACCTGTCGCCCTTCCGGGCAATGGGATATCCCGGCCTGCACGATCTGTTCGGCGCGCATCCGCCCGATGTCGATGGGCGCAGCCTCCGCACACCGCGCATAGCTCAGGGTGCCCGATTCAGGCCGAAGCAGCCCCGAAATTGTTGCCAGCGTTGTCGTCTTGCCAGCACCGTTCGCGCCGATCAATGCCACGATCTCTCCCGCGTTGACGGTCATGCTGATCCCGCGCAGCGCGTGCGTGCCGCCACGGCGGACATGGACGTCCTCAATCCGCAGCATGGGCATCCTTTCTGCGGCGACCCAAATATGCTTCGATTACGCGGGGATCGCGCTGGACCTCTGCGGGGGTTCCTTCGGCCAGCAGCCTGCCCTGATGAAGGACCACAATGCGGTCGCAGATCCCCATGACCATCGTCATGTCATGTTCGACCAGCAGGGTCGTTATGCCCAATTCGCCATGCAGGCGGCGGATCGTTTGCCCCAGATCGATGGTTTCCTGCGGGTTCATGCCGGCAGTCGGTTCGTCCAGCAGCAGCAACTCCGGCTCGCTGACCAATGCGCGGGCAAATTCCACCTTGCGCTGCTCGCCATACGAGACGTTGCTGACCATTTCATGTGCACGCCGCCGCAGGCCAAGGACCTCCAGCATTTTCAATGCACGGCCGCGTATGTCGGCCTCCGATGACCTGGCGGCTGACGACCGAAGGATTGTCGACAGGAAGCCCGAACCATGGCGCATATGCAGACCGACCATGACATTATCGAGGACCGGCAGATCGCGAAAAAGCCGGATATTCTGGAATGTCCGTGCCAAGCCCAGATGAGCGTTGTGCGCAGGCGACTTGCCGGCGACATCCTTGCCCCGAAACCGGATGTTGCCGGATGTCGGTTTCAGCACGCCCGTCAAAAGATTGAACGCCGTTGTCTTTCCCGACCCGTTTGGACCGATCAGCCCCACCAGTTCCCCTTCGTTTATCGAGAAGCCGAAACCATCGAGTGCACGTACGCCACCAAAGGTCTTGGTCAGGCCCCCCACGGTCAAAAGTGGTTCTGTCGACGCGTCCATCCCGACCCCGTTTCCCAGCAAAGACAACCACACAGTCCCATTGTAATATTTGATAGGGTATGGGTTTTGGCGTAACTCCTGTAACAAGAGAACAAATGTTACGGTCCGTCAAATGTATATTGAGTTTGTTACAGCCCGCCATAAGATCATCCGCACGGACTTTTTGAGCAGGAACAGAAACGAAACATGTCTGACATTCTGACCCGCGACATTACCATCGCACCCGAACATGCAGCACTCGTGTTCATCGATGTTCAGAACTACGCGGCCCACCCCGATGGCGGCGAATTCAAAGGACTGAGTCCAGCCGAAAAAACGAAATATGACTATTATTTTGAAAGACTTGAGAGCGTAGCACTACCGAACATGCGACGTTTGCAACAGGCCGCCCGCAGCGCCGGTTTGGAAGTCATCTACGCCGTGATCGAGAACCTGACCGCCGATGGAAGAGACCGCAGCCTCGACTACAAGATTTCGGGTATCAACGTCGAAAAGGGGTCTTGGGATGCCCAAGTGTGCGCGACGATCACGCCCGGAGACGACGAAATCGTCCTTCGGAAAAACTCATCCAATGTCTTCATATCGACCAACATTGATTATTTATTACGCAGTCTGGGAATAAAACAGGTGATCCTTTGCGGAGTGGTAACAGATCAATGTGTTGAGTCGGCCGTGCGAGATGCTTGCGATCTGGGGTATCTTGTAACACTCGTTCCTGACGCGAGCGCCACCTACACAGCAGAACGGCAGGAGGCATCGGTGAAGGCCATAAAGGGATATTGCCGGCAGATCAGCACCGAAGCGCTTGTTGCCGAGCTCAAGGCAATCCGATGACCCCGCGCCAGCTTGGCGCTGTGCTCGTTACCGGTGCGCATGGCTTTCTTGGCGCGGCACTGGTGGCCCGCCTGCGGGGGACAGGCCATCAGGTCATTGCTTCAGATCTCGAAGCTGGCGACGCATCGTGCGACATTACAGACTTTGCGCAGGTCGAGGCAATCTTTCGGGGCCAGACGTTCGGGACCGTCTTTCACTGTGGCGCAGTGTCCGGGCCGATGGTGCTTGCCGATCAGCCTCTGGCAATCTGGCGGATCAACGCGCTCGGCACGGCTCATGTGCTGGAGGCGGCACGCCTTCACGCCGCAGGGCGGATCGTTGTCTGTTCGACCACCAATGTCTACGGCGACCTCGCCGAGCCGGTCGATGAAAGGACGCGGCCGTCGCCGAAATCTGTCTATGCCGCCAGCAAGCTTGCGGCCGAAAACGCTGTTCAGGGCTATGTACACGAGCATGGCACCGACGCCATCGCAGTGCGCCTGTCATGGATTTATGGGCCCGGACGTCGCACGCCGACCGAGCTGGAGAATATCCTGCGCACCGCCCTCGCCGGGAAACAAGCCGTTTTCAGTGCGGCACCGGACGATTTCACCCATTATCTTTATATTGAGGACGCCGTCGACGGGCTGATCTGTGCCGGGTGCGCTGCCGCACCAACAGATTGGATTTATAATATCACAGCTGGAGCCGGCGTGCCCGCGTATGACCTTGCCAAGATCATCGCCGACCTTCGGCCCGGTGTCCGACTTACCCTCTCTTCCCCGCAGATAACCGCCTCGGGTCCATCTGCGATCGACATAGGGCGTGCGAAACGGGATCTTGGTTTCTCTCCGAATACCGAACTTGGTGTCGGTCTGGAAAAATATCTCAAGTCGCTTATGCGAGACAGCTGAGCGCGTCGTTCCTGGCGACGGCACCAGCGGTGCTTGGCTTCTATGGCTGGGCATTTCTTCGCGGCGGTATGACTGCGACCGAACCGCGGTCAGCGATGGCTTTATGGCATCTGCGCGTGTCGTATGCTCCATCCGAGTGCTGTCATGTGTGGACGGCTCCGTTTACGCAAGGGTTGATTTGAGCTGATTTTGATCGTTGCAGGTTGCGGTCATGTGTCCGGCCTTTGTGCGCGGTGCATATAACCGCTGGCCCTGATGAAGTCCGCATGCCGGGTCC
>JAGXIQ010000071.1 GCA_024635625.1 Loktanella sp. | reverse complement strand
TAAATGCAGACAGATTTGAACTGCTTTCATGACATGGACTAACCGATGTTTCCCTGTACCCAATTTACCGCTGCTTGTGGTTTTTACACCTGCGGATTAACCTGCTCCAGCATAAACAAGAGGCACCGGTATGCGCGATATTGTGGCTGAAATCCGGCTGCCGACGCAGGAACTGCGAAACGATATTCCTTTTTATACCAAGGCTTTGGGAATGCGGCTGGATATGATCTATCCCGCCGACGATCCTGCGGTTGCTGTGTTTTCAGGCCACGGGCTACGCCTGCGGATCGAGAAGAGTGCGACAGAGCTGCCCGGCACCCTGCGCCTGCGAATGGATGACCCTGACAGCTTTGCTGATGGCGCACGTGTGTTGTTCGCGCCGAACGGCACGCGGATTGAAATCGTAGAGATGCATGCCCCGCTGGTGATGCCGGAAACGGTCAATGCCTTTGTCGTGCGCAGGCTGGCGGATCAGGCCCCTTGGATTGTCGGGCGGGCTGGCATGCAGTATCGCGATTTGATCCCCGACCGATTGGGCGGGTCAATCATTGCAAGCCATATCCGTATCCCCGACGGCGGCCCTGTGCCGGATATGGTGCATTATCACACAGTCGGTTTTCAGTTGATCTTTTGTTACCGGGGCTGGGTTGATCTGGTCTACGAGGATCAGGGCGAACCCTTCCGTTTGCATGCGGGAAACTGCGTGATTCAACCGCCGGAAATCCGTCACCGTGTTCTGTACGCCTCAGATAACATCGAGGTAATTGAGATTGGCGTACCGGCAGAGCATGTCACAACCATCGACCACGAGATGACCCTGCCGAATGGCCCCGGAAATCCTGACCGCTCGTTCCAGGGACAGCGTTTTGTGCATCATCGTGCAGCAGACGCTGTTTGGGCACCGTTCCGTCTACCAGGTTTTCAGGCTCGGGACACCACGATTAATGACAACACCCAAGGCGTTGCTGGCGTTTCAGTCATGCGGCGCGGCGCAGGTGAACCGGTTTGGACCAGGCACGACGCCGACATCTTGTTCACCTTTGTCATGGAAGGGTCCATGACGCTTGAAGGCGAAGATCGCGAACCGTACAATTTAGCATCGGGGGATGCCTTTGTGGTACCGCCGGGAATGATGACGCGCTACGCCGATCCGTCCGACGATATCGAACTGCTTGAAGTCGCGCTGCCGGGTGTCTTCGCGACAGTTCTCGCGTGATGCATAGATCAACCCTTCAAGCCGTCTCTCGTATGGTTTGCCTCGATTTTCGAAGGGTCGATAACGCCCATTTGTCCAAGACCTGCACGTTCGCGCGGCAGTTCCAACACTTTCACGCGTCCGCGGAGGGCTAGACATGATGAATAACGTTACCCGCAAACACCTTTTCGATCTGCCGGAAGGGGTGATTTATCTGGACGGCAATTCCCTTGGGCCTTTGCCGAAATCCGTTCCGCAGCGGGTCCAGAAGATGGTCACCGACGAATGGGGGGGAATGCTGATCAAAGGCTGGAACGAGGCCGATTGGTTTACCCAACCCGGCCGTGTTGGCGACCAGATTGGGGCCCTGATTGGTGCCCCCGCCGGGTCCGTGATGATGGGAGATACGCTGTCGATCAAGGTCTATCAGGCATTGGCCGCAGCGCTTTCCATGATGCCTGAACGCAAGGTTGTTTTGTCGGACAGCGGTAACTTTCCGACGGACCTTTATATGGCGCAAGGGCTGCTGGAATTAATGGGGCAGGGGCATAGCCTGCGCGTAGTCGATCCTGAAGACGTGGCAGGCGCAATCAACGATCAGATTGCCGCCGTCATGCTGACCGAGGTTGATTATCGCACTGGACGTAAGCACGACATGGCCGCCGTCACGCAGACCGCGCAGAAAGTGGGGGCCGTGATGATTTGGGATTTGGCCCATAGTGCAGGCGCACTTCCTGTCGATCTTGCGGGGTCAGGCTGCGAATTCGCAGTTGGTTGCACCTATAAATATCTTAACGGTGGACCGGGCGCGCCAGCGTTCATCTATGTCCGCCCCGATCTGGCGAACAGCGCCCGACCGGCATTGCAAGGCTGGATGGGGCATGATGCACCTTTCGCCTTTGATATGGATTACCGCCCGGCTGGCGGGATCGAGCGGATGCGCGTCGGGACACCGCCCGTCATTCAGATGACAGCGCTGGAGGAGGCACTTTCGGTCTGGGATGGGGTGACACTGGACGCGGTCCGTGCGGCCGCTATTGACTTGATGGAGCAGTTTGTCGCCGAGGTAGAAGCACGTTGCCCGCAACTGACCTTAGCCAGTCCGCGTGACCCGCAGAAACGGGGCTCTCAGGTTTCGTTCCGTTTTGACGAAGGCTATGCCGCGATGCAGGCGCTGATCGATCGTGGCGTGATTGGTGATTTTCGTGCGCCCGATATCATGCGGTTTGGCTTCACGCCGCTATACATTGATAGCGGTGACGTATCTGGCGCGGTCGATATCTTAGCCGAGGTGTTGACGAACGAGCTTTGGCGCGGCCCGAAATACCGGACACGTGCGAAGGTTACCTAGTTTTTAAGAGCGGGGCGGGAGTGTATAGTCTTGCCCGCGCGAATGCGTTCTTACTGCAGCCGCAGCGTGTCGATTACTTTCACTGGTCAATTGATTAGTGTAAGACAGTGCCATGAGAACAGAACAACGTGACGCCACACGCGAACAGATTGTCCGGGCCGCCCTTTTTGCTATTTCTGAATCCGGCTACGACGGTGTCAGTACGCGCACCATCGCGGCCCGGGCAGGTGTAACCCAAGGTCTTCTCACGTATCATTTCAAGTCGAAGGATGTCCTTTGGCGGGCGGCCGCGGATTACCTTTTTGCCACGATTGATGAGGCCCTGGAATTGGCAATCGCGGGATTGGATAATCCCAATCCAAAGGATGTTCGTCGAGAAACTGTGCGGCAGATGGTGATCTTTGGGTCCAAACATCCGGAAACGATGCGCTTTATGATGGACGTTGGTGAGACGGAAAGTCGCGGAGACTGGCTGGTCGAAACCCACCTGCGGCGCATTTATCAGCGGTTCTGCGCGGATAACACTGACCTGCCAAAAGCTGATATACCGCACGTTTTTTATATTTTAACGGGTGCGAGTATGATGATCTTTAGCAATTCAAGCAAATGCCGCCAACTGTCTGGGATCGATCCCTTGGCACCAGAAGAGGTACAGCGGCACGCAGATATTCTTGCGGATCTGTTGGTCAGAGATTGAGCCAATCAAGCTTTGTTCAATAATTTGCTGATCGTTTGACAAGTGAAGTCTGCGGGCGTAGTGCGTTTGACTTATCAAATGACAAGTGAATCCGCTGCACCTGTGGCGTAACAGAATGGACCGAGATGATGGCCATGCTTTCTTACCGTCGGCGCAGCACCCCGCAGTTGCAGGCAGCGCGACTGGGTCTTGTTTTTTTACTGGTCGCCGCGGGCGGAGCAATGGCAGACCCGTTGCGTGTCATGACCGTCACCGCAACGCCGCAGTCGCTGGCACAAACCCAGTCGCTGACAGGAGAGCTTGTAGCGCGCGATACTGTTACGGCCGCTTTTTCAGCGGGTGGGAGGATCGCAGAGGTATTGGTTCAGACCGGTGACAAGGTAGATCAAGGTGCGGTTCTGGCGCGGATCGAACAGGTCCAGCAGCAGCAGGCCTTGCGTGCGGCGCAGGCCGGTTTGAATTCAGCGACGGCCAGTCAGACGAAAGCCCGGGACGATGCCGCACGTTTGGACACCTTGTTAGAGCGGGGGGCTGCCACGCGCAGTGCACGGGATGCGGCCGCCGATGTCTTAAGGGCGGCAGATGCGCAGGTCGCACAGGCACAGGCTGAATTGGATCTAGCAACAAAGGCGCTTGCAGATACTGAGCTACTCGCGCCGTCGGCCGCGACCGTGACCGACCGAGTGGCAGAGCCCGGGCAGGTCATCGGCGCGGGCCAGTCCGTAATGGAACTCGCCCTGGGTGATCGGTTTGATGCTATTTTTGCCGTTCCAGAATCCGTGTTGACCGGCGCGATTAATACGCCGTCCGTCACGGTGGCGCCCTTGGCACGGCCTACACAAAGCGTAGTGGGCATAGTGCGGGAAATCTCACCTATCGTGGACCCGACGCAAGGTACTGTGAAGGTGACGGTTTCTCTTGAAGCACCACCACCGGGACTAAGTTACGGAGACGCGGTGCGCGGATCAATCACCGAGATGTCACGCGAGTTGATCGTATTGCCTTGGACGGCCATGTCTGTAGACAAAAGCCACCCAGCGGTCTGGGTCGTTAACCCTGAGGATAACAGCGTATCGCTACAGACTGTATCGGTCTTGCGCTACGAATCCGAACGTTTCTTGCTGGCGGATGGGTTGGCGCCAGGGTCTGTCGTCGTGACCGATGGCGCGCAGCTTTTGTATCCCGGTCGCATTGTCGAACCGTTGACAGATGAAGCGGGAGACGTCGAATGAACCGCCCTGTCTTATTTGGTCTGATGGCGGCAAGCCTGTTCGCTACGGGTCTTGCAGCCGAAGATGGCGATGCTGTCACCCTCGGGTCCCGTCCTGTGGTGTCGGAACGCGTCGCGCCACAACAAAGCAGCCAGCAAAGCTGGGTCGGTATCGTGGTGGCGCGGGTCGAAACCGATTTAGGGTTCCTACAGGTCGGCACGCTCGCGTCTCGTTCTGTTGATGCGGGTGCAGTTGTGACCCGTGATCAGGTCCTTGCCATGCTAGATCCGCAGGATTTAGACTCGGATTTGCGGTCCGCGCAGGCTGGCGTGACAGTTGCCGAGGCGCAGGCGCAGTCAGCGCGGGACGCCGCAGAGCGGACAAACGAACTCGTCGCCCGGGGCGTTGATTCCACGGCTTCGGCCCAAAGCGAAGCCGCGCAATTGGCCGCTGCAGAGGCACAGTTGGAACAGGCCCGTGCGCTGTTAGCCCGGGCGCAGGATACGCGCGACAATGCATCTTTGCGTGCGCCGCAGGACGGCGTCATTACGGAGATTTTTGCCGAACCGGGAGCAACGCTGGCTGCCGGCGCGCCGGTCCTGCGTCTGGCTGGTACCGAAGCGCGTGAGGTGGTCATCGACCTGACCGAAGAGGACGTGGCTGGTTACAATATTGGCGCTGCATTCGACGTGACGCTAGAAGCAGACCCCACGCAAACAGTCACGGTGACGCTTGCTTCAATTGACCCGGTCGCGACCAGAGCGACGCGGACACGCCGCTTGCGTCTGGCCCTACCTGCCGATGCGCCTGTTGATTTTCGGCTTGGGGCGTTGGTATCCGTTTCGCCGCAGGCGCAGACCGCGTTGCGGACCAGTTTACCTGTCGTTGCGTTGATTGAAGGCACAGACCCGCCGCAAGTATGGCGCGTCAGCAAGGACGACCGCAGCATCCACGCGATCCAGATCACCGTCGGGCCGCAGATCGGTAGTCGGGTGCTTGTCGTAGATGGACTGTCAGAGGGCGATGAGATTGTCGTGCGTGGTGTGAATTCTATTGAGGAAGGGCAGATCGTCGGCCCGCAGGTGCAAAAATGAAGTCTTTCAACCTGTCTGATTGGGCACTCGGCCATCGGTCGTTCGTCTGGTATCTGATGATCGCCAGCCTGATCGCTGGGTCGATTTCCTACATGGCCATCGGCCGAGAGGAAGACCCCAGCTTTGCCATCAAGACGATGGTTATCTCTGGCGTGATGCCCGGCGCGTCGGTCGAAGACATGCGCGAACAGGTCACAGACCGGATCGAGAAAAAGCTCGAAGAGCTTGATACGCTTGATTATACCCGCTCTATCACACAACCGGGTTTATCCATCGTCTACGTCAATCTTCAGGACTCCGTCCAAGGTGACGCCGTCGCGGCGACTTGGCCACTTGTGCGAAACATGATGAGCGATATCCGCCCAGAGATGCCGCAGGAATTTGCGGGATTTCAGTTTAACGACAATTTTGGCGACGTGTTCGGCAATATGTTCGCATTCACATCTGACGGGTTCACGCCAAGCGAATTACGCGACGCGGTAGAACTGGTCAAAAACGCGGTGCAGGCCCTGCCGGATGCAGGAAAAGTCGAAATATTCGGCACCCGTGACGAGGTGGTCTACCTCGAATTCTCGACAGAGCGTCTAGCGGCACTGGGATTAAACCAACAATCTGTGCAGGCGACGTTGCAAGCACAGAATGCGATCCTGCCCTCTGGCGTCATTAATGCCGGGCCGGAACGTATGTTGGTTCGTGTTGGGGGCCAGTTTCAGGGCGTGCAAAGCCTAGAGGATGTGAACCTGCATATCGGCGACCGGTTCTTTCGCCTGACCGACGTGGCTGACATCAAGCGCGGCTACGAAGATCCACCCGCAGAACTGTTCGATCACAACGGCAAGCCCGCGATTGGTCTGTCAATTGGTATGCGCAAAGGTGCGAATATCGTGAACTTCGGAGAGGCATTAACCGAGGTTATGGATCGTGTTCGGGCGGAACTGCCCATCGGTATCGCCGTCCACCAAGTTTCAAACCAACCCGGGGTCGTGGAGGAAAGTGTCGGCCACTTTGTGCGCGCGCTGGTAGAGGCCATCGCGATCGTGCTGGCCGTCAGCTTTATCAGTCTGGGCATTCGGGCTGGTCTTGTCGTGACGCTGACCATTCCGTTGGTCTTGGCGATTACCTTCGTGATTATGCACTACGCGGGCTTCACTTTGCAGCGGATTTCACTGGGTGCGCTGATCATTGCGCTGGGGCTTTTGGTCGACGACGCGATGATCGCAATCGAGACGATGATTTCCCGGCTTGAAATTGGCGAGAGTCTGACCAAGTCCGCATCCTATGCGTGGACCTCCATCGCTTTTCCGATGCTGTCGGGGACATTGGTGACTGTGGCCGGGTTTATCCCAATTGGACTTAACTCGTCCTCTGCCGGCGAATATACGTTCTCTCTTTTTGTCGTGATTGCCGCATCGCTTATTGTTAGTTGGTTCGTGGCAGTCCTATTCGCGCCGCTTATTGGGGTTACGCTGTTACCGAAGGCATTACCGCATCACAAAACAGAGGCCGGCCGGCTGCGCTGCGGCTATCGCGGTGTGCTGCGCGCGGCGATGGGCTGGCGTTGGCTGACCATTGGCACGACATTGCTTCTGTTCGGTCTTTCAATCTTCGGCATGCGCTTTGTCGAGCAGCAGTTCTTTCCAAATTCTGACCGGACCGAATTGCTCGTCGATTTCAACCTGCCGCAGAACGCATCGATCTCAGCGACCCAAGCTGAAATGGACCTGTTCGAAGAAAACTTGCGGGGCGATTCAGATGTTGATTTTTGGTCCTCTTACGTAGGACGAGGCGCGCCACGCTTCATCCTTAGTTATGATCAGGTGGACGCCGCCCCGAACAAAGGCCAGATCGTAATCCAGACGCCATCGATAGAGGCGCGCGACCGGTTGCGTGGCAAACTAGAAACCGTCGCACGGACTGAGTTTTTGGGAACGGACGTCTATGTGAAGCTGTTGGAAATCGGCCCCCCCGTCGGGAGACCGGTGCAGTACCGGATTTCGGGCCCCGAAGTGGACGTCGTCTTGAAACAGGGACGCTTGCTGGCCGGGGTTGTCGATTCCGATCCTCGTACCACAGCTGTTGTCATGGACTGGAACGAACCGGCGCGGGTTCTGCGCGTCGATATTGTGCAAGACAAAGCCCGCCAGATGGGACTGACCGCATCTGATATTGCGTCTGGTCTGAACACGATTTTTGCTGGGTCAACGATCACGCAGATGCGTGACGACACCTATCTGATCGACATTGTCGCACGTGGCAATGACGCTGATCGCGCCTCCCCTGAGGCATTGGAAGGTCTGCAATTGAGTGCGGCGGATGGCAACGCGATCCCGCTCTCCTCTGTCGCGGTTTTCCGCTACGATACGGAGCAGCCTGTGATCATCCAGCGCAACCGAGTCCCGACCTTGACGGTCAAGGCCGCCATCATGAACAAGGACCAGCCTGCGACGATTGTCACGGATTTGAAGAATAAAATTGAGGCCCTCAATAATAGTTTGCCTGACGGCTATCAGATAGTTGTGGGCGGCACAGTTGAATCCAGTGTCGAAAGTCAGGGACCGATTGCAGCCGTCGTCCCGTTGATGCTGCTAATCATGGTCACTCTTGTTATTATCCAGATGCAAAGTTTCCGCCTGACCTTTGTTGTGCTTTGCGCAGCGCCGCTCGGTTTGATCGGGGTCGTTGCCTCTTTGCTACTTTCCGGTGCGCCTTTGGGGTTCGTCGCAATTTTGGGTGTCTTGGCCCTGATCGGCATTTTGATCCGTAACTCGATCATCCTCGTGCACGAGATCGAAGTGCTGCGCGAGAAGGGGCGGACTGCGTGGGATGCGGTATTCGAGGCGTCAGATAGCCGCGCCAGACCTATTCTGTTGACTGCGGCAGCGGCAAGTCTGGCGCTGATCCCAATCTCTCATCAATTGTTCTGGGGTCCGATGGCCTATGCGATGATGGGGGGGATTATTGTCGGTACACTGGTCACGCTGGTTTTTGTTCCGGCGCTCTATGTTGCAGTTTTCCGTTTGAGGCCTTCATCCGGTGATAAGGAGGAAGCTGGGGACGCTTTCGCGCCAGCGCAGGCTTGAAATGAGCTGTCAAATTAAACCGTGCCCGGTTTGCCGGAGGCAAAAAATCGGAAGTTTAAGAGCGGTCTAGGATTGGCGGCACGCATTCCTAGCGCCGTACCCTTTCGCTGACTGGCGGCCCATGGGGCCGCCAGAAAAAGCTATAATGCGTGGTTACTTTAAGTCGCAATTGGACAGGAGTTAGCTCTCCTCACTACCGCAGTAGTAGTTCAATCACTGCATCCGCTCCGGCCGGGCTCGAAATTGCCACGGCAAGTGGCAGGGCACCGCCAAGTTCCGGGTTGGGCTTTTCCATGAACCGCATTACCAGTGGGCCGTTGCCGCTGTAAATTCTGTCCGCGACCACGTAAGTGCGGGCGAAATCGTAGAGTATCTGACTTTTTGCGGGGCTTAGCGGCTGCTTTTCAATCTTTGCGCGGCGCAGGGCCCGCTCTGGGATCAGGTGAAGCATCGGCTGAGATGCCATGACGTTTAAAATATTATCGACCGAGGCTGCCGGAAGGCCAATGGCAATCTGGGTTGTGAGCGAATCCAAGTCGTTGATGTCTTCGGGTAGCCCAAGAAGTTCAGAAATTCGGTCAGCTTCCGTTGTGCGTGTCAGTTTAGCGTTCATTTACAATCTCCTCTTGCGCGACCGATTTTTGGTACCGCCAGCATTCGTTATGCGCCATGGACATGGTCCGCGTGAATGCCAGCAACAGTCGCTTGATATGGTCTATGGGCGCTTCGCGGTCGCAGTTCCGCAAAGCGCCAAGTCTGAAGCTACGATTGGGTCAAGTATTGGCCAATTCGGAACGTAGGCCTTTGTAGATGGCGTAGCACATGATCAGCAGGACGATCGTGAACGGCAATCCTGTCGAAATCACCATGGATTGTAGTGACTTCAATCCGCCAGCGGACAGAAGCAGAACAATGGCAACCGCGCCTTC
>JAGXIQ010000070.1 GCA_024635625.1 Loktanella sp. | reverse complement strand
CAAAACGCCTCAGTGTTGCGCCGTCAAAGTCCGAACGTAAGGCTATCCCTACACCCATGGTCAAATCCTCCCAGACCCACCACCATAGATTCAGACTTTGCCCGCTTTGGGAATCCTCCTCGAGAGTCAGGCTTCACGCCGGTTGGTATTATGTGAACCAATCACGTTCGCGACGACACAGGGGCCGCACTTTGTTTAAAGGGCCTGCCTGCGGCCGACAGGCTTTTGGGTCATGGCGGGGCTTATGCGGATGAGTTCCGCGAAGCGCTTGTATCCTAGTGAATAATGTCTGGAATTCTGGGGCGAAAACCACGCGAAAATCCGGTCTATGACGACGAGTGTCGCGACTGGACTCAAAACCGGACCCGCGTCATGTTTGGACGCCTGAAGGACTGTGCCGGCGCGGTACCTCGTTACGACAGAAGCCCAATACCCTCACTCGACTATGGGTTTTTATCGAAGTCCGGATTTGTTGTTTCTGCGTTAACACCTATAGAGTGCTGTCTTTGTTCTCTTAATTTGCTGCCAGAAGTGTTCCCGTTGCGATTTAGGTCAGTTGCCGAATAGGCGGCCCTTTTCTGCGATAAGAACGC
This sequence comes from Loktanella sp., assembly GCA_024635625.1. GTDB lineage: Bacteria > Pseudomonadota > Alphaproteobacteria > Rhodobacterales > Rhodobacteraceae > Loktanella. The sequence goes on along the minus strand of JAGXIQ010000070.1, from coordinate 31,387 downwards.
AAACCAACGACATGAGCGCGAGTGCCAGAAAACCCGTCAGCAGTGGGATCAGCGTGCCATTGTACATATAACCGACTGCAGCCCCAAGCAGACCGCCACCCAGCGTCTGTGCGGACCCAAGCACCGAAGACGCGACGCCCGCGACGTGGCCCAGCGGTTCCATCGCCATGGCATTAAAGTTGGTTGGCACGAAACCAAAGAAGCACATCATGCCGATGAACAGCGTCAGGAACATCCAGAATGGCGTGGCACCGCCAAAGTATAGCGCCAGCGCGAGATGTGTGCCTGCCATGATGATGAATCCTAGCAAGGCGCCATGTGACAGCCGCCGGATACCGAAACGGGCAACCAAACGCGAGTTCGCAAAAGAGGAGGCCGCCATGAACACCGCTACAAGTGAAAAGTAGATCGTGAAGTGTGGGCCGACGTTGTAGATGCCGGTATAAATTTGCTCGGCCTGACCGATGAATGCGAAAAGCGCACCAAAGAATGACGCCATCGCAAGCGTATAGCAAAAAGCGATGCGGTTGGTCAGCACGATGCGGAACGCCTCGTACACCGGTTTGATCCGTAATGCGCGACGATCGGCGGGGTGTAAGGTTTCCGGCAAGCGGGCCCAAGTCCAGATCAACGCGCCGAGGCCAAAGAGGAACATGAGGCCGGACAGTTCCCTCCATGTGCCGAAGGCCATGACGACGGACCCGATGTTGGGTGCAAAGACCGGCATCACCATGAATACCATCATGACGAGCGACATGACGCTTGCCATCTGCGCCCCACCAAAGCGGTCACGCACCACCGATGTGGCGATGACACGCGTGGCGGCCGCACCGATTCCTTGCACAAGTCTTGTCAGCAAAAGCGCCTCGAAGGTCGGCACAAAGATCGCGGCGACCGCACCGACGAGATAAATGCCAAGGCCTGCAAAAAGCACAGGGCGACGACCGAAGCGATCCGACAGGGGGCCATAGATAATCTGTGCGCCACCAAAACCGATCACATAGGCCGTAATTACGAACTGCCGCTTGTTTTCGTCCGTGACCCCAAGGGCAGAGCCGATATCCTGCAGCGCGGGGATATACACGTCGATCGCAGCCGCATTGAGGGCCATTAGCAAGGCAATCATTGCGACGAATTCGACGTAGGGTAGCACAGCAGGATTGGCGCGATCGTCTGCAGTCAGAACGAAGCTCATAAGTCAGGTCCGGATATTTTGGGTCTCTTTTTATCTGCCTTGATGTGACCGTGAGGCAACCCAAGTGAGCGCATGGCAGCTATGCGTTATGGGTGTGGCTAATAGGCTGTCGCGTTTAATGCTGAATGCTGCCCGCGTCAGATGTTCCCTAGTGGAAATCACGGCTCTTGGGAATGATCCTGACATCGCGCGGATGCTGGCGGCCGCCGTTTGGCGCTTGCGGATGTGTCACCTCGTCACCGCGTCCCATGGTTTGCGGCATGGCATCGGGTGCCAGACGCAGCAGCGCGTCGGATCGGTCAATCAGGTTTTGTGCTACGATATGAATGATTTCCACGTCGCGCTGCACGTAACCTTCGACGACCAGCAGACGCGATTGCATGACCGCTTTACGGAAATGCTCCATGACCTTGGGCCAGACCACAAGGTTTGCGACGCCGAACTCATCCTCGACTGTGATAAAACAGACGCCCTTGGCGCTGCCGGGGCGTTGCCGGATCAGCACAAGGCCTGCCAGTTTGATCTTGCGGCCCTTGTTGTAGCCTTTCAGATCGGCGGTGCTGGCATAGCCCTGACGGGTCAGACTGCGCCGTAGGAATGACATCGGATGCGCTTTCAGTGACAGGCGCAAGGTCTGGTAATCCGCCACGACCTGCTCGCAGACGGGCATGACGGGAAGGGGCACAGGCACCTCTGCGCCTTCATCACGCTGATCGCGAAACAGCGGCAGGTCGGGGGAGTCACGCAGAGCCTTTGCCTCCCACAGGGCTTGCCTACGCTCAATCCACATGGACCGCACTGCGTCGGCCTCTGCCAGACGGCGCACGACGGGGGCGGTCAGACGGGCGCGGATTTTCAGCGACTCAAGGTCTTCGTAAGGCGCATCGCGGGCATCCATGATCCGCGCAGCCGCATCTGCCCGCAGCCCGCCGATCTGCCGCAGGCCCAGCCGTACGGCAAAGCCATCGCGATAAGGTTCCAGCGTGTTGTCCCAGTCAGAGAAATTTACGTCGACAGGTTGTACAGTCACATTGTGGTTCTGTGCATCCCGCACTAGTTGCGCAGGCGCATAGAACCCCATCGGCTGCGAATTCAGCAGCGCTGCACAAAACACCGCCGGGTAATGGCACTTCAACCAGCTGGAGACATAGACCAGTTGGGCGAAGCTCGCCGCGTGGCTTTCAGGAAATCCGTAATCGCCAAAGCCCTTGATTTGATTGAAGCATCGTGTCGCGAACTCTTCGTCATAGCCGCGGGCGACCATACGACTGACCATTTTTTCCTCTAGCAACGCGATGGTGCCGCGGCTGCGAAAGGTTGCCATCGCCTTACGCAATTCGTTCGCTTCGGCGCCCGAAAACTGCGCCGCATCGATGGCCACCTTCATCGCCTGTTCCTGAAAGATCGGCACGCCCAGCGTCCGGCCAAGGATCTTCTTTAATTCTTCAGGATCATGCGGGGCACCGGGCGAAGGGTAGCTGACTGGTTCCTCTCCTGAACGGCGCTTCAGGTAGGGATGCACCATGTCGCCTTGGATAGGACCGGGGCGTACGATGGCGACCTCAATCACCAGATCATAGAAAGTGCGTGGCCTCAGGCGCGGCAACATGTTGATCTGCGCCCGGGATTCCACCTGAAACACACCAATACTGTCGCCCTTGCACAGCATAGTATAAACGCGGGGGTCCTCTTGCGGGACTGTCGCCAGTGTCCAGTCATGGCCGTAATGCGCGCGGATCAGATCAAAGCATTTGCGGATACAGGTCAGCATCCCAAGTGCGAGAATATCGACCTTCAAAATTCCTAAAGCGTCGATATCGTCCTTGTCCCATTCGATAAAGGTCCTGTCCGGCATGGCGCCGTTGCCGATTGGCACAGTGTCGGTCAACGCCCGTTCGGTCAGGATAAAGCCGCCGACATGCTGGCCCAGATGGCGCGGCATCCCAATCATTTGCCGCGCCACGATCAGGGTGCGTCGCAAAAGAGGGTCCGACAGGTCCACCCCGGCCTCTGTCGCATGGCTTTCACCGATGTCTGTGCCCCAACTGCCCCAGACAGTTTTGGCCAGTGCCGCCGTTACGTCTTCTGACAGGCCCATGACCTTGCCGACCTCTCGGATCGCAGAGCGTGGACGGTAGTGGATGACCGTTGCACAAAGACCCGCACGGTGCCGCCCGTACTTTTTGTAAATGTGCTGAATCACCTCTTCCCGCCGCTCATGCTCGAAATCGACGTCGATGTCGGGCGGTTCTTTGCGCTCTTCGCTGATAAAACGTTCGAATAGCAATGCGTGTTGGGCGGGATCGACAGCGGTGATGCCAAGGACATAGCACACGGCAGAGTTTGCCGCCGACCCACGCCCCTGACATAGAATGTCCTTGGACCGCGCAAACAGGACAATGTCGTGGATCGTCAGGAAATACTGGGCGATGTCCAGTTTGTGGATCATCGCTAATTCTTTTCGCAGGGTGGCTTGCGTGACCTTGGATATGCCGTCGGGATAACGTGTGGTGGCCCCCTCCCACGTCAACTTCTCCAGATGGGCCTGCGGTGTGCTGCCCTTCGGGATGACCTCAGAGGGGTATTCATACGCCAGTTCCTCTAGGTCGAAAAGGCAGGCATCTGCTACGGTACGCGTTGCGGCAATGGCATGAGGCCATTCGGCAAAAAGCTCCTGCATCTTCGCAGGCGTTTTCAGATGCCGCTCGGCGTTTGCTTCCAGCTTGTACCCCGCCTTGGCCAAGGTGGTTTTTTCACGGATGCAGGTCATCACATCCTGTAGGGGTCGCCGCTCTGGCGCGTGGTACAACACATCGTTCGTCGCCAGCAGGCGCAACCCATTCTGCCCCGCTATCCGGTCCAGCCGGGCAATCCGCGCCCGGTCGTCACCGCGATATAGATAACTGGCCGCAACCCATTTTAGCGTCGGCAAAGCACGTACCAGACGTGGCAACGTTCGTGTAAACTGCCGCAAATCATGTGGTGGTACGGCGATCAATTGAACGCCGTCCGCATGATCAGCCAGATCGCGCAGCGTTAGATCGCAGACCCCCTTGGCCTGCCACGTCCCGTCCGGGTCATGCATTCGACCTTTAGAGATTAGCTGACTCAGACGCCCGTATCCCGCCCGATTGCGCGGATACGCGAGGAACATCTCTCCACCAATCAGCGCAATGCGGGCGCCGATAACAGGGCGCATACCTGTCTTCTTTGCCTCGGTATGCAGACGCACAACACCAGCGAGGGTGTTTAGATCGGCACACCCGATCGCATCATAACCCAAGGCCCATGCCTCGCTCGCCAGATCAACGGCATCCGATGCGCCCCGCAGGAATGAAAAGCATGTAAAGATTCCAAGCTCTACATAAGGCGCGCGTGAATTCTTTAGGTAAACCCCATCCTCCGGCAAAGTGCGCCGGGGATGGGCGTGGTCGTTTTCAGGCATCGGGGGCATCCCCCGTTGTGGGGTCGCATGGGGGCGCTGCCCCCGCCGCCAAAGGCGGCCCCCCCTGGATATTTGGGACGAGAAGAAAGCCCCTGCACCTGAGGTGGGTCCAGCGTTCCGTGACCATTATGGGTACCGGAACGCCTTCTCCTCGTACGGTCATCGGCGTCCCCGCCTGTACCGCACATTCAGATTGCAATAAGAAGGTTAAGAAAACTTTGCTTCTTCTCGTCAAAAATATCCCTAGGGGGAGGGCCGTGGGCCCGGGGGGGCTGGCCCCCCCAACGACGGGGGCCAACAAGTACATCATCCGAAAACGCCGTGCATAAACCACAGGGGGGGCGCGCCCCGGTCATCGCCATAGATGCCATCGCGGTAAATCCAGAAACGGCGACCGATATCGTCCTCAATCTTGTAATAGTCGCGTAGCCGGGTGCCAGGGCGGTCGTTCCACCATTCTGGTGCGATCCGTTCGGGTCCGGCAAAGCGGGCGATTCGGTGCGGAACTCGCCGCCAGACGAATTGCGCAGGGGGGCCTTCGGGTACGGCGTAAAGGACGCGGATTTCCTCTGGCGTGTCCAGTAGACGCAGCGGGCGTTCAGTCACCGGTAGCGGGTCAGGTCCGCGCGGGGCCTGTGATAGGGCCATTGCCCAGGCGAGGCTGCGTTCTGGGATGTGGCTGGCGTGGGGGGTCGGCGTGCGCACGGATTGCGGCCCAAGCCGGGCCGACAGTCTGTCGACCATCTGTGCCAAGGCGGCCCCATCGTCGGCGCGTCCGTCAAGACGTGACTGCATCGCGCGCATATCCTCGGCGGCGCTTGCCTCTAGGGTGATCAGTTCAAAGCCATATCCGGGGTCGATCCGTTCCAGTTTGTCATCGAACAGGCGGCGCAGGTGGTTGGGATCGCGGCTGGCGCGTGCGGTTGCTGCTGTGACTTGGCTGACCTCGGCGTCTGTGCGATAAATAGTGACGGTCAGCTTGCGCGCGCCGAACCCCGCATCCGCCAAAGCGGTACAAAGGGCGGTACAAAGGTCTGGCAGATAGGGCGTAGGATCTTGCACCGGCTCTGCAAGCTTTACCTGCACCGCAAAGCGCGGCGCTTCTTGTGTGGCACTGACCGGTTCGGCCGTGCGCCCCTGCAACTGGTCAAGCCGCGCCAGCGGGTTATGCGACAGTTGCGTCTTGGCGAACCGTCTTGCAAGACTGAGGCGGGGCACGGCAGCAATGTCACCCACGGATTTCAGGCCAAGGCGTTGTAGCAGCAGCACAGTATCCGCATCCAGTCGCAAGGCGCGGGCGGGCAGGGGTGCAGTCACCGTTGCCAGTGTGTCTGAGGTTGCAATCGTGCGTAAGGGGCCGAAACGAGCCAGCGCCCAAGCAGCCCCGTGTGTGGGGGCCATTGCCACACGCGCGTTAAATCCAAGTACACCGAGGCTACCCTCGATCTCTCGCAGCAGAGCGGCTTCTCCTCCCCACAGATGATCCGAACCAGTTGTGTCCATCACGATGCCATCCGCGCCGTCGGTTGCGGTCCAAGGGCACCAGCGACGGGCCCAAAGCATCAGCTTTTTCAGCGCAGCGTGGTCTCCGTCGGGGTCGGCGCGCACAACGCGAAGCGTCGGACACAAAGCGCGCATATCTACCACACGCGCACCACGGTTCAGGCCTGCCAAGATTGCGGCCCGGTTGGTCGCCGAAACGACGGGGCCGTGTGGTCCTTCGGTGGCCAATACGACGGGCAGTTCGTCTGGGGGGGCTTCGTGGCGGGCGGTGGCCCAACGCAGCCAGCGGTTCATGGCGAAATCAGGCAGATGCAGGCTGACGATGCGTCGTGACAGCGCGATCCGGTCCGTGGTGGGGCCGGTTGATATGGCATTACCTTGCGCGTCAGTCGCGGGCCTGGTCATGACTGTGCCACTGGGGGCGACCGGACGGCTGGCCCGCAGTGGCGGTGTCAGCAAGGGACTGGCCTGTGACGGTTCACGATGCACCAGCGTCGCTTCTGCCTTCACGAGTGTCGCGCGGGCCCGTGCCAGACGGGCGTGGGCGGCGGGCAGTGGCACGGGACGCAGCTCTATCACATTGCCCATATGAACGCAGGCGGCGGCACCGGTGCGCTGGGCCGTAAAGGTCAGGATACGTTGGGCGCTCTCGTCTTTCATCGGGGCGAACCTGTGTGACACGGCATCAGCCGGTGGCGCGTGTGGCGCTGTCCGGCGCGGTGTTCATATGGACGTGGTGCGATAGCGTTACCCCCGCATCACCCGGGCTTGCCACCCATTGCCCCGGCGGGCGGCCACGGGCGCGGAACAGGTCGGCCTGCCACAGGGGCGCGCCGGGCGCGCGCATGTCGTCGGGTTCCGGCAATGCGGGCAACGAGGCGATACGCCAACGCTGGCGCGCCGCACTCAGGTCCGGGTGAGCGGCGCGGCGGATCAGCAGGGCGGGGATCGCCCGCGCCTCGGCGCGTAACGCCAGCCGCTTCGTCGCGGTGAAATCGAGGGCCGGTGGATCGCCCCAAACCTCACCCAAGACGGCCCCTAAGGCGTCGCAATGCAGGCCTTCCTCCATACTCCATAAGACGTCGACGGCCCGGTTCACGGTCACGAGGATCAGCCGCAGACCACTGGGAAGACCAGGGGGATAGGGTTTGCCCGCCTCGCGTTGCGTCATCCGGTCCTGTACCCACAGCAATGGCTTGCCAGAGGCCACCACCGCCGCAAGCTGCGCGCAGACGAATCCGGTGACCGCACCATCGGCGGCACTGTCCGAAAAAAACTCGGCCAGCGTCGGTTCCGCCAGGGTCAGCGGGGGCAGGTCAGACGCAGGGCTGGCGGTGGCAAGAAGGCTGCGCACGGGTAAAATCCGATTCCATTTGTTCTCTTTTTGTTCTAAACCTTCGTGTGGCCTTCGTCAAACCATGGCGTGTCTCCCGTTGCGGTAGTACAACGCTTGCGGCATGGTGCGTCAAAGGCTGTGGGAGGCATGGGAATGACTTTAAAACAAGCGGTTCTGGTACTTTGCACTCTGGCTGGCACAGGCGCCTGGGCGGCGGTCGAAAACCTGCCGCCGCCACTGAAGGATGCGAATTTTATTCCCGTCGATCCCGCCGAGGCAAAGCTGGGGCAGCTTCTGTTCTATGATCCGATTCTTTCGGGTGGGCGCGACGTCGCCTGCGCCACTTGCCATCATCCGCGGTTCGGGACGGCTGATGGCGTGTCGTTGGGATTAGGCGACGGTGGCACGGGGCTTGGGCCTGACCGGGTCGCCGATCCAGCGAACCTTCCAGAAGAGCGCGTCCCCCGCAACGCGCCCGCGCTTTTCAATCTGGGTGTTCGCAATCTGACCGTTCTGTTCCATGACGGACGCATCAGCGTTGATCCCAACCGTCCTGGCGGCATTCGCACGCCCTTGGACGAAGATATGGTGGCGGGCTTTGCCTCGCTTTTGTCGGCGCAGACGATGTTTCCCGTCCTAAGCCCTGACGAGATGGCGGGCCATTACGGCGAGAGCGACGTGTCCACGGCGGTGCGGCAGGGTCTGTTGACCGGAACAGGCGGGGCATGGGACCTGATCTCACGCCGGGTGGCGGATATCCCGACCTATGCGCAGATGTTTCACGACGTCTATCCGCATGTAACTGGACCGGATGACATCGAATTCACTGATATCTCGAACGCTATTGCCGCTTTTATGGAACTGGAGTGGCGATCCGATACATCACCCTTTGATGCCGTCTTGAGGGGGCAGGGGACGTTACCCGAACCTGCCGCCACTGGAATGGCGTTGTTCTACGGTCGTGGGGGATGCGTTGACTGTCACAGCGGCCCGCTACTGACTGATCAGGGTTATCATGCCATGGGTGCGCCGCAGATCGGCCCGGGCAAGGGGGCGCGGTTTGAAGCCTCTGACCGTGACGAAGGCCGGGCCGAGGTGACGGGCCAGCCCAAGGATATGTTCGCTTTTCGCACCCCATCTTTGCGCAACGTGGCTCTGACCGCACCTTATGGTCATGCAGGCGGACACGCGACGCTTGCGGGCTTCGTCGCCGACCATGCGGACCCGGTGGCCGCGCTGGCGCGCTACGACGCGGGGCAGGCGGTGCTGCCCCTGCTGAATGTGGCAGACAACGCGATCATGTCGGACCCGGCAGAGGTTGCGGCCATCGCTGCGGCCGTCACCACGGCGCCCGTAGATCTGTCAGAGGCGGATGTCGCGGCGCTGGTGGCCTTTCTGGACAGCCTGACGGATCCGGCGGCAGTCAAGGGAAGGTTGGGCGTGCCTGACACCGTGCCAAGCGGACTGCCGGTGCCATAACGCTCTGCCTTGCCAAAGGCCGTCGACGTTGGAGCCTCGGGCGGGAGTGTTTTGGAAAAATCAAGGACGACAACCCTAAGGGTGAAAGAGCGTCGTGACTTGGTCGGCAGCCAAAGTCTGCCTCGTCGTGGTCCCGTCAGGCCAAGTGATGACCGCTTCGGCCTGTGTTGCGTCGCCCAGACCGAAATGCAGGGGTAGGGACTGCCCGCCAGCGTGCCCGCCACCCACGCGGAGTTCGCGCGTCTGAAGGCCGGTGGGGGTTGTAAGAGCGACGCGGGCGCCGATGGCCTGCGTGTTGCCGCCAGACTGGGTCAATGAAAGGCCCAGCCAGTGACCGGTCCCAAGGGTGTCGTTGCGATAAAGCAAGATGTTCGCGCGGCGGTTCACCACCGCAAGATCAAGACGTCCATCACCGTCAAAATCCGCCAGTGCGGCCCCACGTGCGCGGTGGGTTTCTGCCAGACCAGCCAACAGGGCGACCTCTTCAAAGGTGCCATCAGGTTGTTGCATCAATAGATTGTTGGGGTCAGCCATGGCGTTCGTCGGCATCTGATCGACATTACCTTTAGCGATGAACAGATCGGCACGGCCATCGTTGTCGACGTCGCCGAACTCTGCGTGCCAGCCGGTCGAGGGACGGCCGTCGTCGCCCAGATAAGGCCGCTGAGCATATGTACCGATGCTATAAGGGGCTGGCGTGTAGGTGCCGTCAGGCTGGGCCATTTGCATCAGTTGGTCACCCATCGAGGTCAGCAGCACTTCGTCCCGACCATCACCGGTCAGGTCCTGTGACGCGATTCCCATGCCCCAGAGCGACACATCTGCCCAGCCGTCAGCCGCACCCAGAAAGCGGCGATCCTGAATATCCCACATCTGTTCGTGCCCCGCGCGGACGTAGTAGTGGCGGTCGTTAGAGATCCGCAGTGTTGAACGCCCGCGTGCGTCGGTCCCTGCCAACATTGACAGGGGGCAAAAGCCGGGTGTCAGAACCTGGGCGGTGTATCCGCTGTCAGTGGGGCGCAGGATGGTATTTGTATCGCACGCCTCGAACGGGCCGTCGGGATTGCTGCGGTCGACGTAGTGACCCAGCGCCATGACCGGACGCGTTTCATCCTGCCACCATGCGGTGAAGGCGGTGGTCCATTGGTCAGTCTGGGGGATGCCCCAGTCAGCGGTTGCGTCGGTAAAGCTGCAGTCGGGGCCGCCGCGCAAGGCTACATCCGGACCCACGCGCATGACATAAAGATCCAGCCTGCCGTCGCCATCGATATCCAGCGGGTATGCGCCTGTTACGCCGATCAGATCAGGCAACGCAGCCGGTTGAAAATTGAAGTCGCCGCTATTGATCCAAAGCGCTGCCGGGTTCGTGCCACCAGCGGCAAAGATGTCGGGCCGTGCGTCGTCGTTGCAGTCCATGACCGCCACGCCACCGCCGACGAAATGTTCCCATCCGCCGTCATAGACGTGGTCACCCAATGCGGCGGACATATCCGTAAAGGTCACCTGCGCGGTCGCGGGGGCGGCCAATAGTGTTAAAAACATTGCGATCCGCATTGACCTAAGCCCCCAGCGCCGCATCGGTCGCATCGGCCAACGCCAGTGCGGCGGCCCCCTGCGCCCAAACCAGATCACCCCAGACATGGGTCGCGATTTCGCAAGATGTGCGACCTTCTGTCAGGGTCAGGGCGTGCATTTCACGCAGCATCGTATCGGAATACAGATAGTCATAGCGCATGCGTTCCCCGGCAAGGATGATCAGCGCTGGATCGAAAAGCTGCACCACATTGGCCAAACCCAGCGCTAGATACCGCCCTGCGCGACGAAAGATCGTGGCGGCGGCGGTGTTGCCTGCCTTCGCCTCTGCGTAAAGTGCGTCGATCAGGGCGGCGTTTTCTGTTGCCGGAACGGTGCAATCTAGTGCTGTCGCGGCCTCGCGCGCGAGGGCGTAGTCGGCCAGATAGGCCTCTAGGCAGCCGCGCTGACCGCAGCGGCACAATGCCCCATCGAGTGCTACCTTCGTATGCCCAAGTTCGAGCCCGAGCCCCCGGCTGCCACGAAACAAACGGTTGTTTAGTACCAGCCCCATGCCGACCCCGTGTTCCACTGTTACAACGGCGAAATCAGGCCGGTCGCGGCCTGTGCCAAACCAAAGTTCTGCCAGTGTCAGCACGTTAGCGTCGTTATCGATACGCACCGGCACCCCAAGACGTGCAGCGGCCAGTTCAGCCAATGCTGTATCGCGGCCCGCAATCAGCGGCGACCATGGCACCTGTCCGGTCTCGTGCGCCACGATGCCCGAAATACCTAAGCCCACCCCCACGACGTCACACATGTCGCGACCGGCCGCTGCCAAAAGGCGGTCGACCAGCGTTGCAAGCTCTGCCACCAGCGACGCCGCGGGTTTACGAGCCTGCTGCGTTGGCATCGACACGTCAGCCAAAAGAGTACCTGAAAAGTCGAGCAGCACTGCGGAATGACGAGTATCAGCAATCTTGATCCCGATAACAGCGCGCGCACCGGGGACGACCCGCAGGGCGACTGGCGGGCGACCACGACCCGCGTCGCGAGGCTGATCCTCTATTTCTTGCAAGAAGCCGGTTTGTATCAGGTCGGCAGTCAGGGCGGTGACGCTGCCTGCACTGATTCCCAGACCTCGCGCGATGTCCGCGCGACTCGCCTGTCCCATAGCCCGCACATGCACGAAGACCTGTTGACGCAACCCGCCGCTGCGATCAGCTTGTGCAAGCTGCAAGGGACCGCACCCCGGCAAAACTGTCCGGGCCGCATTTGCGTCCGCATCATACATAAACTTCACTCCCCGAAGATAATGCTGCACCTGCACGGGTCTCCTTACGGAAACACGGCCCTCTCGATGGCATCATCGTGGCGCATTACGCCTCTGCGACCGCATTTTTGCAAGATTATTCCACGGCAGCCGATAAATTATTTTGACAACCGAATTTAATTCGGCATTTTGTGCATCACCGGGTCGCAAGGCCCCGAATCTCCGCACGGTAGGACTGTAAAAAAACCAACCGCATCGGAAAGACTGTCTGGGAGGACATCATGAACAAGCACATTCTCGCCGCCGTCATTGCGACGGTCGGTTTTAGCTCTGCCGCGCTGGCACAAGACGGCATCACCGTTGGCGTGAGCTGGTCCAACTTTCAGGAAGAGCGCTGGAAGACCGACGAAGCCGCGATCAAAGAAGCCCTGGAAGCTGCTGGCGCATCTTACATTTCCTCCGATGCGCAGGCTTCTGCTGCTAAGCAGCTGACAGACGTCGAAGCACTGATCGCACAGGGCGCTGACGCGCTGATCATCCTCGCGATGGACAAAGACGCGATTACCCCCGCGCTGGATCAGGCCGCTGCCGAAGGCATCCCCGTAGTTGGCTATGACCGTCTGATCGAAGACAACCGTGCCTTCTATCTGACTTTTGACAACAAGGGCGTTGGCACGATCATCGCGCAGACCGTCAATGCGGCACAGCCAGAGGGCAACTACGCAATCATCAAAGGTGATCCCGGTGATCCCAACGCTCAGTTCCTGCTGGACGGCATGATGGAAGTCCTGCAGCCGATGATCGATGCAGGCACTGTCAAGATTGCTGGCGAGGCATTCTCTGACGGCTGGAAGCCCGAGAACGCGCAGAAAAACATGGAGCAGATCCTGACCTCGAACAACAACGAGATCGACGCTGTTCTGGCCGAAAACGACGGCATGGCCGGTGGTGTGATCGCAGCGCTGTCCGCGCAAGGTCTCGACATTCCGGTCGGTGGTCAGGACGGCGACCTTGCCGCGCTGAACCGCGTCGCCCGTGGTACGCAGACCGTTTCCGTGTGGAAGAACTCTCGTGATCTGGGCCGTCGTGCGGCTGAAATCGCAGTTGCACTGGCTGATGGCACCGCTATGGACGCGATCCCCGAAGCACAAAAGTGGGCCGGCGGCGAAAAGGGTGTAGAGATGGATGCGATCTTCCTCGCGCCGACCCCGATCACTGCCGACAACCTGAACCTCGCGATTGACGCTGGCCAGATCTCGAAAGAGCAGGCTTGTGAAGGTGCGATGGATACAGTTGCTGCCTGTCAGTAACACCTGACCACGACCGGCGCAAAGATGACCTTCGCGCCGGTTTTTCGTTTTGAAAACGAGTGTTTGCGTTACGACCCTCATGCGACTGGTCGCCGGGCATCGCCCGCTGTGTGACAGCCGCACCAATCTCGCCCTCCGTCGCGTAGGAACTGCCATGACCGATACAACGAACGCCCCTGCGGCGCCCTCGAACCCGCCGCCAAGTCAGGCGATGAAAAAGAGCGCGTGGTCGCGTTTCCTGACCGCTACGGAACTGGACACCCGCCTGATCGGCATGGTCGCTGCCTTGATCCTGATCTGGGGTGGATTTCACCTTTACGGCGTCATGGTGAACGGACAGGGCTTTTTCCTGACGCCGCGCAACCTTTGGAACCTTAGCGTTCAGACTGCCTCTATTGGCATCATGGCAACCGGCATGGTGCTGGTCATCATCACCCGCCACATTGACCTTAGCGTCGGTTCTATCCTCGGATTCACCGCAATCCTGATGGGCATGATGCAGGTCAACATCCTGCCGCAGTATCTGGGGCTGGGTCATCCGGCGATCTGGGTCATTACGGTAATCTTCGGTATCATTTGCGGTATGCTGATCGGCGGCTTTCAGGGCGCGCTGATTGCCTACGGCGGCATCCCAGCCTTTATCGTGACACTCGGCGGCCTATTAGTCTGGCGCGGCTGTGCCTTTCTTGTGGCGCGCGGTGAAACGATTTCCCCCGTCGATAGCACGTTTACCCTGTTGGGCGGCGGACCTTACGGGTCTGTTGGTTTCATGGGAAGCTGGATTGTCGGCGCGATCATCTGCGCGGGCGTAATCTTTATGATTGTTAACGGCCGCAAGCAGCGCACCAAGTTTCAGTTCGCCAAACGTCCGATCTGGGCTGACACTTTTCTTGCTGTCCTCGGATGTGCTGCCGCCATCGGTGCGGTGCTGCTGGTGAACAGCTATCCTTGGCCGACTGGGATCGTGAAGCAGTATATCGCTGCCAATAACCTGACAGTTGAGCCGTCGGAACTGTTTATCAGCCACGGCTTTGCGATCCCCGTACTGATCCTGATGGTCGTCGCGGTCACAATGAACTTCGTGATGAACAATACCCGCTTTGGTCGCTACGTTTTCGCCATCGGTGGCAACCCAGAGGCGGCAGCGCTGGCAGGCATCGACACCAAGTGGATGACGGTCAAGATTTTCGCTATCATGGGTGGCCTTGCTGGCCTGTCTGCTGTCGTGGCCTCTGCCCGTCTGAACTCTGCCACCAACGCGCTGGGCACCCTGGACGAGCTTTACGTCATCGCCGCAGCTGTTATTGGGGGCACGTCACTGGCTGGCGGCGTCGGCACGATCTTTGGTGCGATCTTGGGCGCCTTGGTCATGCAGTCGCTGCAATCAGGCATGGTGCTGATCGGCTTTGACGCCGGGATGCAGCAGGTCGTCGTCGGCTCTGTGCTGGTTCTCGCCGTGTTCCTTGACATCCTCTATCGTCGCAAATCGAAGTAAGGGTCTGATAAAATGAGTGCAAATTCCCCCATCGATCGCACCGGTACCCCGCTGGTCGAGATGCGCAATATCTCGATTTCCTTCGGCGGCATTCAGGCTGTGGATGACGTGACCGTCGACTTGTACCCCGGCGAGGTTGTGGGCCTTCTGGGTCACAACGGCGCTGGTAAATCGACGCTGATCAAAATCCTGTCGGGGGCCTATGCCGCCGACAGCGGCGAGATTTACGTCAATGGCGAGAAAGCCACGATCACCAATCCTCGTGATGCCCGCGACTACAACATCGAGACGATCTACCAGACACTCGCGCTGGCGGATAACCTTGATGCGGCGTCCAACCTGTTTCTGGGCCGTGAATTGACCACCAAGTTTGGCATGGTCGATGACGCCCAGATGGAGGCTGAGTGCCGCAAGATCATGAAGCGCCTTAACCCGAACTTCCGCAAGTTCGGAGAGCCGGTATCGGCCTTGTCCGGCGGACAGCGCCAGTCGGTCGCTATTGCCCGCGCGGTCTATTTTGACGCCAAGATCCTGATCATGGACGAACCGACCGCCGCGCTAGGCCCACAAGAAACGCAGATGGTCGCCGAACTGGTGCAGGAACTGAAACGGCAAGGCCTTGGCATCTTTCTGATCTCTCACGATATTGCTGACGTGATGGAGCTGTGCGATCGCGTTTCCGTCATGAAGAATGGCCAGCTTGTCGGGACAGAGAACGTTGCGGACGTGACCGATGACGATATTCTGGGCATGATCATCCTTGGCAAGAAACCCGGCCAAAAGGCGGCATAAATGTATATCGGACTGGACCTCGGGACCTCTGGGTTGAAGGGCATCGTCATCGGCGATGCCCAAGTCGTTTTGGCAGAGGCGACATCCCCCCTGACCGTGCAACGTCCGCACGACGGCTGGTCTGAACAGGACCCGGCGGCATGGATCACTGCGGCAGAGGCGGTCATGGATGCACTGGCGGGGCAGGTCGACATGGCCGCCGTCCGCGGCATTGGCTTGTCGGGCCACATGCATGGTGCGACGTTGCTAGACGGCGCCGACAATGTCCTGCGCCCTTGCATCCTGTGGAACGATACCCGTTCCGCCGCAGAAGCCGCGGTGCTGGACGATAATCCTGACTTTCGCCGTCTGACTGGCAACATCGTTTTTCCGGGTTTCACGGCACCCAAGGTTGCGTGGGTGCGTAACCACGAACCAGATACATTCGCTAAGGTCGCCAAGGTCTTGTTGCCAAAGGATTACCTACGCCTTTGGTTGACAGGAGAGCATGCATCAGAGATGTCCGACGCCGCCGGCACAAGCTGGTTGGACGTGGGCGCGCGTGATTGGTCCGATGACCTGTTGGCCGCCACCGGTCTAGATCGGGACGCGATGCCGCGCCTTGTCGAAGGGTCCGCAGTTTCTGGCAAAGTCAGACAAGCGCTGACCACACGTTGGGGCATGGGTGATGTTGTCGTAGCAGGCGGTGGCGGCGATAATGCCGCCAGCGCTGTGGGCGTGGGCATCGTAAAGCCGGGGCAGGCCTTTGTGTCCCTGGGCACTTCTGGCGTGTTGTTTGCCGCGTCCGACGCTTATCAACCCGATGCTGCTAGCGCTGTGCACACCTTCTGCCACGCATTGCCGGACACATGGCACCAGATGGGCGTCATTCTTGCTGCCGCCGACGCGCTAAATTGGTGGGCTGGAATCGCTGAGGAAAGTTCTGCCGCTCTCACAGGATCGCTCGGACCGTTGAACGCACCAGGCCGGACGCTGTTCCTGCCTTACCTAGGTGGCGAACGGACGCCGCACAACGATGCCAAGGTGCGCGGCCAATTCCTGCATTTGGACCACGCTACAGACCGCGCTGCGATGACCCGTGCCGTACTGGAAGGGGTTACTCATGCCTTCCGCGACAGCTTTGATGCGCTGACCGGTACAGGCACCCGCATCGACCGCCTGATCGGCGTCGGTGGCGGCACAAAGTCTGACTATTGGGTGCAAGCCATCGCCACATCGCTGGGCTTGCCGGTGGACCTTCCGGTCGCTGGCGATTTTGGTGGGGCCTTTGGGGCGGCACGGTTGGGATTGATGGCAGCCACGGGCGCGGGTGCAGAGGCATGCGGCACACCGCCCATTGCGCGCACGATAGAGCCTGTCGCGGCCTTGCATGACGACTTTGCAGCAGCCCATGCACGGTACAAATCCGCATTTGCGGCAGTCAGCGGCTTGGCGTAACGCAGGCAAAGCCGCTTAAAAACGGCTGCGCCTGTCAGAACATATTGTGTCACTAATGACGTTAGGACCGCCCCGGTGATGGGGCGGTCCTTTTCGTCAGTTCAGTTCAGTTCGGCTTTGTATTCGTCTGCAAGGCGGGTATTGACCGCATCAACGGTGGACAACAGGCTGTCGAGGGCTTCTGGGCCGCCATCTACATTTTCGCGGAACCAGTCCTGCACCGGTGCTGCGGCATCCGTAAAGGCCTGCTTTTCCTCGGCTGTGGGGACGTAGACTTCACCACCGGCTGCGGTAAAGGCGGCATAAGCGTCGATGGATTTACGCTTTGGCGAGGCAAAAGTCGCCTGCTGCAATTGGTAAAATCCGTCCGCCACGACCTTGCGCAAGTCTTCGGGCATTTCTGTAAACTTGGCATTATTCATGAACCACAGCGCACCCATATAGGCATGCTGATCAAGCGTCAGAAACTTTAGTCCCGCATCAGGGAATTTCATCGACATGATGTCGGTGATGCCGTTTGCGGTGCCTTCGACGACGCCGGTTTGCAGGGACGTGAACAGTTCTGGCCACGGGATCGCGGTCGGGGCGGCACCCCATGCCTCTGCCAGCACCTGCGGCAGTTCTGCGGGAACGGTCCGGATTTTAAGGCCAACAAGGTCATCAGGCGTGTGGATCGTCTTGGTGACGTTAGCCACATTGCGCCAGCCGCCGGTATTTCCGATGGTCATCAACCGGATTTGTTCGTCAGAAGATTCCCGCACCATCTGCCGCATAGTGGCCACGAAAGGAGAGCCGTTATCCAGCACTGCCTCTGCCACCCGGTCGTCGGACATTAGATACGGCAGGTCGAGGACCTGTACGAAAGGGAACAGCGATGCGGTGCCGCCAGACGTCGCAATATAGATATCGATTGAACCCTCGGCCACGCCTTCAAGGCATTCTTCACCGGTCGAACACAGTTGTGTGCCGATGAACATCTCTACGGCGATCTGGCCGTTTGATGCGGCTTCGACGTAGTTTTTAAAGACCACGAGGCCGTCGTAGTCTTCGTCATTTTCGTTGCTGTTGGCAGTGGCGCGAAGGGTATAGGTCGCGTCCTGTGCCCATGCGCCTACGGCCGTGCTCGTCAGAAGTGCGGCGGTCAGCGCCCCGGTAATAAGGTGTTTCATGGTCTCTCTCCCTTGGTTTTGTCGTCAGTGTCGCGTCAGTTGGCAAAGCCGGTCAAGCGCGGAATCGTCATTGAAATCGCGGGGATGTAGGTGATCAGGAAGATCACCAGCACCTCGACCGCGAGGAACGGCAAGATGGCCTTGGCAATGGTTTCGACACGTTCACCTGAAACGGTAGAGGCGACGAAAAGCACCAGCCCCATCGGTGGCGTGGCAAGGCCGACCGTCAAGTTGACGCTCATGATCATGGCAAAGTGAATCGGGTCGACGCCGAGGCTTACGAAGATCGGGCCAAGGATTGGGCCAAGGATGATAATCGCAGGCCCAGCGTCGAGGAACATGCCGACGATGAATAGCAGGATATTGATCAAAAACAGTAGGATCAGCGGGTTGTCTGACAGCGACAACATGAAATCCGACAAAATTTGCGGCGCGTATGAAAGGGACACGACGGTCTTGAACGCGACCGCGGCCCCAACCAGCAACAGCACTGCAGCGGTGCCAAGGGCGGACTTGCCCAGAACGGCCCACAGATCCGCCAGTGTCATAGCACGCAGGACGAAAAAGCTAACAATCAGTGCATAGGCGACGGCCACGGCAGAGGCTTCTGTTGGGGTGAAAACGCCGATCAGAATACCTCCAAGGATGATGATGGGCGTCTGCATCGGCGCCACTGCCTTTTTGCAGATTAGTCGAAAGTCGTGGCTGACCCGTTTGCGATAGCCCCGCAGGATCAGATGGGCGGGTATCAACATGACCCCAAACAGCAGCAGTCCTGGAATGGCATCACTGCCGGGGATAAAAAGCGCCACGGCGTAAAGAAGGTAGCCAAGGTTCAGGCGCAGCAGAATCAGGCTGACCCAATATTCCGTCGTGCTGATGGTCTGGCCGGGATGGACGATGCGTTCCGCCTTTGGAAGGTCGTAGCGGTCGGCCATCAGCCAGACCGTGGCCATCAGGCCCACTCCGATCAGGATGCCCGGCACGATGCCCGCAAGGAACAAGGCGGCGACGCTTTCGCCCATGACATAGGCGTAGATGATCATGATGCCAGACGGCGGGATGATGGGGCCGATAACGGAACTTGCGGCCGTGATCGCGGCGGCAAAGCGGCGGGTGTAGCCGTTCTTTTCCATCGCGGGGATCAGGGTGGATCCTAGGGCTGACACATCCGCTACGGCAGACCCGGACATGCCCGCGAACAGAAAGCTGGACAGAATATTGACGTGGGCAAGACCGCCGCGCAGGTGGCCAATGAAAGCTTGCGAGAATTCCACGAGGCGCATGGTGATGCCGCCGCGGTTCATGATTTCCCCGGCGAGCATGAAGAACGGCAGCGCCATCAAAGGAAAGCTGTCCATGCCGTTGTAAAGGTTGCGGTAAAGTCCTGCGACAACATTACGGGTGTCGCCCTCTAGCAGGATCAACGCGATCGGTGACACCATCAGTGCAAAAACGATCGGCAGGCCAATCAGGATAAGCAAAAGGAAAAAGGGCAGGAACCAAAGCAGCATCTATTCGGCCATCACAGTCGCTTCGCCAAGTGGCGTCAGGCGGTCAGCGCCGCCTAAAAGGGTGATAACCTGCCGCAGCATCAGTTCCACGTTCACGAGGATCAACAAGTTCACCCCAACGAACAAAGACGCGAACATCCATTGGTTCCTGAAGCGGATCGATTCGCCTCCGACCAGATCGAAGGGCAGGCGCAGGGACGGCATGCGGCCGCGGCCTGACAAGCTATCGACGTGATTGTTCAAACCCCGTTCCCACATGATGCAAAGCACCGAAAGCGAGAGGGCTAGAAGGACCAGCGTCAGCAAGCCGGCCAGCATCCGGGGCAGGGCGCGTTCCACCATGTCGATGGCCACGAAACCACCCTGTCGATAGGCGACAGGTGCCATCAGTCCGGTCATCCACAACATACCAAAGCGGGCGGCTTCTTCTGTCCAGTTGGGCGCGTCGTTCAGGACATAGCGAAAAAAGACCTGACCCAATATGAAACACACCATCAGCGCCAGCGCCGCGATCGCAAGTACACGACCCACCGCCAATAGGCCGGTGTTCAGGCGTTGAAGGGGCCAGAGGACCCCAAACAGGACCGGCATCACCGGCTCCTCCCCTGCTGTGCCCGATCTTGGGCGGTGTTGATATTCTGCGACAGATGGGGCCCCCCCCCGTCGTGCCGCACCTCCACCCTAGGTGTTCTTACCCCAGTGAAGGGGCGTCCTAAGAGGTGAAGCTGCCGTATTTGCCGCCGTGAAAGACGAGTGGGTCGCCGCCGGTGTGGTGCGCGCGTGTTACCCGGCCAACAACAATCACATGGTCACCGGCATCGTAGGTCGTCTCGAGGTTGCATTCGAACGTGGCTAGGGCGCCTTCGATAATCGGCATGCCGCAGTGGGACAGATGCATTGGCACCTTCGTAATGGCGGTTTTGGACGCGATAATCGCCGCACAGATGTCGCGTTGGTTCGCAGACAGCACATGAACGGCGAAGCGCCGAGAGCCTGCAAAATGCTCGAACCGCTTGCTGGATTTCGCGGGTGACCATAGCACCAGCGGCGGGTTCAGCGAAACGGAGGCGAAACTATTGGCAACGATGGCGACGGGGCCTTCGGGGCTGTCAGTCGTGATCACGGTCACGCCTGTCACGAAAGTCCCCAGTGCGCCGCGAAAGCTGTCGGCGTCGGCGGAAGGGTCGAAAGACTGGATGGTGCCTGCGTCCATTTATGGAACCTCGTGTCCGAGGGCAGCGGTATAGAGCAGATACCACGCCTGACGGCTCATGTTGACTTTCAGGGCGTCGGACAGCGTCGCGATCCGGCTCAAGGTATTGGTGCCCATGACGGGCAGAATATTTGCAGGATGCGCCAGCAACCACGCGACCGCAATGGCTGCGTTATCGACGCCGTGTTCTTCTGCCATTTGCGTCATGAGGTCGTGCAGCTTTGGCCCATCTGCCGAGTCCATAAGGCGACCGCCACCCAACGGCGACCATGCCATGATCGGTGTGCCCTGCTGTTGCAGGTGGGCGATATCGCCATTTGTGAAGGGGGCGAGGTTGGCTAATGACAGCTCTATCTGGTTGGATGCCAGTTTGCTGTCCATCGCGGATTGTAGCAAGGACCAGTCCCAAGGGCGAAAGTTTGACACACCCACGGCGCGGACTTTGCCAGAGGCTACGAGGTCATCCAGCGTGCGACCCGTCTCTTGATGGTCCATCAGAGGGTCGGGACGGTGGATCAGCAGCATGTCGATCCGGTCCAACCCCATAAGCGAGAGCGAAGCATCAACCGACGCCTCGATATGCGCGCGGCTTGTGTCGTAGTACTTGACCGGTGCGCCGCCGTGACGGCCCGCGTCGACGACGATGTCGCACTTTGTCACGACTTCAATCAGGTCGCGTAGGGCGGGGGCCTGTTTCAGGGCTGCGCCCATGATCTCTTCGGCCATGTAGCCGCCGTAGATGTCGGCTTGATCCATCGTGGTGATGCCTTGGGCAAGGCAGGCCTCGATCTTGGCCTGCACGTGGGCCGGGCTGGTGTCGTCATCATCCCTCAGCCGCCACATGCCATAGACGATACGGCTGAAATCAAGGTCTTCGGTCATCTGGATACGGGTCATCGGCGGGGTCCTGCGCCAAGCGGCGTCTGCGGGGTGGTCATTGGCACCCGGCCGTAGGCTTCGGGCAGTGAACAGGTTTTCAGGTGCGGCATGACGCGTCTGCCAAAATGCTGCGCTTCTTCGATATGCGGATAGCCGGAAAAGATGAAGGCACGGATGCCCATCTTTTGGTAATCTTCGATCTTGGACAGGATCTGGTCCGTTGACCCCACAAGGGCCGCACCGCAGCCAGATCGCGCCCGTCCGATTCCGGTCCACAGGCCCGGCTCAGTATAACCGAATTGATCTGCCAATTCCCGCGCGCGCGCCTGATGCGCCACGCCAAGGCTGATGGAATCGTGCGCCCGTTCGCGGATCAACTTGCCGTATTCATCGTCCAATTTGCTGGCGATGTATTCGGCATATTCTTTCGCTTCCGCCTCTGTGTCGCGAACGATCATGTGGACGCGAAGTCCGTAGTCCAGCGTGCGCCCATGGGCTGCGGCGCGGGCATTCACGTCCGTCATGCGCTGGGCCAGCACATCCTTGGTTTCTGGCCACATCAGATAAACGTCGCATTGCGCCCCGCACAGTTCCAGCGCGTCTGGCGAATAGCCGCCGAAATAAAGCAGCGGGCCTCCCGTTTGATAGGGCTTGGCGGGATCGGTAGTGATCCCTTTGAAATCATAGACTTCACCGGTAAAGTTAATCTCGTCTTGGGTCCATGCCTGACGTAGAATTTCGACCACTTCGTGGCTGCGACGATAGCGAAAGGCACTGTCGGCCTTCTCTCCGGGGAAGTCGGAAGAGATGACGTTAAGTGTTAGGCGCCCTTGCAGCATGTGGTCCAGCGTGGCCACCGTGCGGGCCAGCATGATGGGCTGCATCTCTCCGCAGCGGATCGCTGCAAGGAAATTGATCCGCTCTGTCAGGGGGGCCATTGCGGCGACGTAGGACAATGTGTCTTGCCCGACTTGATAGGACGAAGGCGCCAGCAGATTGCGAAATCCCTGACGTTCCGCCTCTAGGCCGATATCGCGGCAATGGTCCCAACTGGACCGCAGGCCGCCGACCGGTACGCCAAGGAATTGGTAATCGTCAGAACACAGGGCCGAGAACCATGACACCTCTGAGGCGTCCAAATCAGGACTGGTAATCGGAACAATTGTGTCGGCCATTTGGTCCCCTCCCGCGCGTTGTTCGTCCTTGCGTAGCACGCGCCAGATTGTGTAACAATACTGTATCAATATGGGATATACTGTGCCTGCTTCCGCGACCTTACCAAAGTACATTCAGGTCAGCGAACGACTGATCCGCGAAATCGCGGCCGGGCATCTGGCCGACGGCACCCGCCTGCCGACAGAGCGGGACATGGCCCGTGATCTGGATCTTGCGGTCGGTACCCTACGCAAGGCGTTGGCGGTTTTGGCGGACAAGGGCCTGCTGGACCGCGTGCAAGGGTCTGGCAATTACGTGCGGCACCGGGCAGGGGTCAGTTCGGTTTACAGCTTTTTCCGGCTGGAACGGCCAAACGGCGGTGGTTTACCCACGGCCGAAGTCCTTGATGTGGGGCTATACGACAAACCCACTGATGCGCCTACCTTCGGGACTGCAACACAGGGCTGGCGGATCAGACGGCTGCGGTCGCTGGATGGCATCCCTGCCGCGATCGAGGAAATCTGGCTCGACGCGAGCCGGGCCACCCGGATCACGTGTCAGGATCTGTCGGAATCGCTTTACCAGTATTACCGCGACAGGCTCGGACTTGTGATCGGTTCGGTCGAAGACCGCTTGGGCCTGCGTGCTATGCCCAACTGGGGGCCGCAGGCTTTTGGTATCGAGGCAGGGTCATTGGCTGCGCATATCTCGCGCGTCAGCGCCGACGCCAACGGGCAGCGGGCAGAATTTTCGCGGACATGGTTCGACACGAACACGGCGCGCTACGTCATGCGCATGGGAAAAGGCTGAAAAGTTTGAAAACGATTAACTATGGCATCATCGGCTGCGGGATGATGGCGCAGGAACACATCCGCAATATCGCGCTATTACCAGCAGCGCGCGTGTCTGTGGTGTTCGACCCGGTCGCTGACCTTTCGCAAGCAGCCGCGCGTCTGGCAGGCGCAGCCCGTGTCGCGACCTCGATCGATGATTTGCTGCTAGAGGAAAACCTTGACGCTCTGGTCATCGCCAGCCCCAATGATTGCCATATGCCGCAACTGCGCCAGATTGTGGCAACCCGACCTTTGCCGATCCTGTGCGAAAAACCATTGTTTACCGATGTCGGCGACGCAGACGCCGTACAGCGACTGTTCGCAGATTACGTGCCGCCTGTCTGGGTTGCGATGGAATACCGCTACATGCCGCCCGTCGCCGCCTTTGTTGCTCAGGCAGAGGCCGCAACCGGCGGTATCCGCATGCTGACGATCCGCGAACACCGTTTCCCCTTTTTGCCAAAGGTCGGCGACTGGAACCGCTTTAACGCGCGCACAGGTGGTACGCTGGTCGAAAAGTGCTGCCATTTCTTCGACCTGATGCGGCTGATCCTACAGTCAGACCCGGTGCGTGTTATGGCAAGCGCCGGGCAGGACGTGAACCACAAGGCGGAAAGCTATGGTGGCGAAGCCCCTGACATCTGGGACAACGGCTATGTCATCGTCGATTTCGCCAGCGGTGCGCGGGCCATGCTGGAACTGTGCATGTTCGCCGAAGGCGCACGCTATCAAGAAGAGATCAGTGCAATTGGCCCCGCGGGTAAGATCGAGGCACAGGTGCCAGGGCCCGGTCGCTTTTGGCCTGCTGTCTTGGGACCGGCGCCAGTGCCGCTGTTGACCGTCAGCCCGCGCAGCCCCAAGGGGCCCTATACGGTCGAAATTCCCGTTGATCCGCAGTTGCTGGCAGCGGGCGATCACAATGGGTCCACTTTCTATCAACACCAACGCTTTGCGGCGGTTGTGCGCAGTGGGGGACAGGTCGAGGTGACGGTCGCGGACGGTGCTTATGCGGTGGCAATGGGGCTGGCAGCACAAGAGTCGGCCCGCACTGGTCAGGCTGTCAGGTTAACCTAAGGCGGTGGTGCGGACATCATTTTCGATGAAACGTTGTCCGCACCCAAAGAGTTCTTACGCGAAAAGTCCTCGGTCTTGGCCTTACACCTGAGTTTTGGACCAATCCTTGGCGATCTTCTTGGCCAATGACCATTTGTGGACTTCAGTTGGTCCGTCATAGATACGGAACGCCCTGATTTCGCGGAATACCTTTTCGACGATGGTATCCGACGTCACACCCTGACCGCCCATGACCTGAACACAATTGTCCGCAATCCGCATCAATGCCTCGGATACGGCCACCTTGGTCATCGACGATTCCGTCGTTCCATATGCGCCGCTATCCAGCACATCTGCGCACCACAGTGTCATCAGTTCTGCCTGTTTCAGATCGATCCGATTTTGCGCCAACATGAAACCGACGCCTTCGTGTTCGATCAGCGGTTTGCCAAAGGCATGGCGGCGATTGGCGTAATCTGTCGCGATCTCTTGTGCGCGCACGCAGGCGCCAAGCCAGCGCATGCAGTGTGACAGCCGGGCCGGGGCAAGACGCACCTGCGCATATCGAAAACCTTCGCCAGCAGCACCCAGCATTTGGTCGGCGGGCAGGCGTAGGTTTTCGATGGCAATCTCGGCATGGCCGCCCGGCATAGAGTCGTCGATCGTATCCAGAATTCGCACGGTTCGGATTGCCGGGTGCGGTAGATCGACAAGGAACATGCAGGCGCCATCGCCGGACTTTGCCATCACGATGCCGACTTTCGCGCCTTCGGCCCCGGTAATGTAGGTCTTTGCGCCATTGACGACCCAGTGGTTGCCGTCGGGCACACAGGTGGTTTTCATCATCATCGGGTCAGACCCTGCACCACCATCCGGTTCGGTCATAAAGAAGGCCGACCGCGCATCGCCCGCGACAAGTGGGTCAAGGAAGCGTCGTTTCAGATCGTCGCTTGCGACCTTGCCGAGCAGGAACATGTTGCCTTCGTCCGGGGCAGCGGTATTCAGCGCTACCGGTCCCAGCGGCGACAAGCCAGAACGGATCAAAACCGCCGCTGTTTCGCGCTGCGTCAGGTGATCACCATCGCCAAGGATATGCGGCGTCATTAACCCAGCATCGCGTGCCTTTGCGCGCAGGTCGGCGACCAAGGCCTCCTCGGGCCCATGCGCGCCCTGACGCGGATCTTTTTCAAATGGTACGACCACATCGCGGACAAAGGCCTCCACGCGGTCAGCCAAATCCAGTGCACGGTCGCTGATCCCGTGCCGTTCCAGTGTCCCGCTCATTTCGGTGCCATCCGGATTGCGCCGTCCAGACGGATGACTTCGCCGTTCAGCATAGGGTTGTCGACAATGGCCAGCGCCAGCTTGGCATATTCGGAAGGGTGCCCAAGTCGAGAGGGAAATGGCACCTGACGGCCCAGACTTTCCTGCGCGTCGGCAGGCAGACTTTCCAGCAGCGGTGTCAGGAACAGGCCGGGCGCGATGGTCATCACGCGAATGCCAAACCGCGCCATTTCACGTGCCACTGGCAGCGTCATCGCGACGATCCCACCCTTCGAGGCCGCATAGGCCGCCTGACCAATCTGGCCGTCATAGGCGGCGACAGAGGCCGTGTTGATGATGACACCACGCTCTTCGCCTAAAGGGTCCAGCCGTTGCATCGCCGCTGCCGCCTGAGACAGCACATTGAAGCTGCCAGCAAGATTTACGTTTATGACATGCATGAAGTCTGCCAGGGGTAAAGGATCGCCCTCTCTGCTGACGACCTTGGCAGGTGGGCCAATGCCAGCACAGTTCACCACGATCCGCGCGGCCCCATGCAGCCCGTCCGCATCCTTTAGCGCCTGTGCCACACTGGCAGGGTCGGTCACATTGACCGCGCAGAAGGTGCCGCCGATTTCTTCTGCAACGGCGCGGCCGCGCTCTGCATTCATGTCGAAAATCGCAACTTTTGCGCCAGCCTGCGCCAAGGCCCGCGCGGTCGCGGCCCCAAGGCCTGATGCCCCGCCAGTCACGATGGCGGATTGTCCTGCAATATCCATTGTCTCTCTCCCTTTAAGTCCGGTCAGGACCTTTGGGCGCACCTTCGCACCGGCAGGCGGGAAACGTCCAGACCCCGCGGCGAACCTGCTACTATTGGCCTGCAACGCCGGGGCGGCGCGAACAGTCCATTGAATGAACTTGGCCGCTTTCCACTTGCTCCGCAGGCACTCTTCGCTGTCGTCGGGCCAAGTGCTGTTGTGATAGCGGTCATCGCGTCGCGAAGCCTGATCCTGTTTGCGTCGGCACGCACCGGTGGGTGGCCCCCGGTCCTGCGCTTTTGTACCGAGACTTTTTACGGCAAGAAGGTAGAACCCTACAAAGCTGGCTTTAGGATCGCGTCGACGTCGGATTGCGACAGGCCATAGATATCGCGTGCCGTCGTGGCGGTGATATAGCCAAGCGCCAGATCGCGGGCGACGGCACCGGGGTCACGCTTGGCGGGATCACCATGGCCAGCGCCCCCGGGGAAGGCCAACATCACGCGCGCACCCTGTGGCACCGGTTGGCGGCCCTTGCCGCGCATCTGTGTGCCGTCGTTCAGGGCAACAGTCGTGGGCGCACCATCTGCGCCGCCATGGCGGCCGCGTGCAGGGTGATCGACGCGGTCAAACATGGCAGAGAAATCAGCAGCGTACCCTTCGCGTGCCCCCACCTCCATCAGCTGTCCCAGTCCGCCGCGGAACTGACCCGCGCCGCCAGAATCTGGCCGCAACTCTTTGCGCCAGATGATGACAGGGCCCGCATGTTCCGTCGCCTCGACCGGCATGGTCATCACGCCAGAGGGGAAAGCCGTGGCCGATAAGCCATCCAGTGTGGGTCGCGCGCCAGCACCGCCAGAATTAAATGTCAGTACCTCGGCCCGTTGCGCACCGGCTGGGGCACCGACACCGGGCCGCAAGGATAACTGAAAGTTGCACAAACATCCCGCACCCTCTGCCGGGACGACCCCGGGCAGCAGTTGGTCGAGGGCTGCAAAAATCGTGTCAGGCACAAGGTGTCCGATCACGTGGCGCAAAGCGACCGGGGCGGGATGGACCGCATTGACGATGGTATCCGCGGGGGCGGTGATCCGGAAGGGTTCCAGACTGGCCGCGTTGTTTGGAATGTCGGGCGCGATGGCGCACTTCAGCGCATAGCAGGCGTAGGCTTTGGTATAGACCAGCGGGACATTGATGCCTTTGGGGTCAAGACCGCTGGTGCCTGTCCAATCACACAGAACATGGTCGCCGTTAAAGCTGACGGTGACGCACAGGTCGACAGGGGCGGCATAGCCATCGATCTGCATCTTCCCTGTCGCACTACCTTGCGGCAATGCCGCCATCCGCGCCAGCGTCGCATCGCGCGACTGGGTCAGGATAAAGTCTGATACAGCGCCAAGATCGGGCAAAGCAAATTCTGACAGCATCTGAATCAAACGGCGCTGACCGATTTCGTTGCAAGTCGCCAGCGCATATAGGTCACCGATCAACTGGTCGGCTTCGCGAACATTGGCGCGGATCAGACGTATCAGGGTCTGGTCCACGCTGCCTGCATTCGCAAATCGCATGATCGGGATCTGCAGACCTTCCTCAAAGATCGAATTGCCATCAGCGCCAAAGCCGCGCCCGCCGATATCGACTACATGCGCTGTACAGCCGAAAAAGCCGACAAGGGTACCGTTGTGAAACGTCGGCGTGACGACTGTGATGTCGTGCAAATGCCCGGTGCCCTTCCACGGGTCGTTGGTCAGATAGACGTCACCGTCGCGCATCGTCGTGGCACCGATATCGCGGATGAAATGCGGTACCGCGTCGGCCATCGCGTTCACATGCCCCGGCGTGCCAGTGACGGCCTGCGCCAGCATCCTGCCCTGCGCGTCGTAGACACCCGCCGACAAGTCGCCCGCCTCGCGTACAGAGGTGGAAAAGGCGGTGCGGACCAGCGCTTGCGCTTGCTCCTCCACCACCGAAATCAGGCGTGTCCACATCACTTGTAACTGAACTTGAGAAAGGGTCATGGCGCGTCCTTTACGTCGAGGGCGATGCAGCCATCAGCAAGGGCTGTCGCGGTGCGGCTGTCGGGGACGATGATCGTGGTCTCGTCCTCTGTGATGGCGGCGGGGCCGTGCAGATGGGCGCCGGGGGACATGGCGGCGCGGGCATAGACGGTAGCCTGCGTCGAACGGCCAAGAGCGGCGTCAAAAAGCTGGCGATCTGTCATACTGTCGGGCGTTGCGCCTGCGGCTACGACAGCGGCGGGTGGTGCGGCAGAGGTGGGCGTGCGTGCGTTCACAGACCAAACCGTAATTTGAGCGGCCATCCCCTGCACGGTGCGCCCGAAAAGCGCGGCATAGTCCGCTTCGAACCGCGCAAGGATAGCGTCGGCGTCTGCGGCCTCTGCAACCTCTTGGCTAAGTGGTACAGGGATTTCCCAGCCTTGCCCTTTGTAGCGCATGAACACTTTGTAATCGCAGACGATGGGCGCGTCGGCAGAACAGGATCGCACGAATGTCGTCGCCTCTTCGCGCATTTCAGTGAACAAGGCGCGGACCGTCACGGCGTCAAAGTTTGACAGCGGCATGAATACGCTGCGGTTCGCCTCGAAGCTGAAAGGCGCGCGTAAGAAACCGATGGCTGATCCAACACCCGCGCCCGGTGGAATCAAGCACCGCGCTATCCCAAGTTTTTCGCAAAGGCGCGCGGCGTGCAGAGGGGCGGCACCGCCAAAAGCAATCATGGTGTAGTCCGACAGGTCCTCGCCGTTCTCGACCGCGTGGACACGGGCGGCGTTGGCCATATTTTCGTCCACAACCTCTGCCAGCCCCCATGCCGCTTCTGTCGCGTCCATGTGCAAGGCATCGCCCAAGTGCGCCAAAAGAGCGGCCTGTGCGGCCGCAGGATCCAATGGGATCGTGCCCCCGGCAAAGCTGGCAGGGTCCAGCTTGCCTAGCGTCAGGTCTGCGTCGGTGACCGCGGGCCGGGTGCCGCCGCGTCCATAACAGGCGGGGCCAGGTTCAGATCCCGCACTTTCCGGACCAACGGTGATCCGGTTTAAGGCGTCCAAATGCGCAAGTGACCCGCCACCTGCACCGATTTCCACCATGTCGATCACCGGGATCGAGATCGGCATACCCGATCCTTTTTTGAACCGATAAGACCGTGCGACCTCGAAAACTCGGGCCGTCTTAGGCGTCTGGTCGCGGATCAGGCAGATCTTAGCGGTGGTGCCGCCCATGTCGAATGACAGCACCTTATCCAATCCATGCCGGGCAGCGATATCGGCGGCAAAGACAGCCCCCCCAGCAGGGCCGGATTCAACCAATCGCACAGGAAAGTCGGCAGCAGTGGCGATATCCATAATCCCGCCGCCGGAATGCATAAGGAAAACCGGACAAGCCGCACCTTCTGCCGCCAAACGGTCCGCCAGACGGTGCAGGTAACTGGCAATCAACGGCTGGATATAGGCATTGGCAACCGTGGTGTTGAACCGCTCGTATTCACGCATCTGCGGCGAGACATCGGACGACAGCGAGACCATAACACCGGGCAATTCCTGCGCCAGAACCTCTCGGATCAGGCGCTCGTGGGCAGGGTTGGCGTAAGAATGCAGCAGACCGACGGCGATGCTATCGTAACCGCCCTGCCGCAGTTCGGCACAAAGCGTCACGACATCCGCGCGGTCGAGCTGAATGAGGACGCCGCCCTGTGCGTCCATCCGCTCGGGCAGAGTATAGCGCTGGTCGCGGGACAATAGGGGCAAAGGCAGGGTCAGGTTCAGGTCATATTGCTCGAACCGGGATTCGGAACGCATTTCGATCACGTCGCGAAAGCCTTCCGTCGTGATCAGCGCGGTCTGCGCACCGCGCCGTTCGATCAGCGCATTGGTGGCAAGCGTCGTGCCGTGGATAATCTGGCCGATGCGGTCTGGCGTAATGCCGGCCTTGCCGCAAACGATGTGCAGGCCGGTGACGATAGCGTCTTCAGGGGCGGTATAAGTGGTCAGAACCTTGGTGGAAAAACGGTCTGCGCCCACCTCTAGCACCACGTCAGTGAAAGTGCCGCCGATGTCCGCGCCCAGCCGGATCGTGGGGTCTGTCATAGTCGATTTTCCTGCCTATTTTGCGCGACGCTAGCGCGGCGCGCGGGGGAGGGGAACCGGATTATGCATCGGTATAGCGCCGTGGCTGTTTGTGACCTATTGCGCTAAATCGGGGGGCCAGCCCCCCGTCCGCTTTAGCGGACTCCCCCCGGGATATTTGGGACGAGAAGAATGCCGGGGCCTGGTTGCGTGTCAGCTGTTCGCCATGTCCTTGACCATGTCGAAATCGTACATACTGCGGGCGGTCAGGGCGCGGGCAATGTCCTCTCGACCCAAGGCGCTGAACTGGCGGTAGATATCAACGTGGGTATGTTCGGTGCCTTGACCGCTGGCGACGAGAGTCTCGTAGACCTCTTGTGCTTCATCCACGCGGTGCAGCATCATCAAAAGTTTCGCGCGTGCGGCCAGCAGTCGCTGGGCACCGTGGCCGGGGACAAGCGCGCGGTCAATAAGGTCAAGGGCGTCTTGCAGGCGATCCGGGTCGCGCTTTAGCATGTCAGAGGTCATCAGATGGATTTCGATGAAGTCATGCGGAGTCGCGGCCAGCCGGTCCACGATCTCTTTGCATGTGTCGCGGTCCTTTAGCTTCCACAGGCGCTGGGCCAGTTCTGCTTGATAGCAGGGATGCCAGCCGGTCAGGTTAGATGCTTTGCGCAGTTGGAACAGGGCGGTCT
>JAGXIQ010000069.1 GCA_024635625.1 Loktanella sp. | reverse complement strand
GGTAGGTTTTATGCCAGCCCCGGATGGTATCGTCGTCCAAGTAGAGAAACTTTGCGATCCGAGCACAGCTTTCCCCGTCGTCGAGCAGTAGGATCGCATTTGCCCGGCGGGCAATACCGTGGTCTTCGCGCTGACGACGCACGCAAGCCTCAAGCTCGAGGCGGTCTGCTGAGGAAAGAAAGCCGGGGTGGATCATAGACATAGCTGAATCGTTTCAAACCCAGCCGTCAAGACATCAAATTCGGCTTATGCGGGATTCGGAGTATATCATTAAAAAAAGTCCGGGCGCGAACGCCCGGACCTCTTCGGAAAAGCTGTGGGAGGGATCAGCCTTTCGCAAACTCGGGGTAGGCCTCCATGCCCATTTCATGCATGTCGAGGCCGTTGATCTCTGCCTCTTCGCTGACACGGATGCCGGAAACTGCCTTGATGATCAGCCAGACCACCAGCGACACGACGAACATGAAGATACCGATAGAGGCGAAGCCGATGAACTGCGTGACATAAGAGGTGTCTGCAGAGTTCCACGGCACAATCATCGTACCCCAGAAGCCAGCCACGAGGTGGACCGGGATCGCACCGACAACATCGTCGATCTTAAGCTTGTCAAGCAGCGGAACGACCAGCACGGCGATGATACCACCTACAGCACCAATCAGCAGTGCACCGAACAGAGACGGATCAAGAGGGCCCGCAGTGATGGACACCAGACCAGCAAGCGCGCCGTTCAGGACCATGGTCAAGTCGACCTTGCCATACATCAGTTGGGTAAAGATCATTGCCGCTACTGCGCCTGCAGATGCCGCCATGTTGGTATTGGCAAAGATGCGACCGACGTCGGTGATGTCGCCCACGGTGCCCGCAGCCAGCTGGCTACCACCGTTGAAGCCAAACCAACCCAACCACAGGATAAATGTACCCAAAGTAGCAAGCGCAAGGTTAGAACCCGGCATCGGGAACACACGGCCATCTTTGTATTTTCCGATCCGCGGACCCAGTACCAAAGCACCTGCAAGGGCTGCGAAACCACCAGCGGCGTGAACCAGAGTAGAGCCTGCAAAATCGTAGAAGCCCGCTTCGGACAACCAGCCACCGCCCCACTGCCAAGAAGCCT
Organism: Loktanella sp.; assembly: GCA_024635625.1. Lineage (GTDB taxonomy): Bacteria > Pseudomonadota > Alphaproteobacteria > Rhodobacterales > Rhodobacteraceae > Loktanella. The sequence continues at coordinate 52,168 of JAGXIQ010000069.1, read as the reverse complement.
CGATCGGATACAGAACACCGGTCAGGACCACAGTGAAGATTAGGAACGGCCATAGCTTGACCCGCTCTGCCAGTGTGCCGGACACGATCGATGCGGTCGTCGCGCAGAACATCAACTGAAAGAAAAAGTCGGACGCGACAGAGGCATAGCCCAGGTCGGCGTCAGCAGCGGCAAGACCAACGGGTTCCAGCACCGTCGGCGACCAAAGGTTGCCCAGATAGCCGGAGATCGTCCAACCGTCGTCGCCGGGATACATGATACCGTAGCCGATCAGCCAATACATGATGCCCGCGATGGCAAAGAGTGCCACGTTCTTGGTCAGCTGTGTGGTCACGTTTTTGGACCGCACAAGGCCTGCCTCGAGCATGGCAAAGCCTGCGGCCATCCACATCACGAGGAAGCCGCCGATCAGGAACAACAGCGTGGTCATGATGTAGGGGCCGATTTCATCAAAAGTCGGCGTGGCGGCTTCGACGACGGCTTCAGCCTCGGCGGGTGCCACCTCTTGCGCAAAGCCGAGTACGGGAAGCGCAATAAGCGCCGCCGTCACGGGTAGGAGGAATTTTAAATTTACGTTGTTCATAGTCTTATCTGTCCCTCTGGTGCGCGGCTTTACAGCGCGTCGTCGTTCAACTCGCCGGTGCGGACGCGAAGGGCGCCTTCCACGTCGAGGGTGAAGATTTTACCGTCGCCGATTTTGTCGGTCTTAGCGGTGCTTGCGATGGTGCTGACGACCTGTTCGGCCATGCTATCGGGCACCACGATCTCTAGCTTGACCTTTGGCACGAAATTCACGGCGTATTCAGCACCACGGTAGATTTCGGTGTGGCCAGATTGAGACCCAAAGCCTTTGATCTCGGACACCATCATGCCGCGCACGCCGATAGAGGTCAGCGCCTCGCGGACCTCCTCCAGCTTGAACGGCTTGATCGTTGCAATAATCAGTTTCACGTTAAGTTTTCCTCGTTCCCTGTGGCGGGACTTGGCCCCGACCGATGTGGATACCTGTCAAAAGGGCGGGTGTAGGCCCGTGGAGCAAGAAAACGGGGCACCAAAGCGCCCCGGAATCCTAGGTTGTTGCACAATTTTTGCACAAATATCGCTGCCAGCTTACTTTTTAAGCATAAGGAAAAACCCAATACCAGTGGGCCAAGATCGCGGGACAAGCGCGTCGTCGGAGGGTATGGTCGGAAAAAGACTGAAAATGACGGACCGGGCAGCCGATGGCAAAGAAGACTACGACAGGCAAACCACTGGTGGCGGATCGCCGGTATAAAGCGGCGGCGGCTAAACCAAAGGCCGCCCCTAAAAAACGGCGTGCCCGGACACCGCACAAGCGGGGCCTGTTGGGCTGGCTGTTGTTGCCTTTCACATGGGCACTTGGGCTGATCATCCGCGTTACATGGAAGCTGGGACTAGCGGTCGCAGTACTTATTGCATGTGGTGTCTTGTATTTTGCAGCGCAGATGCCGCCCATCGAAACCTTAGTGGACGGCCGCACCAGAGGCTCTGTCACGCTACTCGACCGCAATGGCGATGTGTTTGCGTGGCGCGGCGACCAGTTCGGCGGGATGATTACTGCGGAACAGGTCTCGCCTTATCTGCACGACGCTGTGGTCGCGACAGAGGACAAGCGATTCTATAGTCACTTTGGCATCAGCCCGCGCGGCGTCGCCAGCGCCGTGCGCATCAACCTCAGCGAAGGGCGCGGCCCCCTGTCTGGCAACGGCGGCTCTACGATTACGCAGCAGACTGCAAAACTGTTGTGCCTTGGCGTGCCATTCGACAGCGGTACGTGGAAGAACGAGCGCGAATACGAAGACGACTGCCGCCGCACGACGCTATGGCGCAAGATCAAAGAGGCCATCTTTTCTATGGGGATGGAAGCAGCCTATAGCAAAGAACAGATCCTGACGATCTACTTGAACCGCGCCTATCTGGGGGCGGGCAGCCGTGGATTCGAAGCGGCTGCGCAACGCTATTTCGGCAAGTCTGCGGCGCAGGTGAACCCGGCGGAAGCCGCGATGTTGGCCGGTCTCCTCAAAGCTCCCAGCAGCTATGCCCCGACATCGAACATGCAGCGGGCGGTTGACCGGGCCAATATCGTCGTCGGATTGATGGAGGATCAGGGCTACATTACGTCAGAACAGGCCGCCGAAGCGCGCGCGCGCCCGGCACAGCTGTCGCAGGCCGCACAGGCCCGGGCGGGCGGATACTTTGCCGATTGGGTCATGGAGCAGGGACCAGACTTTTTTACACGCGACACGACCGAAGACGTGGTCATACAGACTACGTTGGACCAGCGCATTCAGACGGCGGCCGAAACCGCCCTGCTGTCGATCGTCGACGCCAAACTAAAGCCGTCATCGAAGGCGCAAGCCGCAGTGATTGTGATGAGCGCCGATGGCGCGGTACGGGGCATGGTTGGTGGACGCGATGTGCGGGCCAGCGGTGCCTTTAACCGCGCGACGCAAGCGCGCCGTCAGCCGGGATCGGCATTCAAGCCGTTCATCTATGCCACCGCCCTTGATCTGGGGTTTAGTCCGAATGACTTGATCGACGACGCACCGCTGACCATCAACGTGCCCGGGTCCGGTCCGTGGCGGCCCGACAATTATGACCACAAATTCAAGGGGCCGATCACACTGACGCAGGCGCTATACGAATCGCGCAATATCCCAGCGATCCTCCTGTCAGAGGACGTAGGCCGCGAGATGGTTCGCACCGTTGCGCAGAAATTCGGGATCGCCAGTGATCTTGCGGCAGGCCCTGCCCTTGCGCTTGGCGTGTCTGAAAGCACGCTGATCGAAATGACAGGCGCATATGCTGGCATCTTGAACGGCGGGTCAGCAGTACAGCCCTACGGCCTGATCGACCTGCGCCTAAAGGGCGACGACGCCCCCCTGATGGACAACACGGGGTCTGGCTTGCAGGAACGCGTCATTCAGCAAGGTGCCGCGCGACAGCTGACTTACATGATGTCGCAGGTCGTCGCCCGAGGGACCGGCACGCGGGCGCAAATTCCCGGGTGGGAGTTGGCAGGCAAGTCCGGCACCACGAACAGTGCACGTGACGCATGGTTCATCGGATTCAATGCCGACTATGTCGTGGGCGTCTGGATGGGCTACGACGACAACAGCCCAATGTCAGGCGTCACCGGCGGCGGCCTTCCGGCTGAAATCTGGCAGGCCACCATGTCCCGTGTCGTCGCAGGTCAAGCGCCAAAGCCTTTGCCGCTTGATGTTCCTGGTCCCAGCTCTCGCGGTGGGATGCTGGCAGATACGGGGATCGAAGCGGATACAGAGATTCTGGACGTGCTGCAAAACATCCTTGGCGGCTTGGGGAACTGATAGCGGTTCAGTCAGCGGTCGCAGGTTCTGCGACCGCATCTGGCAATGCCGGGTCAGCAGCAGCGTCAATCGGGGCCGCTTCTATCGCGGGCGTGTCAGTCCCTTGCGGATTGGCTTCGGGCGCGTCGCTGGTCCCTACTTTTAAAGGGGGCTGGCTGCCTGGCTCTGGGCAGCGATCGAAGACAAATGCGTAGCCATCCCAGACCATGATGATCCCATCGTCCTGCGCTTTATTCATCAACATGGCGCGTTCGGAAAAGACCTGATCTTCACCGCTGCATTGCATCGTGTAAAGCAGGGCGTCCATTTCAAGAACATTGACCGGGTCAGCCATGCGGCATTCAACCTCGACCCCATAAAAGATGTCGTCCTCGATTTTGACCGATCCGCCATCGACGCCAACTAGTGCGCATTCCGCGTTTGCCGCCTGCCGATAGGTCCCATCATAAGGACCAGCAATAGCGGACCATGCGCAAAGAGTTAGCATGGCGGTAAGACCTGCTTTCATCAAAGGCATTCTGGCGATTACATTCACAGTCATGCGCGGCACCCTAGCGCGGGATTTCACACCTGTCACGCAGGGCCTGTAAGCGGGTTTGCGCAGCATCCACAGTAACGGTTGTGGCGGGTGCCACCTGTCGCATAGAACCTGTCTGAAATATAACGTGCCGCACCAGTGCAAGGCCGCTAAGATAGTGGCTAGGCGAACATATCTGCCGACAAGGGGACTAAGCGATGCGCAACAGCGATCAGGCCGCGAAACGCGGCGCGGCGGAACTAGCGGCCGTGCGCCGCGAAGGCAGGTTACTGTATTGGGCTGTCGCGATCTTTAGCTTCTTCGTGAACCTGCTGATGCTGACAGGCCCCCTTTACATGCTCAATGTTTACGACCGCGTGCTGGGCAGCCGTAGTTTGGAAACGCTGATCGCACTCAGTGTGCTGGTGACATTCCTTTACGGGATGATGGGTATCCTCGACTATGTGCGGGGACGTGTCATGGGCCGCCTGGGCGCACGTTTTCAGGCAAGACTTGACCGTCGCGTTTTTGCGGCAGCTTTGCGCGCGCAGACCCTGAACCGCGTCCCCGAAGAGGCCCGCACAGGCCTGCGCGACTTGGAAGCAGTGCAGCGGTTGATTACCTCACCCGCCTTGATGGCAGTCTTCGACCTGCCATTCATCCCATTGTTCTTCCTTGGTATATTCATGTTTCATTCGTGGTTGGGGATCATGGCGTTGGTTGGTGGTGCCGTGCTGATCGTCGTCGCCGTCGCAAACCAGATGACGACAAAGAAGCCGATGGAAGCGGCAAACGCCGCATCTTTCCAGTCAGAGGCTTTGGGTGCGCAAATCCGGGGCGAAAGCGAGATGGTCCACGCCCTTGGCATGCGCAACGCTGCTTTTGATCGCTGGCAGATCGCGCGCGGGGCATCGCTGGATGCCACAATCGGCGCAGCAGATTCGGCAGGCACCTTCACAGCCATGACCCGCACCTTCCGACTGTTCTTGCAGTCCGCAATGCTAGGTCTTGGTGCGCTTTTAGTGCTGGAAGGCGTCATGACACCCGGCGCGATGATCGCAGGATCGATCCTGATGGGCCGCGCACTTGCCCCGATCGAGATGATCGTAGGCCAGTGGGCAATCTTTCAAAAGGGCCGCGAAGGCTGGTCGCGCCTGTCTGTACTGCTCGGTTCCGTGCCCGAAGAAGACGAGCGCACAGCCCTGCCCGCCCCCCGTGCAATCCTGACAGCCGACAGTATCACGGTTATCCCCCCCGGTGAACAACAGGCCAGCCTGCGCATGATCAGCTTTGAGGTGAAGCCCGGACAAGCAATCGGAGTTATCGGCACATCTGGAGCAGGCAAGTCTAGCCTTGCGCGCGCGTTGACAGGGGTATGGCGTCCCGCAGGCGGCAAGATCCGCTTGGATGGTGCCGCGTTGGACCAATATGACGCCGACACGCTGGGCAAGCATATCGGTTACTTGCCGCAACGGGTGCAGTTGTTCGACGGTACAATCAAGGAAAACATAGCGCGCATGTCGATGACACCCGATGATGCTGCCGTTGTGGCCGCAGCCAAAAAAGCCGCCGCGCACGAGATGATTTTGAAACTGCCCGATGGCTATGACACCCGAGTCACCGCCAACGGCGGACGGTTGTCAGGCGGTCAGGTACAGCGGGTGGGTCTTGCCCGTGCCATGTACGGCGACCCGGTAATCCTTGTGTTGGACGAACCGAACAGCAACCTTGATAATGATGGGTCCATCGCCCTGAACAACGCGATCCGCGTTGCCAAGTCCGAAGGTAAGGCCGTCTTTATCATGGCGCACCGACCCGCTGCGATTCAAGAATGCGACATGCTGCTGGTCATCGAAAATGGCACACGCAGGGCGTTTGGTCCGAAGGAAGAAGTCATGAAAGACGTGCTGCGCAACGCGCAACAGATCACCCAGACCACAGGTCAAGGGGCGGGCGTCCAATGACCACGCCACATATCCCCAGTCGCTGGTCCGCCGCAAAGCCCTTGTTCATCGGAACCTTTGCCGTGGCAATATTGGTCGGCGGCTTCGGCACATGGGCCGTATTCGCAAATTTGACAGGGGCCGTGATTGCCCACGGACAGATCGAGGTCGACCGCAACCGGCAGGTCATCCAGCACCCGGACGGCGGCGTCGTCGAGGAAATCCTCGTGGATGAAGGCGAAGAGGTTGCCGAGGGCGATCTTCTTATCAAGCTCGACTCTTCCAATCTGGTAAGCGAGTTGGCCGTCGTTGAAGGGCAACTATTTGAAATACTTGCACGCCGTGCCCGTTTGGAGGCCGAACGTGACGGGGCGACCGAAATGATTTTTGACCCGGTCTTACAAGAGATCGGCGAAGAAGCGGATGATCTAAAGATCGGTCAGCAGCGCTTGTTCGAGGCCCGGTTGGACAGCCTGCTGCAAGCGACGGACCAACTCAAGCAGCAGGAAATGCAGATCGCCAGCCAGATCGACGGCATCACGGCGCAACAGACCGCGCTGACCGAACAAACAGCACTGATCGACGAGGAACTGGCCGATCAGCAAAGCTTGCTGGATCGGGGGCTGGCGCAGGCCAGCCGTGTGCTTGCGCTAAAGCGCGAAGCATCAAATATGAAGGGCCGCGTGGGCGAATTGACGGCGCAGGCCGCGCAGGCGGCAGAGCGGCGAACAGAGATCGAAATCCAGATTATTGGCCTGACCAGCACCCGCCGCGAAGAGGCGATCACCCGCCTGCGCGACCTACAATACAACGAGTTAGAGCTGTCAGAAAGCAGACGGACCCTACGCCAGCAGTTGGACCGGCTGGACATTCGCGCGCCAGTATCTGGCGTCGTCTACGGTTTGACTGTTTTCGCGCCGCGCTCTGTTATCCGCCCTGCCGATCCGCTGATGTATCTGGTGCCGCAGGACCGCCCGTTGGTTATTGCCGCGCAGGTACAGGTGACGGATATCGACCAAATCCACATGGGTCAGGACGTTGTGCTGCGCCTGTCGGCCTTCGATCAGCGCCGCACGCCGGAACTCAAGGGGCACGTGACGCAATTGTCAGCAGATGCATTCCGCAACGAACAAAGCGGCGTGTCTTTCTACCGGGCAGAGGTCCGGATGGACGATGGCGAAATCGAGAAGCTGCCCGAAGGCATGACGCTTATTCCTGGGATGCCGGTCGAGGCTTATGTTCGTACCGCCGACCGCACGCCGATGGACTACTTCCTAAAGCCCGTCGCCGACTACTTTGCCAAAGCCTTCAGAGAGTCGTGATGGACGTCCAGTCAGCCCCGGCATAGGGTGGCCGCGAACCGCAGCGGAGACCCTAACCATGAGCAAGATTGAGACAACACTGACGGACATGGGCATCACATTGCCGGATGCCCCTGCCCCAGCGGCAAACTACGTTCCTTTCGTGGTGACGGGCAATCAGGTCTGGGTGTCCGGGCAGATTTCCCAAGGTCCCGACGGCCTGATGATCGGCAAGCTAGGCGATGACATCGATGTGAACACAGGTGCCGCCGCCGCACAGGCCTGCGCGATCAGCTTGCTGGCGCAGCTTAAAAATGCTTGCGACGGCGACCTGGATCGACTGGTCCGGGTGATCAAATTGGTCGGCATGGTGAATTGCACGCCTGATTTCACCGACCAGCCCAAAGTCATCAACGGGGCCAGCGATTTTCTGGTGGCGGCCCTTGGCGATAAGGGGCGTCATGCCCGCTCTGCCGTGGGCGTTGCCAGCCTGCCAATGGGTGTTATGGTCGAAATCGAAGCCGTGTTCGAGATCGCCTGATGCTGCCGAAATCTTTTGTCACGCGCCCTATCGCGCACCGCGCTTATCACGACAAGGCGCATGGCCGCGTTGAAAACAGTATCTCCTCGATCAAATCAGCGATCGAGCATGGCTATGGGATAGAGATCGACCTGCAATTGGCCAGCGATGGCGTGCCCGTCGTCTTTCACGACTACGACCTGCGGCGGTTGACGATCGAACAGGGTCCAGTGGCGCAGCGATCATCGGCTCAGCTGGCGCAAATCCCGCTGATGGGCGACACCACCAACATTCCGACGTTAGAAGACGTTCTGAAGCTGGTGGCAGGTCGGGTGCCGCTGCTGATCGAGATGAAGGATCAGGACGGCGCACTGGGGCCTGACGTCGGACCGTTGGGCAAAGCTGTAGCAGCGGTGTTGGCACCTTACAAAGGACCGGTGGCAGTGATGTCCTTCAACCCGCATGCAATGGCGGAAATGGCCCGGCTACTGCCAGAGGTGCCGCGCGGGCTGACGACAGGGTCGTTTAACCCCAAGGACTGGCCGGCAATCGCACAACCAACCTTAGAGCGATTGAGCGAGATACCGGATTATGGGCACGTTGGCGCCAGCTTTATTAGCCACTACCACAAGGAACTGGACCATCCCCGCGTCACTGAACTGAATCAGCAGCACGGTGCTGCCGTTCTGTGTTGGACGATCCGGTCGCCAGAGGATGCGACGAAGGCCCGCGAATACGCAGATAACATCACGTTCGAGGGATATGCGGCTTGACGCTTCGAACTTTGCGACCACGTAGCGCATCATGAATACCCCCACCATAGAACTGACCGCGCATGTGTCGCTTGACGATATCGCCCCCGCCGACTGGGACGCCTGCGCCAGCCCCGGCGATGGGCGTCCCGAAGACCCTTTTACCACCCACCGCTTTCTAAAAGCGCTAGAAAACAGCGGATCTGTGGGTGGTCGATCTGGCTGGCAACCGCGCTACCTCGTGGCGCGGGCGGACGGTCAGGTGATTGCCTGCGCGCCCATGTACGCCAAGGGACATTCACAAGGCGAATATATGTTCGATTTCAACTGGGCGCAGGCCTACGAGAATGCTGGCGGCAACTACTATCCCAAATTGCAGATTGCCGTGCCTTTTACGCCGGCCACCGGTCGGCGGTTCCTGACCCGTCCGGGGTTCGAGGCGATGGGCATGTCGGCCCTGATCCAAGGCGCGGTTCAGATCGCATCGGACAACGAATTGTCGTCGATTCACATCACCTTTTGCACCGAAGCAGAGGTGTTGGCAGGCGAGGAGATGGGTTTGTTGGCGCGTGTCGGCCAGCAATTTCACTGGGAAAATCGCGACTACGCCAACTTCGATGGTTTTCTGGCAGACCTATCCAGCCGCAAGCGCAAGAATATCCGCAAGGAACGTGCCGAGGCACAGGCCTTTGGCGGAAGGATTGTCGCGCTGACGGGCGACGCAATCCAGCCGCATCACTGGGACGCCTTCTGGCGGTTCTATCAGGATACCGGCAACCGTAAGTGGGGCACGCCGTACCTGACGCGCGCGTTCTTTGACTGCGCACAAAAGAGTTTGCGCGATGACATGCTGCTGGTGCTGGCGATGGAAGGGGATCGGCCCGTGGCAGGGGCGCTGAACTTTATCGGGCGCGATACCCTATATGGCCGCTACTGGGGTAGCGTCGCGTATCACCCGTCCCTCCATTTTGAATTATGCTATTATCAAGCCATTGATTACGCGATTGAAAACAAAATGGACCGTGTCGAGGCCGGGGCGCAGGGCGAACATAAACTTGCCCGTGGTTACTTACCTGTTCCGACGCATTCCTTGCATTGGATAAGGGATGCTGCTTTCCGTGACGCAATTGCGCGTTATCTGACTGCCGAAACCCGCGCTGTCGACGAAGAAATCGAGGTGCTGACCGCCTATGGTCCGTTCAAGCGCGATACCCGAGAGGAATAACAATGACCGACAAACTGACCCAAAATGAAATCGCCCCCCTGCTGTCCGCTGGCTGGATCTTAGCAGAAGACGGTGATGCAATCACTAAGACGTTTACCTTCAAAAACTTTGTGCAAGCCTTTGGTTGGATGACGCAGGTCGCTATCCACGCCGAAAAACTGAACCACCATCCTGAGTGGTCCAATGTCTACAAAACCGTCGAAGTGGCGTTGACCACACATGACGCGGATGGTCTGACCGCGCTCGACGCCAAACTGGCGCAAAGGATGGACGAACTCGCGGAGCGTTAAATGGAGAACTTGTTAAATCGACCGATACTAAACGGTAAATCCATCATGGATGTGCTGACACTGGAATTCCTTGCCTCGGCCATAGGGTCCGTGCTGACGGCGATCCTGATCATTGTAGTCGGCTTTATCATTGGCGGCTGGTTGTCCCGACGGATCGAAAACATCGGTGTCAAGAACCGTCATCTGGACGAAACGCTGTTCATCTTTCTAGGCAACATCGTTCGATACATCATCATCGGCTTTGCCTTTCTGTTTGTTCTGAACACCTTTGGCGTGCAGACGACAAGCGTGGTGGCAGTCATCGGTGCCGCCGGTCTGGCCATCGGTCTGGCGTTGCAGGGGACGCTATCGAACGTGGCGGCGGGGGTAATGATTATCTTCTTTCGCCCGATCAAGCTTGGCGATTTTGTCACGATCAACGACCAAAGCGGTACGGTAAAAGCCATCAACCTGAATTTCATCGAGATGGCGAGTATCGGCAACTTCCAGATCATCATCCCTAATTCTGAAGTTTGGGGCAATACGATCGTAAACTACTCTGTGTATCTGCAACGCCGTGCGGAATGGAACATTGGGGTGGGGTACGGGGCAAATCTGGCCTTGGCGGAAAAAGCCATCATCGATACGATCATGGCCGACCCCCGCAGCCTGCACGATCCTGAACCATTTATTCAGGTGAACAACCTGAACGCATCTTCGGTGGATTTTCTTGTGCGCGTCTGGTGCGCCCGTACAGAATATTTCCAGTATCAGGCCGATATGACCCGCAAGGTCAAAGAGGCGCTGGATGCCGCCGGAATCGACATCCCGTTCCCCACGCGTACTGTCGTCATGACCAAGGAAGACGCCTGACCGGTGTGTCGCCGCGCCGTAATCAGGCGCGGCGACGAATCTATCAGGCCATCGCGCCCAGCAAGCTTTCGCCGCCAGAGATGTCGCACTGGCCCGGGCCCGGCTCTTCGTTCAGGATTGTGACGACGCCGTCTTTGACCAACATCGCATAACGCTTGGACCGATTCACGAAACCTACGGGCGGCGCAGAAAAGTCCATACCGATGGCTTTGGTGAACGTGGCTTCGGCGTCGGCTAGCATGGTGATGCCCGCGTCAATCGCACCAGTTGCATCGCCCCAAGCCTTCATCACGAAGGGGTCGTTGACCGCGATGCAGATGACTTCTTCAACGCCTTTGTCCTTTAACTGCGTCATCGTACGGATAAAGCTGGGGACATGGGCGGTAGTGCAGGTGCCGGTATAGGCGCCGGGCAGACCAAAGATCACGATTGTACGGCCCTTAAATTTATCGGCCATAGAAACCGAGGTGGGGCCGTCTGCGCCCATGGTCAGGACGGTGGCGTCTGGCAGGCTCTCGCCCGTTGCGATAGTCATGTTGAATTCCTAACGTGAATTGCCTCTGTCTTGCCAAGGCATATAGGGTGCGCCCGAATAGAACCAGTGTAAGGGTGATACGTCATGCGCAGGATTTTGGTGATCGGCGGGGGTCAGGCGGCTTCTGCCCTGATCGGAAAACTGGTGGCCCAGGGGGTGACCGAAGGTATCACGCTGATCTGCGCTGAACCCTGTGCACCCTATCAGCGCCCGCCCCTTTCCAAGGCCTATCTTCTGGGTGACATGACCCGCGACAGGCTCTTTTTCCGGCCCGAAAGCTGGTACGCGGCGCATGGCGTCACCCTCATGTTGGGTACCCGCGCTGTGGGCGTCGATGCGGGCCTGCGACAGGTAACGCTATCGAACCGTAAGGTGCTGGATTACGACGATTTGGTACTCACAACTGGTGCGTGGCCGCGCACCCTGCCCGCCGCTATCGGTGGATCACTCGACAACGTGTTTGCAGTACGCGATCTGGCCGATGCGGATGCCATGGCCCCGGCCTTTGTCGCAGGCGCGCGCTGCCTGATCGTCGGTGGCGGCTATATCGGGCTAGAAGCAGCAGCCGTCGCTGCCAAACGCGGTGTAAAAGTGACACTGGTCGAGGCCGCAGAGCGTATCCTACAACGGGTCGCCGCGCCTGCAACTTCTGACTATTTCAGAGAGCTGCACCGCAGTCATGGCGTCGATATCCGCGAAGGTACGGGACTGGATCGGCTGACTGGCGATGAAATCGTGACTGGGGCCATAGTCGCGGATGGCACGGTGCTAGAGATAGATTTCGCAATCGTCGGCGTCGGCATCGCACCCGACACCGCACTTGCGGATGGGGCGGGTTTGACACTGGATAACGGAATCGCCTGCGACGCCCGTGGCCGCACCTCTGACGCACATATCTGGGCGGCGGGGGATTGCGCCTCGACGCCTTGGCGCGGGGGGCGGGTTCGGATCGAAAGTGTTGGCAACGCAATTGATCAGGCAGAGATCGTCGCGCACAACCTGTTGGGCCAGGACGTGACCTACGAGCCTACACCTTGGTTCTGGTCAGACCAGTACGATTGCAAGCTGCAGATCGCAGGTTTGAACACTGGCTACTCAGCGGTCCACATCAAGGCGGGCGAAAACGGCGCGCGATCGCATTGGTACTACCGGGGTGATGATCTGATCGCCATTGATGCAATGTCGGACGCACGCAACTACATGGTCGGCAAGCGCTTGATAGAGGCGGGTATCAGCCCTGCCCCTTCGGTCGTCACAGACCCTGCGACCGACATGAAGGCGCTGCTGCGCCCATGAGGATTATTGCGGGTCAGCACCGTGGTACCGTGCTGGTGCCGGTGGGCGACGGTGATGCGGCAGTGCATTTGCGACCGACCTCTGACCGGGTCCGCGAAAGCCTGTTCAATGTCTTGCAAGGCGGGCGTTTCGGAGATTCTGTCCGGGGTGCACGTGTATTGGACCTGTTCGCCGGGACCGGTGCATTGGGGCTAGAGGCGCTATCGCGCGGCGCGACGCATGTGACCTTCGTCGACGATGGCAAGGTGGCGCAGGCGCTGATTGCCAGGAACATCGCAAAGCTGCGGCGGGGCATGGATTGCACGGTGTTACGCTGCAAGGCCGACGCCCTGCCAGCAGGGACGGCCTGCGGATTGGTCTTCCTCGACCCCCCTTACGGATTGCGATTGGGGCTGACGGCTTTACAGGCGGCACGATCAGCGGGCTGGATCGCACCGGGGGCATTGATTGTCTGGGAAGAACGGACCGCACAGATCGCGCCAATTGGGTTCAAAGCACTGGACTCGCGCCGCTATGGCGACACATGGATCACCTTGATGGAGGCTACATGACACCCGAACTGGTGATTTTCGACTGTGACGGCGTGCTGGTGGATACCGAACCCACGACGGACCGCGTCCTTTCTGAAAGCCTGACGGCCCATGGCCTGCCGATTGCGCCGCACGATGTTCACACCCTTTTTGCAGGAGGCACCATTTTTCTGGTCGCAGAAGAGGCGCGCCTGCGCGGTGCAAGGCTACCCGATGACTGGGTCGACGACATGTATACGCAGATATTTGCCGCACTGGCCGAGGGCATAGCTGTCATTCCTGGCGTCGTCACCCTGATCGATGCGCTAGAACGTGCTGGCATCCCCATGGCCATCGCGTCAAACGGACCCTTGGCCAAAATGAAGGTCTCTTTGACGCCTTCCGGCCTTCTGGACCGCTTTGCTGGGCGGATTTATTCCGGTCACGATTACGCGCCAAAGCCAGCACCGGACCTGTTGCAGCACGCGATGTCCGTCGCAGGGGCCATGCCTGGCAACACGTGGATGATCGACGATATGCCTGCCGGTTGGACAGCAGGGCAGGCGGCAGGATGCAAATGCTTTGCCTATGTCGACGACGGTAGCGCAGATCGCGCAGCTGGCTTTGCGGTGACCTCAGTGACCGATATGGCGCAAATCGCGGCTCGCCTGAACCTGTATTAACCCTATTCCAGCCTTAAGCCGTCCGCGACCGCAGCCACGATGGCCGCAACGGCTGCGATCCGGGCGATATTCGTCCGACGGTGTCTGTGGATCAACCAGACCGGATGAAAGCGACGTTGTGGCAGCGCCACGATCCGGAGCCCGGCGCGATGCGGCGAGGCCAGAACGCCCGAACGTGGCAGAATAGTATAACCAAGCCCGCGGGCTACCGGGGCGGTGATCTGGCTGATCTGGTTTACGCGCGTGCGTAGCCGCAGCCGATCAGCGCCGCGAAAACTGTCAGGAAAGTTCAACGCCAGCAGGTCGTCAGCATAGGCAAAGCCGTCGGGATGCCCAACGAAGCCAAGCGCATCAAGAGTGTCCAGATCGACGTTGCCTTCGTACAGGGCGGGCAGCACAAGGCAAATCTCCTCTGATCCCAGTTCTGTGCCGTGCAAACGCGGGTGATCCTGTGCATGGTCCATAATGCCCAAATCGAACGTGCCATCCAGCACGCCAGCCTGCACGGTCGTCTGCGGCGCGGCCTCTAGCGTTATGCTTTGGGCTGGGGCCTGGGTCAGTCGGTCAAGCAGTGCCGGGTAAAGCGCCATGGCAAAGCTGCCGGAACAGGCCAGACTGATGTGACCCGTATCCGGATCATTCGTGGCGATCACGTCGCGTAGGCCGCGCTCTTGGATCCGCCGGGCCTGGCCCATGGCAAAGGTGGCCTCTCCGGCCGGGGTCAGCGTGAAGGTTTTGCCGTCCTGCACGATAAGGGGCTTGCCGATCTGGGATTCAAGCTTGCGCAGATGTTGACTGACGCCCGGCTGGGACATGCCAAGGCGGTCAGCGGCGCGGGTGAAATGCCCGACCTCGCACAATGTGGTAAATGTCTCTAACCATGTCGCGTTCAACATGTTCATAACATAACACAATGATAAATAGAATAAACGATTATTTAATGCAGCGCATGCATGCGCCTATCTGTTGATCAGCACCAGATGAAAGGCACCGATCATGCTTCCAACACCACGCACCTTTTCCCACATCGGCCTATCCGTCCCAGACCTTGATGCAGCTGTAAAATTCTACACCGAAGTCCTTGGGTTTTATACCATCATGACCCCGACAGACGTAACCGAGGACGACAGCGATATCGGTCAAATGTGCACCGACGTCTTCGGCCCCGGATGGCATCACCTGCGCATCGCGCATTTGTCGACCGCAGATCGCATTGGGTTTGAACTGTTCGAATTCGATGGGAACCAAGCACCAGAGGACAACCTCTCATTCCGGCGCCATGGCACGTTCCACTTTGCAATCCAAGATCCCGACCTAGAGGGGCTTTTGGCGCGCATCGTCGCTGCAGGCGGCAAGCAGCGGATGCCAGTGCGGGAATACTTCCCAGACGATAAACCATACCGCATGGTCTATGTAGAAGATCCCTTTGGCATCGTGTTCGAACTTTATAGCCACAGCTATGAGCTGACCTATTCGGCCGGTGCCTATAGCTGACGGATTACGGCGCGCCCGATCAGGCGCGCCGTGTTTCGATCATTCCGTCGCGGTACCACGGGCAGCGGTCATCGCATCCGTCGCGGCCCGTACAAGGGCAGCACCGTCAAAACCCTTGCCGTCCATCTCTGTCACCCAGTCGGCGCGAACAGTTTCGCCCAGCACCTTGATGCGGTCGGTTTCAGCCTGCGACAAAACTGCAATCTCGTTACCAGCGTCCTCCATCACGGCGCGACCTTCCGCGTCACCCGTATCATGCGCTTTCCCCGCCCAGCGACTAGCCATCAGGCCAGAATTAGCGTCGATCACTGCCTGCAAATCTGCGGGCAAAGCGTCGTAGACACCCTTGTTCATGGCCCAAATGAAATAGAGGTTATAAAGCGCATCCTCGCCGGCGACATCGGTATGACTATCCGTCAATTCGTCCAGTTTCAGGCTAGGGGCCATTTCCCATGTGATAACACCACCATCGACAACGCCGCGCGATAACGCTTCGGTAAAGGCGGGCACAGGCATACCAATGGGCAATGCGCCCATGGCAGTCAGCAGGTTCGTCGCAGGACGCGACGGACCGCGCAGCTTGAGGCCTTGCATATCTTCCAATGTCACGACGCCGGGGCCTTTTTTATGAATGATCCCGGGGCCATGCATATGGGCGGCTATGACGTGTACATCAGCGAAATCGTCCATCAGATAGGTCTGTGTGTAATTCCAAGCGGCTTCTGACGCTTCTTCGCCAGACTTTGGCGTCATGAAAGGCAGCTCCAGCGCCTCCGCCTCTGGAAAGCGGCCCGGTTCGTACCCTGGGATGACCCAACCACCGTCGATCGCCCCATCACGGATCAGGTCGAACTGGCTAGGAGCGGCGCCACCCAGTTGCATAACCGGATAAAGTTCCACTTTGATACGACCGTTCGACTGCTCTTCGATGGCATCAGCCCATGGCTGCATGAAATAGGTCGGATTTGCGCTGGCGGGGGAAACGAAGTGCTGAAAGCGCAACGTTACCTCTTGTGCCGAAGCAGAGGTGGACAAGGCAAGGGTGGCCGCAAAAGCGGCAACAAGCGACTGGTGCATGGGTGCATCCTGTTCAATAATGTTGGGGAGGTACCACCGCTAGTGGACAACATTTACATGGGCCTGATGCGAATGGATTGCAAGTAGATCTTATCGAATTTGCCGATTCAGACGTTCTGACCAAAGGATATGGACCAGTGCTACCAATGCCACAGCTAACCCGCCAAAGCCCAACGCGCGCACCCCACCCGCACCGATCACGGCGCTGCCGATGGCCGATCCTACGGCCGCCCCGATGTAGATGGCGGCAGCATTCAAAGCCAGTACGATAGGCGCGGCCGAGGGGCGCATGGCGATGATCCGCATTTGCTGACCCGCCATCATGGACCAGACCAGCATGGACCAGACAACCACAAGTCCCACCAATACGACCGCAGGCAAAGGCATAAGGGCGAATAAAGGTAGCGTCACGATCTGTCCAAGTGTCAGTGCCAACAAGGTGCGGAATGGGCCAATCCGGTCGGCGAACACGCCACCCAGAAGGTTCCCGATCACCGCCCCCGCACCAAACATCAACAGGATCGCGGTGATCCCGTTTCGACCGTAGCCCATCGTCTGCTCTAGCAATGGCGCGAGGTAAGTATACAGAACATAGGCTGCGGCGAGGAAGGTCGCGGTAAAGCCGACTGCCAGCATCGTGCGGCCATCCCGAAGCGTGCGCCCTAGTTCAGGCAGGGTGACGGTCTGGAACGCCAGCCCACCGGGTACGATACGCCAGACCAACGGTATAATCGGCAGTGCCAGTAATGCTACCACGACAAAGGCCGCGCGCCAGCCGAAGGTATAAGCAATGAAACTGCCAGCTGGCACGCCAAGCACCTGCGCCAGCGACAGACCAAAGATTACGGCAGCCAGCGCCTTGCCGCGCCGTTCTGGTGCAGACAGCCCAGCCGCGACTGAAGCGCTGACAGGCGTCAACAGGCCCGCACCGGCGGCGGCCAAAATGCGGGTCAGATGCAAGGTAAGTGCCGTTGGGGCCAACGCCGACATCAGGTTCGCCACCGCAAAACCAGTCAACGCATAGGCCAGCACACGGCGGCGTCCGATGGACCCGGTCAGGGAAACCAACAGCGGCGACAGCACCGCATAGGACAGCGCATAGGTCGTCATCAGCCAACCGGTTCGGCCCGGATCGATACCGAAATCCTGCCCCACTGGGGTCAGCATCCCGATCAAGACAAACGCCCCCATGCCGATGACGAAATTCGCCGCCGACAGAACCGGGATCAGCCGCGGTGGCGCGCTCACTCCGGTTGGGTCGGGTAGAAGCGGCCAGCTGGGGATGTTGTAAAGATTTCGCATCCCTGCGCGGTGATACCGATGGAGTGTTCGAACTGCGCAGAAAGTGATTTATCAAAGGTCACCGCAGTCCAGTCGTCAGCCAGTACCTGCGTTTCGGGGCGGCCAAGATTGATCATTGGTTCGATGGTAAAGAACATGCCTTCTTCCAATACGGCACCGGTGCCGGGCCGTCCGTAGTGCAGCACATTGGGTGGCGCGTGAAAGACGCGGCCCAGCCCATGACCACAGAAATCGCGCACGACAGAGGTTCGCTGCGCCTCGGCGTAGGCCTGAATGGCGTGGCCAATGTCACCGAAGGTATTGCCGGGCTTGGCGGCCTCGATCCCCATCATCAGGGCATCGTGTGTCACCTCTATAAGACGCTTTGCCTTGGGCGACGGCGTTCCAGCGACATACATGCGACTGGTATCGCCGTACCAACCATCGACGATTACGGTGACGTCGATATTCAGGATATCGCCCTCTTTCAGCACATCGTCATCGCGGCGCTTTTCGAGGTTCTTTGAAATCGTCTCGTCCTTGGCCTTGGGAATCGGCGCTCCGGGGATGCCATGGCAAACGACGTGATTGACGGAAATACAGCTCGCATGCTGGTAGCCGCGATAGCCGATCGTGGCAGAGGTCGCGCCCGCCGCGTTCACCCAGTCAGTGATCAGTTGGTCAAGCTTTGCTGTCGTCTGCCCCGGCGCGACGTGGTCCGCGATATCATCGAGGATCGTTGCCGCCAGCCGTCCGGCGCGGTTCATGCCGCCAAAATCGGACGGCGTATAAAGCCGGATACCGTCGCGGGTCAGTTGTGTCGTGTCGGTCATCGCGTCTTACCTGTGCTTGCTGTTCACCCGGACATAGGGCTTTTTGCCTCGGCCTTCCACCCCGTCAGGCGACAAGCGGTCGCACCTGCCCCAGCGCGATGCCCTGTGGCGTGATGATGGTGTCCATCGCCAAGACTTCGACGCCCGCAGCGCGGGCCGCGTCGAAAGCGGCACCGTAGCCCGGATCGATATCGCGGGCGACGCCAACGCGTGTGCAATCTGTGCGGGTGATCAGATAGAAAACCATTGCGCGATGCCCCTGCCCCACCATTTGCGCAAGGTCGGCCATGTGGCGCGCCCCGCGCAAAGTCTTGCTGTCGGGAAATTCCACCAAAGGCGCGGTTCGGCAAAAATTGGCGCTCTTCACCTCTAGATACAGATCTGGCCCGCCACCCGTCAGCAGAAAATCAACGCGGCTCGCTTCGGCGTATTTCACCTCTGCCTTGATGTCGTGGTAGGCTTCTAGCCCCGGCACGCAGCCTGACTGCAAGCCTTCGCCAACGATGCGGTTTGGCAGGCTGGTGTCGACGCAAACAAAATCCTTGTCGAGTTCAAGAAGCCGCCAACCATAATCGAGCTTGGTGCGGGGATTGTAATTCGGTTCCAACCAGATGCGACTGCCGGGGATCGCGGTGCCAGTCATGGCACCGGGGTTTGCGACATGCGCAGTCACTTCGGTCCCGTCACCAAGTAAGCAATCGGCAAGGAAACGCTTGTAGCGACGGATCAGCGTGGCGGGGATCAAGGGCGTGGCAAAGTTCATAGGGCGGGCTATACCAAGACCCGACGCACAGGAGAAGCGAATGCCAAACCCCACTGCCGCGATGCTGGCCATCGGTGACGAAATCCTCTCGGGCCGGACCCGCGATTCGAATATGAACCATTTGGCAAAGACCCTGACAGCGGTCGGGATCGACCTGAAAGAGGCCCGCGTGGTCAGCGACGATCAAGCCGCCATCGTCGCGGCGGTACAAGCGTTATCGGGCGCGTATGACCATGTCTTTACCTCTGGTGGGATTGGGCCGACGCACGACGACATCACGGCGGACGCCATTGCCGCGGCCTTCAATGTGGCGATCGATGTGCGCGACGATGCCCGCGCGCTGTTGCAGGCGCACTACGACCGTGCAGGTACGACACTGAACGAAGCGCGTTTGCGCATGGCCCGCATCCCCGATGGGGCCGCCTTGATTGACAATCCGGTCAGCACGGCGCCGGGCTTTACGCTTGGTAACGTCAACGTCATGGCGGGCGTCCCTGCAGTGTTCGAGGCGATGGTAGCATCGGTCGTCAGTAAACTAGCCCATGGCGCGCCGCTGCTTTCGGAAACATGGCGCATCATGCGCGGCGAAGGCGACGTGGCCGCGCCGTTATCGCAGATTGCGACGGACCACCCCGATCTAAGCCTTGGATCCTATCCGTTCCAAAAGGACGGCGTCTACGGCACGAACATCGTGATCCGTGGGACCGATCAGACACAAGTCTCTGCCGCGATGGCGCAATTGCAGGCGTTGTTTCCCGCATGACCGACTGGGGGGCCGTGATCGACGCGACATGGCCCGCCGCCCATCGGGCGCAGGTTGGCACTTGGACGATCCGCACAGGTGCGGGCGGCGGCAACCGGGTCAGTGCCGCCACTGCAATGCATGTTGTGGAAACCAATGATATCGCCACTGCGACTGATGCCATGCGCATTCTGGGACAAGAGCCACTGTTTATGGTCCGCGACGGCGATGACGCGCTGGATGCGACACTGGCTGACGCTGGCTATGTCATTCGGGATCAAACAATCATCCGCGCCTGCCCTATTGCTACCCTGACCGGCGACCACGTACCGCCCGTCACCGCCTTTACCGTCTGGCCGCCCTTAGCCGCGCAACGCGACATCTGGGCCACCGCTGGCATAGGCCCAGCGCGGTTGGCGATCATTGACCGGGTGCAGGGGCCAAAGACTACACTGTTCGGGCGCATTGACGACAAGCCCGCTGGAACGCTTTTCGTGGCGATTCATGATGGCATTGCCATGCTGCACGCGTTGGAGGTCGCAAGCGATCAACGCCGCAAAGGCCTTGCCCGGCATCTGACCCGCGCGGCCGCCCTTTGGGCGCAGCGTCAGGGCGCTATGCAATTCAGCTTGTTGGTCACAACGGCAAACGCAGCAGCCAATACACTTTACGCAGGGCTCGGTCTGGTTGAGGTTGGGCATTACCATTATCGCGCTTTGCCAAAGGACGCATCATGACCGACAGCCCTACCGCCCTTGATCTGCCGCAGGTCGATCCACTGCCACCTGCGACGCAGAAATATTTCGACATCTGTCAGGATAAGTTGGGCATGGTACCAAATGTGCTGCGGACCTATGCTTTTGACATCGCCAAACTGGATGCCTTCACTGGGCTCTATAACGACCTGATGCTTGCGGATTCAGGCCTCACAAAGCTAGAGCGTGAGATGATCGCGGTCGTAGTGTCATCGGTCAACAAGTGTTTCTATTGCCTCACCGCCCACGGGGCCGCAGTACGGCAATTGTCAGCTGATCCCATTTTAGGGGAAATGATGGTCATGAACTGGCGGGCCGCCGATCTGGACGCGCGCCAGACCGCCATGCTGGGATTCGCCGAGAAGCTGACCGCCGACAGCGCTCGGATCGTCGAAGGCGACCGTCAAGCGCTGCGGGATGAAGGTTTCAGCGACCGCGATATCTTTGACATCGCAAGCGTTGCCGCGTTCTTCAATATGACAAACCGCGTCGCCTCTGCGACGGACATGCGTCCTAATCCCGAATACCACGCACAGGCGCGATGATCCGACGCCTCGCCCTTTGCCTGCTGTGGCCCGCCGCCCCACTTGCGGCGCAAGTCCTGACCCTGCCCGGTAACGCCACGGTAGAGGTAGAGACGACGGTACTACTGGACAGTTACGCCCTACCCATCGCACCGTGGGACGGCGATGCGGTGCCGTCCCGTACGGTCGAAGGCGAGATGACAACGCAGGTCTGGCGGGTGGCAGCGACGGGTCTGGCCAGCCTGCAATTGCTGCGGCCTTTGCGCGACCAATTGTGGCAAGCAGGGTATGAAGTGGTATTCGAATGCGACACCCAAGGCTGCGGCGGTTTCGACTTTCGGTTTGGCACGACGGTGACAAGACCGCCCGCAATGCAAGTCGATCTGGCAGATTTTCGGTTTCTGTCGGCCACCCGCAGTGCCGATGGTGGCACGCGCGCGGTTAGTCTGCTGGTCAGCCGCACCCCGCAGGCGGGATTTGTGCAGGTCATTCGCGTGGTTCCGACAGAAGCAACAGAGGTCCCTGCCCTGACAATAGCCGACGCACCCGTTGTCCGCGCCGCCGCGCCAGCACCTGCAGGCGATTTGGCGCAAGCACTGAATGATACGGGCCATGCGGTGCTGGACGGCGTTACCTTTGTTACAGGGGCAGTCACCTTGGAAGATGCGCCAATGCCCGCCCTGCAGGCCCTGGCAGATTACATGGCCGCGAATCCCGGATTAAAGGTCAGCATAGTAGGCCATACCGACAGCCAAGGCGGACTGGACGGAAATATCGCGATCTCTCGGCGCAGGGCTGCGGCGGTGATCGAAAGGCTGGTTGCCGATTTCGACGTGGGCCGCGGGCGGATGACAGCGGCGGGCATGGGATATCTGTCACCCATCGCCAGCAACCTAGACCCAGCGGGACGAGAGGCTAATCGTCGGGTCGAAGCAGTCGTCACGGGACCAATAGACTAAAGCTTCGTCCAGACCCCCATTTCGGTGGCGCCCGGCTCTTGAAATTGGAACCGTCGACCGCCGGGAAAACTAAAAATTGCTTTAGTAATCGTGGCGCCTGCGTCGCGAACGCGCGTCAATGCGGCCTCAAGATCGTCGGCGTAAAGGATCACGAGGGGGGGCCGGACCTGTCCTCTTTCGATTCCGCCGCCAAGGCCTGCGTCTTGCACGTCACGATAATCGGGTCCGTAGTCGATGAAGGACCAGCCAAAAGCCCGCGTCAGAAACGCTTGCGTTTCTTCCAACTTAGGTGAGGACAGTTCGACGTAATCAATGCGGGTTGGGATATCGGATGGCATGGCATGCTCCTGTGGTTTTCCCATCTTGGATACCACACTAACCCACGTCACGAAAAAACGCGGCCCTTTTGAAGGGGCCGCGTAAGTTGAGGTGTGTAAGACAGCACAGGGAATTCGATGTTACCAAGCGTCGGGGCCTTTGTCGGCGAAGGCATGGACCAAAAAGTCGATAAAGGCGCGGACCTTTGGCTGGGTGAAACGCCCCGGCGGATAGACCGCGTAGATGCCTTGGGTATCAGCTGGCAGATCGGGAATAGCTGCTTCAACCAGACCCTTGGCCATAGCGTCGCCGTAAAGGAAGCTAGGCAGGTAAGCAATGCCAAGGCCGCCAACGCAAGCGTTCAGCAAGGATTGTCCGTCGTTCACTGTAAGCCAACCCGCTGTGCGGACCTGCCGTTTTTCACCCGAGGGTGCGGTCAGCTTCCAAACGGCAGCATTGGCGGCGTTGGAATAGTGCAGCAGTTTGTGATCGTTCAGATCATCGATCTTTTCTGGGCGACCGTGCTTCGCAAAGTAGCCCGGCGACGCGATCATACGGCGCGTTGTGTCGGTCAGCTTGCGCGCACGCAGGGTACTGTCCTCCAACTCTCCGATGCGAATAGCCATATCAAAGCCTTCGCTGATCAGTTCCACATAACGGTTATTCAGGACCATGTTGACCGTGATGTCGGGAAATTCCGACAGAAAATCACCCAAGACCGGGGACAGATGGTTCACACCAAAATCCGTCGCCACAGAAATGCGTAGCAGGCCGGATGGGGCGGATTGCATAGAGGTGACAAGTGCGTCTGCCTCTCCAGCGTCGTTCAGCACGCGACGGGCCCTATCATAATAGGCCAAACCAATCTCTGTCGGGCTGACGCGGCGGGTCGTGCGGTTCAAAAGTCGTGCACCCAGCCGTGCTTCCAATGAAGAGACGTGTTTTGAAACGGCGGACTTGGAAATCCCCATTTTCTTCGCCGCGTCTGTAAATCCGCCTTGGTCCACTACGGTGGCAAAGGCTTCCATTTCAGTAAGGCGATCCATGCCGTTGTCCTAACGCATCAAATAATTCTTGATCCGTTCTTGACGGCCAATCAGGGCAGGACTGGGGCGGGGGCCTGACAATACCGGGGTTTTGGTGCGCACTGATGCGGACAGCGAAACAACCAACGCGTGTTATTGGACGGTGTCAGCAGCCAAAATAGACCGCGCGATCAGGTTGCCGATCAGGGCAGTGCCGATCCGCGAGGGGTGAGCCAAGTCATGGTCATAGCGGTTCAGGTTTGCGGGATCGATCACGTCCTTTGTATCGACAAATATCATCGCGGGGTCGCTTTCCGCCAGCAAAGCTAAGCGGCGGGACAGCACCGTCAATTCATCAGCACAGCTGGCAAAGGGTCCGCCCGCGACCGACGTGCCGTAATAACCCAACAAGACAACCCGATGTTTTTGCGCGATTATTTTGCGTGTAAAGTTTGCCATCGCCCCACCCTGCCCGTCGGGTGTCACCAATGGAGACAGTGTTTCGTCGCAAGCCGCACAGCCGCAGGTGCGGTTCAAATCGTTGGCCTCTCCATTTACGATAACCCAGTCCCGCGGGCCCGCGCGGCATTGGTCGGGGATAGATTGCAGGAACTGCGCGCCAGACACGCTGCGGTTGTTGATGGCGCGACTGGTCAGACTGGCAGCTACTCGCTGTGCATCACGTCCGGACAGGCGGTGCCATGCCATAATACTGTCGCCCAAAGCCAGCATTGTGACTTCGCCGGTTTGCGGTGCGCCGCAGCCAGTCAGTAGCAAGCAAAGGGCGATCAGGCGAATCAAAGGGTGGCAGCCAGCCGGGTACCTTGGTCTATGGCGCGTTTGGCGTCCAGTTCAGCGGCTACATCCGCCCCACCGATGATGTGAGCGATGATGCCGGCAGTCGCCAGATCGTCAGCAAGGCTCCGCTCTGGCTCTTGCCCGGCGCAGAGGACAATTGTGTCGGCAGCGATCAGGGTCGGGTTTTCACGGCCCTCACCAAACGTGACGTGCAGCCCGTCCGCGTCAATACGTTCGTAATTCACGCCGCCCATCATCGTGACGTTTTTCATCTGCAGTGACGCCCGGTGAATCCAGCCGGTCGTCTTGCCCAGTCCCTTGCCAACTTTGGTGGCCTTTCGTTGCAGCAAAGTGACCTTACGTAATGGCGCATCAGGTTTTGGCCCCTGAGGGATCAAACCACCGCGCTGTTCCGCAGGATCGGTCACGCCCCATTCCGCCATCCATGCTGGCAGATCAAGCGTCGGGCTATCGCCCGTCACAAGGTATTCGGCGACGTCAAAGCCAATCCCACCTGCACCGATGATCGCAACCCGTTCTCCTACTGCTGCCTTGCGGCGCAGAACGTCGATATAGGACAAAACGTTAGGGCCATCCTGACCCGCGATCCCCGGATTGCGGGGACGGACGCCAGTGGCGATGATGACATGGTCAAAACCGATCAAGTCTGCGACAGCCACACGCGTGTTCAACCGAAGCGATATATTAGAATCCTGAACGCTGGTCCGGTACCAGTCGACAAGGCCATGAAACTCTTCCTTACCCGGCACCTGACGCGCTATATTAAGTTGGCCCCCGATATCGTCGGCGGCATCGAATAAGGTGACGACATGACCGCGAGCAGCGGCAGCCAAGGCGGCGGACAGTCCGGCGGGGCCAGCGCCCACGACCGCTACAGTTTTTGCAGCAATTACAGGCGGCAGAGTCAGTTCCGTTTCATGACACGCGCGTGGGTTTACAAGGCACGACGACAGCTTGCCGCCAAAGGTGTGGTCAAGACAGGCTTGATTGCAGGCAATACATGGCGCGATGGTATAGGCGCGCCCAGCGGCAGCCTTGGCGACAAAGTCAGGGTCTGCAAGAAACGGGCGCGCCATGCTGACCATATCGGCACAACCATCCGCAAGAACATCCTCTGCCACCTGCGGCGTGTTGATGCGGTTCGAGGTGATAATAGGGATACCGACATGACCTATCAGCTTTTTGGTGACCCAAGCGAAGGCCCGACGAGGGACTGACGTCGCGATGGTGGGAACCCGTGCTTCGTGCCAGCCGATGCCAGTGTTCAGGATCGTGGCACCCGCAGCCTCGATCGCTTTGGCAAGCTGGATGACCTCGGCGAAGGTCGATCCGTTTGGGATCAGGTCGATCATCGAAATGCGATAGATCACGATGAAATCGGAACCGATGGCGCCGCGGATACGGCGTACGACCTCGACTGGCAGGCGCATGCGGTTTTCGTACGATCCGCCCCAATCGTCGGTGCGCTTGTTTGTATGAGCGACTAGAAACTGGTTCAGGAAATAACCTTCAGAGCCCATGACCTCGACCCCGTCGTAGCCAGCATCTTTTGCCCGCACGGCGGCGGTGACCATGTCGCTGATTTGTTTTTCGATACCCTCGGCGTCCAGTTCCGTTGGTGCGAACGGCGAAATTGGGGATTTAATGGCCGAAGGGGCAACGCATTTGGGGCCGTAAGCATAGCGGCCTGCATGCAGTATCTGCATCGCGATCTTGCCATCCGCGTCGTGAACACGGTCGGTCACGATTCGGTGGTTTGCAATGTCCTGATCGTTGAACAGGCCAGCAGCACCGGGAAAGACGCCGCCTTCGGCGTTCGGGGCCATACCACCAGTGACCATCAGCCCGACACCGCCACGTGCGCGGGTCGCATAGAATTCCGCGACGCGGTTCCAGTCGCGGGTTTCTTCCAACCCGGTATGCATAGATCCCATCAACACTCGATTCTTTAGGGTGGTGAAGCCCAGATCAAGTGGTGACAATAGGTGCGGATATTCAGTCATGTGGTGGCCCTCCTGCGGCACAGAGTGACGCAGGGCGCGCGCGCCGTCACTACCAACGCGGCGTCACTCTTCCACTGCCGTCTCTAGGCAGTGGCGACGGAAGGCTCGTTTGAGCATGTCGAGTTCCTCCCGCAACAGATCCATCTCTGCGCGGATATCCTCAGACAGCGCCTCTCCGGCTAAAAAGGCGAAGCTGGTCAGCTTGGCTTCTGTTTCTGAGTCGGTGATGATGAAAGTCTGCACGCCATCTGCCAGATGATCGGCGGGTATCGGCACGTCAACGGACCAAGTGCCGTCGTCAATGCGCGTGGTCTTTAGACCGGGCACGACCTCTCCTCTGTGGGTAAGGACAAGCCGTGGAGAAGTGTCGCCGGCAGCCCCGGTCAGGATGCCATTCCAGACGCCGCCAGTGATGCGGGTCTTGGTCAGGGTCAGGTCGGACATAGTGGGCCTCTTGGCTTAAAGTTCGGCGCGCAGGTAACGGCAGACCGTCACGTCGCGCAGGGTAATCTGGTTCATTTCCGGCCCCTCAAAGATCAGATCGAGCCACGCATTTTCTATCCGTTTTTCGTTCAGATCGGTATAAGCGAGGTCGAATTCAACGATGGCTTCGCCGTGCTGGCGGGGCATTTCCTGGACCATGGTTTCGGTGTTTGGCCCGTGTTTGATGTTCAGGCGAACGAAAAATTCCAAAGGCTTTTCAATTTCCACAATGGCAGACACGCGCACGACATGGCGGCGCAACATGCCATGAACTGCCTCTGGTGGCAGATCGAGGACCAGCGACAGAAATGACCCATCGAAACGGAACACGTCAAGGCGCAGGCCAAAGGGCGCCAGATCGCCCTCTCTCGTATTGCGTAACTGGCGCAGTGTCAGTTCCGAGATTTCGCAATCGTGGAACAACGTGACCTCGTCACCAAGACTGGTGCGACTTTCGACGGCGGTCATGCCTTTGCGGGCCAGCGGGCCGCGCCACACTTGGGGCCGCCATGACCACAGCGTGCCACCGGGGCGGGCAAAGGCGTTCGAACCGACGCGCGGCAAGGCAAGGCGGCTGTCAGCCACGTGGATCAGTTCGGACAATCGCGATGACAGGTTCCGGGCCTGTTGGCGCTGAACCCGTAAGGTCTGCAATTCGGTCGTGGGGGCATGACGTGCCGCCCTCGTCCATCGCCGCAGAGCGCGCGCGTTCAGGATCGCGTCGATCAGACCCTCGGTTTTGCGCCCCATGTCAGTTCGTTCCCGTATTCTTTGTTTCGATCTTATCTGACGACTTGTTAGCGCAAAGGAAACTATCGACTGCGACTAGGTGCCCAGCCCGGCCACCGGATTGCCCGCGCGCAACAGCGACAGCATCTGATCCAGCAAGGCACGCGACCCCGCACGCGACAGCGGTACATCGCTAAGTCCGCGGACGGAAACGGTTACCAGACGGCCTTTGATGTCGGTGAACAGCCGCCAGGCCTCTGGTTGGGTGCCAACGACGCCGGGTGGGCCTACGTCTTCGGTGTAGACGGCTACGGCATTCGCCGCAGACGCCGTCTGCCGCACAGCGATTGGCCCACCGATGGCAGAGGCCGACAGCAGCGCCGCCCCCTGCGGAGTTTCAAGAAAGGCGCGAAAGTCTTCTTCTTGCCCTGTCACAACAGCGCTGGACGCAGCGCCCACCTGAACTGTCATTAACGCAATAGCATTAGGGTAAACGTCAGTTTCGTCGGCGGTCATGGCAGCACAGGCCGCCAAAAGTGCAAAACCTTGCCAAGGCCGCGTCACGACCGGATCAACACAATAGCCGTCTGGCGATGCAACCACGACATCACCCATTAGTCGGACTGTCGGGGCTGGCGGCCCCGACAGTCCGACCGGTTCACAGGCGGCAAGGCCAAAGCCCAGCGCCGCCCAGAGGGTGATGGTGCGCCACACGGCCGTTACAGATCCATGTAGATGTGCTTTTCAGCCTTCGCGCCGGGATGCGTCACAGCACCCTGACGCGCGCCGCCGACAAGCTGTGCGAACTTCCACAGCGCGCCAGAAGCGTAGATGGTTTCGCGCGGGCCGGACCAAGCTGCGCGACGTTGGTCCATCTCTTCGTCGGTAACGTTCACTGACAATTCGCCAGTCAGCGCGTTGATGGTGATCATGTCGCCATCTTTCAGCAGCGCGATTGGGCCACCATGGGCGGCCTCTGGTCCGACGTGACCCACACAAAAACCACGGGTCGCGCCAGAAAAGCGGCCATCGGTGATCAGCGCAACCTTCTTACCCATGCCCTGACCGGACAGGGCGGCAGTAGTGGCAAGCATTTCGCGCATGCCGGGGCCACCAGCGGGGCCTTCGTTACGAATGACGAGGACATCGCCTTCCTTATAAGTGCGCGCCTTGACGCTCGCAAAGGCCTCTTCCTCGTTCTCGTAAACGCGGGCGGGGCCGCTAAAGACTTGCTGTTCGTCGGTCATGCCAGCAACCTTCACGATGGCACCGTCGGGGGCCACGTTGCCGCGCAAGCCGACGACGCCGCCAGTCTTGGTAATCGGATTATTGATATAGTGGATGACCTTACCGTCAGGCTCACCTTGGATAAGGTCCAATTCCTCGCCAATGGTCTTGCCGGATGCTGTGATGCAGTCTTCGTGGATCAGACCTGCCTTGCGCAGTTCCTTCATCACGACAGGGATGCCGCCGGCGTCATATAGGTCCTTGGCAACAGCTTGACCGCCCGGCTTCATGTCGACAAAGTATGGCGTATCCTTGAAGATGTCACAGACATCCCAGAGATCAAAATCGATCCCGGCCTCGTGTGCCATCGCTGGCAGGTGCAGACCGGCATTGGTGGAACCGCCGGTGCAGGCAACAACGCGGGCTGCGTTTTCAAGCGATTTGCGCGTGACGATGTCGCGGGCGCGGATATTTTTTTCAATCAGGTTCATCACAGCGCGACCAGAGGCGACGCCGTACTGCGCACGATCCTTGAAGGGCGCGGGCATACCCGAAGAGTTCAGCAGGGCCAGACCAATGGCTTCGGAAACACAGGCCATCGTGTTGGCCGTGAACTGGCCGCCACAAGCACCGGCAGATGGGCACGCGACGCGTTCAAGGATGGCAAGCTGCTCGTCGGTCATCTCTCCAGCCTGATAGCGGCCGACAGCTTCAAACATGTCCTGAACGGTCAGGTCACGGTGGGCAAAGTCTGCGGGGACGTTGGCGCCTTCGGGCACCTTACCCGGCAAGATTGACCCGCCGTACATAAAGACCGACGGCGTGTTCAGGCGGATCATCGCCATCATCATGCCAGGCAGTGATTTATCGCAACCAGCAAGACCCACAAGCGCATCATAGCTGTGGCCGCGCATGGTCAGCTCTACCGAGTCGGCGATGGCCTCGCGGGACGCAAGTGAAGACCGCATGCCTTCGTGGCCCATCGCGATGCCGTCGGTGACGGTGATGGTGGTGAATTCGCGTGGTGTGCCGTGGGCTTCGATAACGCCGTGCTTGACCGACTGTGCCTGCCAATTGAGTGCGATGTTGCACGGTGCGGCTTCGTTCCAGCAGGTGGCGACGCCAACGAAAGGCTGCGCGATGTCTTCCTCGGTCAGGTCCATGGCGTAATAATACGACCGGTGCGGTGCGCGCTCTGGCCCTTCGGTGACGTGACGGCTGGGCAGGCGGGATTTGTCGGGGCGGTTCATGGCCATGGGAAAAGGTCCTTTCGTGTTATGAACGGTCTAATTTGCACGCCACCGCGACACAAGTCGCAATGCAGGGTCTTGTCGTGTCGCAGATCGCCGGTCATGTCGTAGGCCTATACCACCAAGGAGGCACCATGCCATTCCGGACACCTGCCCTCAAAGCTTTCGTGGCCCCTGCCCGCGCACGACCCGCGGCATGGCGGCTGGTGCTGGGTCTGTGTCTGACCGTCGGCGTCTATGCGGGCGTCGTTATCACCGCTTTCGCTATGGCACCCGTCCTGCCCGGCGATCTGGCTTGGGAAGGGACGACACCCCTGTCGATGTCGTTGATGATGGGCACCTTTGCAGGGGCGATCATCGGTGTCGCGCTCGCGGTCAAACTGCTGCACCGCCGCAGCCCCTCAACGCTATTCGGGCCACGGGTGCTTGTGATCCGGCATTTCGGGGTGGCGATAGGGGTTTTTGCGTTAGCACAGGGATTGAACTTGTGTCTCTGAGCCATTTTTTATGACGCGGTGCCGGTGCATGGGCTGGGCTATGTTCTGTCGTGGCTTCCTTGGGCAGCGGCATTGGTGCTGGTGCAGACCGGCGCAGAGGAGTTGGTGTTTCGTGGCTATATTCAGCAACAACTGTCCGCGCGGTTCCGCAGTCCAGTTGTCTGGCTGATCCTGCCGCCAGTCCTGTTTGCAGTATTGCATTACGACCCCGCGACAAATGGTGCGCTGAATACACTTGTCGTCGTGATGATCGGATTTACCGGGCTTGCGTGGGCCGACCTGACACGGATCGGTGGCTGCATCGGCGCGGCGTGGGGCTGGCATTTCGCAAACAACCTGTTTTTGATGGTCGTATTAGGAAATGCAGGGCAGATGGACGCCTTTGTCGCAACGGCAACACCCTATTCCATTACAGATATGCCGATGCTGCCCATCGTGACGGACCTTGCGACGCAGATTGCGATTTGGCTTGTGCTTCGCCGAATGCTGCAGCGGGCCGCGATCTGACATTGCGCGCCCCGCTGGGCTACGCCACACCTGCGATATGTCCACTGCCCCCGCCCTTGCCCCACTTCGCCGCTTTCGCGCCCCTGCCCTTATCAGCCCCGGCCTATGGCGTGTGGCGGTTGTCGTTCTGGGGTTCGAGCTCGCCTTTTCCCTGACTCCGCTGATCTTTGGCCCCCTCATCGACTATTCTTGGTCGGACGCTGTTCTGACGACATTGGATTACGCGGGTTTTGGGGTCACTCTGGCGGTGTTGCTGCTGCTTGTGGCGCTCATGCATCATCGCGGCTGGCGCAGCCTGACCGGGCCCGGCCCCGCATTTCGTCGTGACCTGACGCGCGTGCTGGGTGCGGTCTGCTTGGTGCTGTTGGTGCAGCAGCCTTTCGATCTGGGGCCGGACCTGCCGTGGCTGTCCGTGGCACCCGTTGGCACGTGGCTGCTGTGGCTGATCCCGGCCGGACTAGCCATTGCGCTGCAGGTCACCACGGAAGAGGTCTTTTTCCGCGGCTACCTGACCCAGCAGCTTGCCGCGATCAGTTTAAAGCGGTGGGTCTGGTTGTTGCTGCCATCCGTCTATTTCGGATCAAGCCATCTGCTGAATGGCGACGGATTGGCCGAAGGCGCGCTTTGGGCCGTTTGGGCGGGAATGCTCGGCGCGGCCTGCGGTGATCTGACGGCTCGCACGGGAAACCTTGGGGCTGCGATCGGACTGCACTTGGGCAACAACCTGTTCGCGGCCCTTTTGTTGGGCTATGTCGGCACACCGGGCGCAAGCCTCGCGCTGTTCATTTTTCCAGAGGAAGATTTTATTCCAAATACCGCCGGAATAGAGGCCCTACTGACGCCATATACCCTTTTGGACCTGAGCTATTCAGTCATGGGCGTGCTGGTGATGTGGCTGGCGGCACGCGTCGCGATCAGGGCTTGATTGCATTTGGCCCCGTGTCGGCCTATTTCGGGGCAACAACGCTGATAGGTGCCGCGCATGAACTGGATCACAAACTACGTCCGCCCAACGATCAACTCGTTGTTTTCGCGGCGTGAAGTCCCGGACAACTTGTGGACGAAATGCCCCGAGTGCGGGACCATGCTGTTCCACCGAGAACTGGCTGACAACCTGAACGTCTGCACCAACTGCGGTCATCACATGCCGATCACCGCGCGCGACAGGCTGACGGCGCTGTTCGACGGCGGCATCTATACGGACGTCAATGTGCCTGAACCGGTGACCGACCCGCTACAGTTCCGCGATCAAAAGAAATATACGGATCGCCTGAAAGAAGCCCGAAAAAAGACTGGCGAACGTGACGCCATGCTTGTCGGCGAAGGCGAAATCGGGCGCACGCCCATTGTCGCAGCTGTGCAGGACTTTAGCTTTATGGGCGGTTCGATGTCGATGTACGTCGGGAACGCCATCGTTGCAGCCGCAGAACGCGCGGTTGAAATGGGCCGCCCGCTGGTTCTGTTTTCCGCCGCCGGTGGCGCGCGTATGCAGGAAGGCATACTTGGGTTGATGCAGATGCCGCGCACCACAATCGCCGTGCAAATGCTAAAAGAGGCCAAGCTGCCCTATATCGTCGTATTGACCCACCCAACGACGGGCGGCGTGACTGCATCCTATGCCATGCTAGGTGACGTGCAGATTGCCGAACCTAATGCGCTGATCGGCTTTGCCGGGGCACGTGTCATTGAACAGACCATCGGTGAAAAACTGCCAGAGGGCTTTCAACGCGCCGAATACTTGCTTGATCACGGTATGCTGGACCGGGTGACCAAACGGACGCACCTTAAGGACGAACTGGTGACAATCTTGCGGATGCTGATGAAACAGCCTCCCGCCGTTGCTGGCGACTTGCCGCCGCCGCATATCGACAGCCATGCGCTGGAAACAACAGAGAATATGCCGGTTCAGCCGTGACGCCATCCTCTGACGTCATCCTGTCTCGGATGATGACGCTGCACCCGAAGGTCATTGACCTGACCTTGGACCGGGTGTGGCGTTTGCTGAACGTATTGGGCGATCCGCAGAACCACATGCCACCAGTGGTGCATATCGCAGGCACTAACGGCAAAGGCAGTACTCAGGCCATGATCCGCGCAGGGTTAGAAGCGCGGGGAAAGTCGGTCCACGCTTACACCTCGCCGCATCTGGCACGTTTCCACGAACGCATCCGGCTTGCGGGTGACCTGATATCCGAAGACGCGCTGACGGCCCTGCTGGACCGGGTGCACCGCGCGAACGGACCTGACCCGATCACCTATTTCGAGATTACGACCGTTGCCGCCTTGCTTGCCTTTGCCGAAACACCCGCTGATTACACCCTCCTAGAGGTCGGTCTGGGCGGTCGCTTGGATGCGACCAATGTCGTGGAAAAGCCCGCACTATGCGTCATTACGCCAGTCGATCTGGATCACCAAAGCTATCTTGGCGATACATTGGCGCTAATCGCGGGCGAAAAGGCCGGAATACTAAAGCGCGGCGTGACCTGCGTGGTCGGCCCGCAACATGACGAAGGGTTAGAGGTCATTGAGGGCCGCGCCGCCCGTGTTGGCGCCCCGCTTTTGGTGCATGGTCAGCATTGGCATGTCACGACCGAACGGGGTCGCTTGATTTATCAGGACGAGCGCGGATTGTTAGATCTGCCGTTGCCAGGCCTGCCCGGCCCCCACCAAATCGACAACGCTGGCATGGCGATCGCTGCGCTGCGACATCTGTCCGCTGCAGACGATTCATCAGCGACTGACGAAGCCACTGCAGAGGCTTCCATGACCCGCGTAACATGGCCTGCCCGCATGCAACGCCTTACATCTGGCGCGCTGGTCGATCTGGCCCATCCAGCAGAACTGTGGTTGGACGGTGGACACAACCCTGCCGCAGGTCACGCACTGGCAGCGACGCTGGCTGCTTTGCCCAAACGCCCGACCCATCTTGTCTGTGGCATGCTTAACACCAAAGACATCGCCGGATACCTTGCGCCGCTTGCGCAGGTGGCCGAAAGCCTGACCGCCGTGTCGATCCCACATGAGGCCGCGACAATCCCGGCTGCGGACACCGCACGATATGCCAATGATGTCGGTATGACCGCAAAGGCAGCACCCGACGTAGAAACCGCCCTGCGAGATCTTTCGGCCTTAGGTCCGGTGCGTGTGCTGATCTGCGGATCGCTGTATCTTGCGGGTCACGTACTGCGTCTGAACGGCACCGGCGGACCGACCTAAAAGTAAATCCCAGCCGTAACCGGAACTTCCGCGTTAACGATGTGTTAAGTAGCGGAATTCACATGTGCGGGTATTTTTGTTAGATTTGATGCACCATTTCTACCGGGTTTTTACTATGTTTCGCCGATTTGCCTTGCTGACGCTTCTTCTGCCGCTTCCCGTGCAAGCGGCGACTGTTAACTTTTGTTGGCAAGGCAGCGACGGCTATACGATGACAGGCCGCATGCAGATTCCCGACGCGCACATGTCCCGCAGTGTCGTCACAGAGGCTGACGTAAGCCGCTTTAAAATCGCCGGCTACGCCAACGGCCACTTGCTAGGCACATGGGACATGTCGCAGATCAGCGACGACACCACATGGCATCTGCGCTTTGACCCAAAAAAGATGATATTCCTGACGGGCGGCAGTTTTGCCGGAACCCATAGCCAAGGGTGGAACGCCAACGGCAATGTCGATGACTGCGGCACGGGCGGATTTGGGTTTAATTCCGGCAACTTTGCTCAGGATATCTGTGTGAACGGCACCTACGTTTCAGCCAGTAGTATCGACCCTGCGACGCCGTTTATGGCGACCACCGCCCCCGTCAGGCCCGACTGTGGCGCGACGTTACCTATGAGCAAATTGTCGATTCGCGAATCAGGGGATTGACGCCGAATCACTGCTCAC
Source organism: Loktanella sp. (assembly GCA_024635625.1). GTDB lineage: Bacteria > Pseudomonadota > Alphaproteobacteria > Rhodobacterales > Rhodobacteraceae > Loktanella. The sequence continues at coordinate 17,226 of JAGXIQ010000069.1, read as the reverse complement.
ATTAAGGTTACTGCAACACCGAAGAGAACGGGCGGGCCAACCGCCGTATCCTTCGAAAGAGCAGGGGCAGGACCGAGAAGGCAGGCGTTTCGCCTGCCTTTTTGCTTTTAACCTAACCTATTGTCTAGCTTGACAATATAAGACCGTTAACAGTCTTCAGGCAGTCCTTGTCCCCAGCCATCGGCCTGCATTTCGCGCAAGCGGCTTGCCGTGCGTTCGAATTCGAACGACCCCTCACCTTCGCGATATAGGTATTCCGGTGTGGCGGCAGCGCTGCAAATCAGGCGGACCTTTGCCTCGTAAAGCGCGTCAATTAGTGTGACGAACCGCTTCGCCTCGTTAAAGTTATCGCGCCCCAGCGACGGGATATCCTCTAGGATCAGCACTCGCACCGCATCCGCTAGCGCTAGGTAATCCGCAGCACCCAAGGGTTTGCCACACAGATCGTAGAACGCGGCCCGCGCCACGCCGTTGTGATAGCGCGGCAGGGTTACGTCCCGCCCTTTTATCCGCAAGGTCAACGGTTCACTTTGCCCGTGGCTGATATCGTCCCAGATCGCCGCGATCCGCTCTCTGGCGGCGGCATCGGTGGGGGTAAAGTATGTCTCTGTTCCAGCCAGACGCCCTTGGCGATAATCCATTTCAGCGGCCAGTTCGTGCACAAACATCCGGTCCTTCAAAAGCGAAATGAAGGGCAGAAAGATTTGTCGGTTCAGCCCGTCCTTGTACAGATCGTCCGGTGGCCGGTTCGAGGTCGTGATGACCGTCACCCCAGCCGCAAATAGCGCCTCGAACAAACGTCCTACGATCATCGCGTCGGTGATGTCGCTGATCTGCATTTCGTCAAATGCCAGCAAACGGATATCAGCAGTCAGTTTTGCCGCAACAGGCCTGATCGCATCGTCGACACCGGTTTTACGCGCCTCTGCAATTTCTGCGTGGACCCATTGCATGAAGGCATGAAAGTGCTGGCGACGCTTAGGTACGTCGATCTGGTCATAGGCCAAATCCATCAGCATGGATTTTCCGCGCCCGACCCCGCCCCACATGTAAAGTCCGGGAATGGGCGGCGGGGGTTTGCGGAACAGCCCACCTTTCTTCACCGGCTGGGCCAAGGCGTCGCGGATACGGTCAAGTTCCGGCAGGACGCCCTCTTGCGCAGGATCGTGGGTCAGGCGGCCTTCGGCCACGGCGGTATCATAAGCTGCTTTAATCGTCATGGCGCTGGCATACGCGGGCCAAACGAAATTGACAATTCGCGCGGCACGTCATCAATCTGCGCGATGATACACCGTACCCCACTTTTGAATCCCGTGCTGATCGCCGGCTGCGTTATCATCATGACAGGCTTCGCGATCCGCGCATCTTTTGGCGTTTTCCAAATCCCTATCGCACAAGAGTTTAACTGGCCCCGGGCAGAGTTCAGCCTTGCCATAGCGATCCAGAACCTCGCTTGGGGGTTCGGGCAACCGTTCTTTGGCGCAATTGCCGAAAAAATGGGGGATCGTAAAGCGATCATACTGGGGGCTGTTTGCTATGCGATCGGGCTAGTGCTGTCGGCCGGGGCCACAACGCCGCTCGCCGCGCAGATGACGGAAATTCTGGTGGGTTTCGGTATTGCAGGCACTGGGTTCGGCGTAATTCTAGCCGTGGTGGGCCGCGCATCCAGCGACGACAACCGGTCAATGGCGCTGGCTGTAGCGACGGCCGCCGGTTCCGCCGGACAGGTCTTTGGCGCGCCGTTGGCAGAATGGCTTTTGTCTATGATGACCTGGCAAAGCGTGTTTTTGGTCTTTGCGGCGCTTATCCTTGCGTCACTGGCCGTGCTGCCCCTGATGCGCAGTCCCGCCCCCGCCTCTCGCGCTGTGTTAGAAGAAAGCATGGGCACCATCCTGAACCGGGCGCTGCGCGACCCCTCGTTCACCTTAATCTTCATAGGGTTCTTTTCCTGCGGCTATCAACTTGGTTTCATTACCGCCCACTTCCCCGCTTTCGTGACAGAGTTGTGCGGGCCGATCATGGCGGGTGGCGTTTTGGCGGGACTGGGAATCACAACGACCAGCGCTTTAGGTGCAGTGGCAATTTCCTTGATCGGTCTGGCAAATATCTGCGGGACCTTATTGGCGGGATGGGCTGGCAAGCGGTTCCCACGCAAGTACTTGCTGGCAGGAATATATACCGCTCGGACTATTGTCGCGGCTGTCTTCATCCTGATGCCCATCACGCCAGCATCAGTGATCCTGTTCAGCCTTGCGATGGGCAGCCTATGGCTTGCGACTGTGCCGCTGACCTCTGGCCTCGTCGCGCATCTTTATGGGCTGCGCTATATGGGCACGCTGTATGGCATCGTCTTCTTCTCTCATCAGCTTGGTAGCTTCATGGGAGTTTGGCTAGGTGGCAGGCTTTATGATGCATTCGGCAATTACACCGCCGTTTGGTGGATCGGGGTTGGCGTTGGGGCATTTAGCGCCATCGTCCACCTACCGATCAAAGAGGCAAGGCTTAGCTTGCCCGCCGCAGCCTAGGGCAGATTATCTGTAAAATGTCCCAGCCAGACACCGGGGACGTCAGCCTCGTCATTCGTCAGATCGCTCAGCAGTGGCTTGTGGGAACATAACGCCTCATGTCGCTCCTCATGGGGTCATTATTCGGTATTGCCGCGATGCTGCGGCGGAGCAGCCCTGCCTCTCTCGTGGCCGGTGGACTGTTTTGAGCGTGCCACCCTAGTGTCGGCATCATCTTTTGGCTGCCGTTCGGAGGGCAGCACGCACGAACCACTTAACCCAATTGCTGGACTAGGGGTACCATCACCTTTGCAGCGCGGGCATTGCCCCGTACCGCGAAGGCGGGGCCTAATCGTTATGATGGTTGGCATCGACAGATCGAATGGAACTATCAGCGTCGGACCGTGGCTACGGCCTAACTTGCATTTACTTTGAGACCGGTCAGAAAACTACGCGTCGGCCCCACACGTCAGGGACGCGAGCGCAGGAATTCCGTGACAGCCGCGGCGTTGCGCCATGGCAGGCTGTGATCAGCGTCCGCGACAACCTCGTGCACCGCATTGCGGTTCCACTGTGCAAGATCGCCAAGCGCACGTAGCGGGATGACACTGTCCTGCCCCCCCCAAATCGCGGCAACCGGAACGTTCTCTTTACCTAAAAAACGATGTGCAGGTTCTTGGCTAGCAGACAGAAAATGACGGCGGCTGGACAACACCGCAGAGAGGTAGCCGCGACGAGTCAACTCTTGCCGCTGAACCTTTTCCATCGGCTGGCCGATGGCGACCTCGGCCGCCAAATGAGATGCGCCAAAGCTGTGTGCAAGCCAGTCACCCAGCACAGGTGTACGCCGCGCAAATTGCCAGAATTGCGTTTCATTTAGGGCCAGACCTGCAGGGGCAAGCAAAATGACACGTTCGACTCGATGCGGCTGAGCAGCGGCAAAGGCGGTGGCAATGGCGCCCCCCATCGAATAGCCCATCAAGATCACATCTTCGCGCAACCCCTGATCGGCCAGTAGGTCGTCGAGCTGGCGCAAAAAGAAGGCGGCATTCTGCGGGCCGGGCACCCGATCAGACAATCCGCGTCCGTAAAGATCATATGTCAGGACACGGTAGCCGAGTTTACCCAAGAATCCTGCGAGATCGTCAAAGACGGCGGACGGCGTCGTCAATCCGTGTATCGCGACGATGACAGGGCCGCGCACCGGTCCGTGCCAGCGGATATAGGTCTGTCCCTGCGTCAGGGTCACACATTCGCCCGGTGCCGTCGCACGCTCGGATTCGGTGACGGGCGACCGCCTCGCTTCTTGATAGATGGGAAGGATTGCAACGGCGGCAATGGCCACCAGCACCAAAAGCCAGATCATTCCGCACCCCACACGACAGGAAACCAGTCGGAGCGCAGTCGATCGCCATGCGTCATCCCATGCCCCAGAAATGGTGGAGACGTGCGACCCGGTCGATCCACTACGCGCGCGTCGTCACCGACAAAGCGCAGCGACAGGGCACGGCGGCGGTTGCCACCAGCGTTGCCACGGGCCCCATGAACCGTGCGGAAATCAAATAAAACAGCATCGCCAGGTTCTATTGGCCACTCTAGCACAGTCATGTCACCGGGATTGGTATCTGGGTCCGGGACGGGTGTCCAATCGTGCGCGCCCTCATAGAAGTCGCTGTCGTCCGACCAACTGACGGGCCGCACCATACGGTCCCAACGATGCGATCCGGCGATAAAGCGCAGGGATGCATCGCTTACAGGGTCCAGCGGCATCCACAAACTGACGGTTTGCTGGCCCTCAACCAGATAGTAGGGCGCATCTTGATGCCACGGCGTCGGCTTTGGCGTGCCCGGTTCCTTGACCAGCACGTGGTCATGAAAAAACTGGGCAGTCCGGCTTTGCATCACCTCGGCGGCAATCTGTCCGGCGGGGCTGTCAGTCACCATGCGGGTAAAGGCGGGAATACGCTGCCAGTTGCAATAATCGTCGAAAAAGCGTCCTTCGGATACCGCGTTTTCAGAGGCATAGGGGCCGGGGTCGGCCATGTTGTCGGCGATGCCCTCTGCCATGGTTTGAACCCAATCCGCAAAAAAGCCGCGCAGGACGATGGCCCCGTCGCGCTGAAAATCGGAAATGTGCGTGTCAGTCAGCAGCATCAGCAACAGCCCTTAGAATGTAATCGGCTGTCATCAGATCTAGATGAGCGCCGCCTCCATTCTTGAACAGGGTAATTTCGTCAGGGTCGTGGCGCTGGAATGTCGACATATCGTAATAATCGGCAATGACGTGATCAGGTGTGATGATCCCATTATCCAACGGGGTCTTCAATTCGCCGATATGGGACATCGTCGTGTGACGGTTGTCGACAAAAACGCGGGCGCGCTTGATAGCGGCATCATCGGCCTCTCGCATGTCGGGGCGGTAAGCACCGATCAGGTCGATATGCTGGCCGGGTTGTAGCCAATCACCTTGGATGATGGGTGTCGTGGACATGGTGGCAGAGGTCACGATGTCAGCGGCGCGGACGGCCGTTTCAAGGTCTGACGCGACGGCCACACCGGGGTTCTGTGCGGCAAAGGCCTGCGCCCCCGACGGCGACCTGTTCCAAACGGTAAAAGACGCGTCAGGAAAGGCGGCACCATAGGCCGCTAACAGGCTGCGACCCACGGTCCCCGCCCCAACGATCAGAATGTTGCGACTGTCGGGCCGCGCAAGTTTGCGGGCCGCCAACAAGCTGTCGCCCGCTGTCTTCCACTTTGTCACCAAGGCAAAGTCGAGGATCGCACGCAAGGACCCGTCCTCGTCGGACATCAGGTTCACGGCACCGCCGACCATTGGCTTACCCTTGGCCGGATTTCCGGGAAACACAGTAGCGGCCTTGACCAAAATGCCCAGCCCAGCAATCCAGGCGGAGCGATTCAGAAGCGTGTTGTCGCCTTGGTAAAGGAATACGTCCTCGACCTTTGCGGTCGGCATGTCGTGGCCAGCCGCCAGCGCGTCAGTCAGGGCGATCCAGTCTAGATGACGCTCTGCTGTGAAGGGGATGCTGATGCTCATGCCGCCTGCTCCGGTGTCAGCAGACCTTCGGCGATCAGCCGTCCGGCAAAGGCGGTAGGCCCATCAAACAAATGCGTCTGCCAGCCGCGCCTTTCGGCGGCGCGGATATTGTCGATGCGGTCGTCAGTGAAGAAAAGGTGGCCGGGTGCGACGCCGCAATCGTCCTCTAGCAGGCGATATATTTCGACATCAGGCTTGATAACGCCCATATGGCCAGAGATGTAGCGACGATCGAAGTCCTTGAGAAAAGGATACTTATTCTCGGCGATCTCGAATGTTTGGACGCCAAAATTTGATAGGGCAAAGCAGGGCACGCCCTGATCACGCAAAGCGTGAAGCATCCGGACGGAATGGGGTATCGACGGGCTGGCCATATCGGCCCAGTTGTCGTGCCACATCATGATTTCGGCGTGGTAGTCTATGTTCGCGGTGGCGAAAGCTGTAACGGCGTCCCTAAAATTCTCGCCCCTATCGACGTCATCGTTCATGCCGTGCAGATCAAGGGCAGTAAACATGGCGCGGCGGCGGGCTTCACCGACTTCGGCATCGTAGAACCGCTCTGGCTGCCATTCGATCAGGACGTTGCCGATATCGAAAACGACGGCTTTGACGGTGGCGGTGACGGGCATGGGTTATCCTTTAGCTGCGCGCAGCGCGCGTTCGAGGGCATCGAGAAAGCGAGAGCGGTCGGCCTTGGAAAAAGGGCGGCCACCCCCCTGTCGGAATGGATCGGCGGCGCGCATGTCGGTCATCAGATCGCGGGTGGCGAGGATGTTGCCAATGTTGGCGGGTGTTAGCGCCTCTCCATTATGCTTGAGGACCTGCGCACCGTTTTCAACGCATCGGGCGGCCAAGGGGATGTCGCCAGTAATGACGACATCGCCCTTACCCGCCCGGTCGGCGATCCACATGTCGGCAACATCGGGCCCGTCGGGGACGACAATCGTTTCGACCAAGGGGTTCGGGGACGGACGGATGCCACCATTCGACACGACGAACATCTGCACTTTATGACGCGTACCGACGCGTTCGACCTCTGCCTTGACGGGACAGGCATCGGCGTCGATGTAGATCATCGTTGTGTCCTTTGGATCATGCGTAAAGAGCTTGGGCGTGAAAATCGACATGCTCTTCCATGAAGGTCGAGATGAAAAAATAGCTGTGGTCGTAGCCCTTCTGTAACCGCACCGTCGCATCCTGACGGCGAGTTGCGCAAGCGGCAGAAAATTCAGAGGTATTTAACAAATCATAGAACTGGTCGTCCGTACCTTGATCGACCAGCACGGGACCATCGAAACCTTTGTCTTTCATCAGCAGGGTTGCATCGTGGCCTGTCCAGTCAGCGTCTGCCCCCAGATATCCGGTGAACTGTTTGCGACCCCAGTCAGAGGCTGACGGATGGCAGATCGGAGAGAACGCTGACACGGAACGGTAGCGGCCGGGATATTTCATCGCGAGGGTCAAAGCGCCGTGGCCGCCCATGGAGTGGCCACAGATCGCTTGACGGCCCATATCAAGGGGAAATTCTTTAGCAAGCAGGTCGGTCAGGTCCTTGGTGATATAGGATTCCATCCTGAAATGCGGTGTCCAAGGATCTTGGGTAGCGTCGATGTAGAAACCAGCACCCTGCCCCATATCGTAGGCATCATCGTTGGCGACACCTTCACCGCGAGGTGATGTGTCAGGAAAGACCAGCGCGATACCCTGTGCAGCGGCCCAGCCTTGGGCACCAGCCTTGGTCATGGCGTTCTCGTGGGTGCAAGTTAGACCAGACAAAAACCAAAGCAGTGGCACAGGGCCCGTTGCAGCCTCTTCGGGCAGAAACAGGCCGAATGTCATGTCTGTGCCGGTCGATTCGCTGGCATGGGTGTATACGCCTTGGGTGCCACCAAAGCAGCGGTTTTTCGATTTGGTTTCCATCGTGCGGTCCTCCATTTTGTCGAGAATGGCTAGCGCAGTCACAGGCGGCTGTGAACCCCGCCTTAATATAGGTGCGCGACCATAGCGATGACGGCGGATACGGTCAGGATGCTGAAAGCTGTCGACACAAGGATCGCCGCCGATACCCGTTGCGGTGCGACGCGGTAATGTTGTGCCAGCATGTATACATTGCCAGCCACCGGCAAGGAAGCTGCGGCGATCATCACACCGGCGGCGTAGGGATCGACATCAAAAACCATCAGCGCAAAAAAGGCGACCGACGCAGGGTGAAGCGCCAGTTTGCAGGTCGACAGCCAAACGGCAATGGACATGCGTTCTGCGGACTTCGACGCAAGAGAGGCGCCAATGGCAAACAGGGCGCCCGGGGTCGCGGCCCCACCCAGCAGGGTCACAAATTCATTCAGCGGCTTTGGGATTGGCAGAGCTAGCGCAGATACTGTCAGGCCAAGAACAATAGACACGATCATCGGATTCTTCAGCAAGCCCAGCGCCACGGTCTTAAGCACGCCGATGTGGACCCGCCCGTCGCGGCTGCCGGTGATCAGGATCACGATCAGACTGCCGAAGACAATCAGATCGACAGACAGGACCATCATGTTGGGGCCAATAGCCTCTGGCCCCAACAGCAGCGTCAACATCGGGATACCAAGGAAACCAACGTTACCGATCGTGGCGACCTGCGCTTCAACCGCTGCTTCGGCGATGGAAAGTTTGCGGATCATAGCAACGACAGTGGCGACGATATAAATCGCGCCTGTGCCACACAGGTAGGCCAACACAAAGGACCAGTCGAACACCTCTGACAGGGTCAGATTGGCAGAAAAGCGAAACAGCAAGGCCGAGAGAGCGAAATAGAAAACGAATTTCGTAAGGTAGGCCGTCGCGTCTTCAGAGAAAAACCCAGTGCGACCTGCAACATAACCAAGGCCAATAATCGCGAAGAACGGCAGAGTTTGCAGAAAGATTGCCAACACGTCAGTCGAACGTCCCGGTGACGCGCCCCAGCAGCATAAAGGCGCGGGCGGTGCGGGTATCAGTCAGGGCAGCGATGTCTTCGTCGCTTGCATCAGGCTCGAAGGTTACGAGGGTCTTATCGAATAAGCGCAGAAAGTGGTGCGCGGCGTCGCGAAAAATCGTGTCCTCGCGCATCCGCCCTGCCGTCAGCGCCAAGGAGCTGCGGTCCCGAATTCCGCCCAATGCAGCCATTGACCGTCCCCGTTCGCCTTCGGCAAAGCGCCGCCAGACTTCGGGACGTGCGCGGTCTGGGGTCAGATCGTCCATGTAAATTCCGTCTTGCGAAAGCAAGGTCAGCACATCCTGGGCGGCTTGCACCAATTGCCGGGCTGTACGATCCTTCAGCGCCCGGCGCAGGGCGTCGAACCCCGGCCTGTCGCAGTCATTTTCTGGAAAGTTCAATGCCCGAACGAAATCCTGACGGCTTAGCGGCGGTGCCATATCTTCGGCCGGTGTGCCCAAGGCCAACGTCGGCTGATCGTCGGGTGCCGCATGCTTCACAGACGTAATCGTCAACTTTGGCTTGATCGGCGTCTCACGCGACGTGGTGAAGGTCGCCAATGTAGATTCGGTCTTGCGGGCGGTCAGGGCAATTTCATTAAGCTTCGCTTCTACCGTAGGGGCAGCGGGACTGTTTTTGCGGTCAGTGACATAGGCCGTGCGCAGCGCATCTATGGCGGCCTGCAGGCGTTCAGATTCGGCACGCATCACGCGGGTCGTTCGTGCAGCTGTGGCGGCGACCCAAAGCATCGCAACAGGCAAAAACAGCGTCATCAGCACGACAAGACCCTGCAGGGCCCCGCCCCCAACAGGCGCAACCGGCATCAGCAGTGCAAAGATACCCACTAAGACAATCCATAGGACGCCAAGGATGATCGCGACCAGTTCTACGGTCGACAGGCCGGTATCATTGACGAACATGGGTTTGTGCTGCCCGTCGGCCATGGTGTGACTCACCTGTTACTTGAAGATGATCTTGGTGATCTCGTAGGACTTATCGCCGCCGGGCGTGCGTACCTCAACACTGTCGCCTTCGTCCTTGCCGATGAGGGCACGGGCCAAAGGAGATTTCATGTTCAGGCGGCCCTGTTCAATATCGGCTTCGTATTCACCAACAATCTGAAAGACCTTCTCCTCGTCCGTATCCTCGTCGACCATATAGACAGTGGCGCCGAACTTTACTGTGCCAGACATTTTAGCCGGGTTGATAACCTCGGCCAAAGAAATCACGCCTTCAAGTTCCTTGACGCGGCCCTCGATGAAGGACTGCTTTTCTTTGGCAGAATGGTATTCGGCGTTCTCTGATAGGTCGCCATGCTCGCGCGCTTCCGAAATGGCGCGAATGATCGAAGGACGTTCCACCGATTTCAGGTGCTTAAGTTCCTGGTCCAGCTTTTTGTAGCCAGCTGCGGTCAGCGGGATCTTTTCCATGCGGGGCCCCTTTTAGCGGCAGGTTGTGTCAATCGGACGTTCATAGCGTATTGGGGCAGTGCAAAGTCAAGCGCAAGTGACGGTCGGCCCTCCAGATGACCCAAATGGCGTGGCATTGTGCTAACCTAATCCAAGACTGTTGACCGGGATGACCCGGCAATACCGTTTTAACGTCGTGTCGCGATTGCCCAGACCGCCCGCGTCCTGTAACCCGTTTCACAATTATATTGCGCGACTTTCAGGGGATAATCGACATGGCCGAGACCGCACGCGAAGCAATGGAATATGACGTCGTAATCGTAGGAGCCGGGCCTGCGGGCCTGTCGGCTGCGATCCGGCTGAAACAGTTGGACGCGGACCTGTCGGTCGTGGTGTTGGAAAAAGGGTCAGAAGTCGGCGCACACATCCTGTCAGGTGCTGTGCTTGACACCTGCGGTCTGGACCGGCTCATGCCTGACTGGAAAGAACGGGGCGCGCCAATCACCGTGCCAGTGAAGGAAGACAACTTTTATCTGCTGGGCGAAGCAGGCAAGGTTCGCGTTCCAAACTTTCCCATGCCGCCACTGATGAACAACCATGGCAACTACATTGTCAGCATGGCGAATGTTTGCCGTTGGATGGCGGAACAGGCCGAAGCGCTTGGCGTGGAAATCTTCCCAGGCATGTCTTGTTCTGAACTGGTCTGGGGTGATGACGGCCGCGTCGCAGGTGTCGTCGCCGGAGAGTTCGGTCGCAATGCCGATGGCACCGAAGGATCCAGCTATGAGCCCGGCATGGAGTTGTTGGGCAAATACGTCTTCCTGTCCGAAGGCGTGCGCGGATCGCTGTCCAAACAGGTGATAGCGAAATATAATCTATCCAAGGATTCAGAGCCGCAGAAATACGGCCTTGGGATGAAGGAAATCTGGGAGATCGACCCGGCCAAGCATAAACCGGGAACAGTAACCCATACGATGGGCTGGCCGCTGGGCAAGAACGCGGGCGGCGGCTCTTTCATATATCACCTTGATAACAATCAGGTTTACGTAGGATTCGTCGTCCACCTGAACTATAAAAACCCCTACTTGTTTCCCTACATGGAATTCCAGCGGTTCAAGCATCACCCGATGATTGCCGACCTGCTAGAAGGCGGCAAGCGCGTGGCCTACGGCGCCCGGGCTATCAGCGAAGGCGGTTTCCAGTCGATCCCGCAGACCGCTTTTCCCGGTGGCGCATTGCTTGGTTGTTCAGCAGGCCTCGTGAACGTCCCGCGTATCAAGGGTAACCATAACGCCATGTTGTCCGGCATCCATGCGGCAGAGGCGGCCCATGACGCAATCAAGGCCGGTCGGTCAGGCGATACACTGGTCGATTACGACAAGGAGCTGAAGGCTGGCCCGGTCGGCAAGGACCTCAAGAAAGTGCGTAACGTCAAGCCGTTGTGGTCAAAGTTTGGCCTTGCGGCAGGTCTGGGCATTGGCGGTTTTGACATGTGGACCAACACCCTAGGTTTCAGCCTGATTGGCACGCTGGGTCATGGTAAGACCGATGCAGAGGCGACCGAAAAAGCCGACAAGCATAAGCCAATCGACTATCCCAAGCCCGACGGCAAGCTGTCCTTCGATCGCCTGACCAACGTGGCGTTTTCGTTTACGAACCACGAGGAAAGCCAGCCTGCACACCTGAAGCTGAAAGATCCTAGCATTCCTGTCGCGGTGAATTTGCCCGAATACGCAGGCCCCTCGGCCCGGTATTGCCCGGCGGGTGTATATGAATTCGTTGGTGAAGGTGCTGACACAAAGTTCCAGATCAACTTTCAGAACTGTGTGCATTGCAAAACTTGCGACATCAAAGACCCCAGCCAGAACATCGAGTGGACAGTGCCGCAGGGTGGCGACGGGCCGAACTATCCCAACATGTGATTTGTGACGGGCGGGCGAAGGTCCGCCCGTTCAAGCCACTGTGACGATGCTGCGATTGCACAGTCCGCAGGGTGCGCCTAGGCTGACGGTCGAACTTAAAGACAGGCGCATTCTCAGGTGAAAAGACGACTTTCGACCGGCACGATCCTTGCAGGACTTCTGTTAGGAGGCAGCGCCTTTGCGCAGGACATACAGACCCCCGATGCGGGGGCCTATTTGGCGGCACGCAATGCTGCAGGCGCGGGCGACTTTTCAGAGGCTGCTGCGCGATATGCGCAAGCTTTAGCCAATGATCCTGCAAATCCTTCTCTTTTAGAAAATGCTGTAATCGCGCAAGTGGCTTTGGGTCAGATCGACAAAGCCGTGCCGATTGCGCAGGATATGCGGACTGCAGGGATCGATAGTCAGGTCGGAAACATGGTCCTGATCGCCGACGCCGTCATGCGTGACGACTGGGCCGCTATCGCGCAGGATTTCTCGGATGGGCACGTCGTCAGCCCCCTGTTCGACGGTCTGGTGCAGGCTTGGACCGCCCTTGGCCAAGGCAATATGACCGAAGCTCTAGCCGCCTTTGATCGCGTGATCGCGACAGAAGGAATGGCGGCTTATGGATCGTTCCACAAGGCGCTCGCGCTTGCCTCTGTCGGTGACTACGAAGGATCAGAGGCTATACTGGGCGATCCGGGCCCCGGCGCCACCGCATTCAGCCCCAGAGCAGCGATTGCCCATGCGCAGGTGTTGTCGCAACTAGGGCGCAATGCCGACGCCGCAACGATCCTGTCCTCTGTGTTTGGTGACACGCTTGACCCTGCTATCGTCGAATTGCAGACGCGTCTGGCGACCGACGAGACAGTGCCGTTCGATATTGTAACCAGCCCGCGCCAAGGTGTAGCAGAGGTAGGCTTTATGATCGCCAGCCTGCTCGCGACCGAAGCACGCGAGGACTATACTCTGCAATACGCCCGGTTGGCCCAGTATCTAGCGCCGGGCAACACAGACGCCGCGATGCTGACGGCAGGATTGCTTCAAAACATGAACCGCTACGATCTTGCCGGGGCGGCTTTTGGCACGGTGCCACAGGACGACCCGAGCTTTGTAAACGCAGAACTGGGGCGGATCGATACGCTGCGCCGCGCGGGCGAAACCGCAGTCGAGGTCGCACAAGCATTGGCGCGGTCGAACCCTGATCTGCCATTCGTGCAGGCGCGTTTGGGTGACGTGCTACGTGACAGCGACGACCTAAAGGGGGCTATCGCCGCGTACGGTGCCGCGCTGGACCTTTACCCTAACGCAGATCCGAACCGCTGGGTTGTGCTATACACGCGCGCTATCGTGGCACATCAGCTAGATGACTGGCCGCAGGCCGAGGCTGATTTCAGAGCCGCCCTAGCCTTGAATCCCGAACAGCCGCAGGTTCTGAACTACCTTGGTTACTCATTGGTTGAACGCGGCGAAAAGCTGGACGAGGCGCTGGACATGATCGAACGCGCTGTGGCTGATCAGCCGGACAACGGGGCCATCGTCGATTCACTCGGCTGGGTCTATTTCCAACTAGGCCGATATAATGAATCGATCGCTCCGTTAGAGCGTGCTGCATCGCTGGAGGCGACAGATCCAACCGTCAACGACCACCTTGGCGATGCTTATTGGGCCGTTGGCCGCACGCGCGAGTCACATTTCCAGTGGCAACGAGCGTTGTCATTAGATCCGGAGGCAGACCTTGCGGCCAGGATCCGCGCCAAGTTAGAGCGCGGTTTAGACGCAGTGCGGGCTGACGAGGGACTTGATCCGATTGACCTTGCTATCGATCCCGCACAATGAGCCGTCTGACCGCGACCGCCCCCGCTAAGGTAAACCTGACGTTGCACGTGACCGGCCAACGCGACGATGGATACCATCTGCTCGACTCGCTTGTTGTCTTTGTGGACGTCGGTGATCAGATCGCAGTGCTACCCAGCCCCGATCTGCGCCTAAGTGTTGGCGGACCATTCGCGCAGGGCGTGCCTGTTGATGACAGCAACCTTGTGATGCGTGCAGCCCGCGCGCTGGCCGAGTTGCGCGGAGTTGATCGCGGGGCGGCCCTGACACTGGACAAGCATCTGCGACACGCGGCAGGCCTTGGCGGCGGATCGTCAGACGCGGCGGCAGCCCTATCCTTGCTGGCGCAGTTCTGGAACGTCGCACCGATGCCTGCCGATCACCCTGCGACATGGGCCTTGGGCTCTGATGTTCCAGCGTGCATGTCAGGCCCCGGCCCGCTGCATATGACGGGCACAGGCGAAACCTTGGCCCGCGCCAACGCCTTGCCCCGTTGCGCACTTGTTTTGGTTAATCCCAAGGTGGACACGCCGACGCCTGCGGTATTCAAAGCATTGAAGCAAAAAAACAACGCGGAAATGATCGACCTCCCCGCGGGACTTGATGTGGACGGCTTTGCGCGATGGCTTTCGGGACAGCGCAATGACTTGTTGGCCCCAGCCCGGACCATCGCACCAGAGATCGACAGAGTTCTGGATCGCCTGCGCCGTCTGCCCGCGGTCAAAGTGGTCGGCTTATCGGGGTCAGGTGCGACTTGCTGGGCGCTGGTCACTGACATGGCGGCGGCGCGTCTAACCGCGCGTGCCGTTCAGGTCGCAGAGATGGGCTGGTGGGTCGCCCCCGCCGCCGTGCTGGCCGCCTAGACCAACCGCGCCACGACGTAATCAGCAAGCTCTGTCAGCATGGTGCGGATCTCGTGGTCCGGCAGGGCCGTCAGCGCGTCCTTTGCCCGGTCGGCCCACATCAGCGCGTCTTCGCGCGTACTGATAAGGGAACCGTATTTTTGTAGCAAAGCCTGCGCCTTTTCGAAATCACCTGGTTCCTGCACGCGTTTTTCCAGCGTGCGCGTCCAAAAGACGCGGTCATTGGTATCGCCAGCAGCAATGGCCCGAATGATCGGCATCGTCAGCTTACCTTCACGGAAGTCGTCGCCTACATTTTTACCAATACCGGCCCCACCCTGCCAGTCCAGCAAGTCGTCAACGATCTGGAATGCGATGCCGAGTGCATCGCCGTAGGCATGAAGCGCCATGATCTGCGGCTCTGGTGCACCGGCGATGACGCCGCCAACCTCTGTTGCTGCTGAAAACAACGCTGCAGTCTTGCCGCGCACGACCTTTAGATAGGTCTCTTCTGTGGTGGAGATGTTGCGGGCGGCGGTCAGTTGCAGAACTTCGCCTTCGGCAATTGTCGCGGCGGCATTCGCCAAGATATCCAGCACGCGCAGGTTGCCGGTTTCCACCATCAGCTGAAAGCTGCGGGCGAACAGGTAGTCGCCGACCAGCACTGACGATGTATTGTCCCACAACAAGTTCGCCGTCGGCCGACCGCGCCGCTTGTCGCTTTCGTCCACGACATCATCGTGCAGAAGGGTCGCGGTATGAATGAACTCTACCGTCGCCGCTAAATTCACGTGGAAGGGTCCATCGTATCCGCACATGCGGGCAGCGGCCAACGTCAGCATCGGGCGCAGGCGCTTGCCACCCGCACCAACCAGATGGGCCGTCACTTCAGGAATGCGGGGTGCATGCTCTGATGCCATACGCGCGGCAATCATGTCGTTGACAGCACTCATGTCATCCGCAAGGGCAGCAGCCAGACGTTCGTGGGGTTTAGTAGCGGCGTGATCGAGGCTCATGACGGGACTTCCGGGGCTGAATGGACAAGGGCGCAGGCGCGATTTAGGTAATGGTCCATGAAAGAACTGCTGCGCACCAATGACCCGACCGTCATCGCCCTTGCGACCGCCCTTCTGGACGCCGAGGATATAACCTGTTTCCAGTTTGACGTAAACATGAGCATCCTCGACGGCAGCCTTGGCATATTGCCGCGCCGGGTGATGGTCGCTGACTGCGACCTGTTTATGGCCCGCGCCATCATGCGTGACGCCGAAATTGATGTTAGCCCGTGAAAGATGACTTGACCCGCGACGCCTTTTTGGGTGGGCGGCTTCATCTATGGCAGCCGCGCGTGGGCTATCGCGCGGGGCTTGACCCTGTGCTGCTGGCAGCCAGTGTGCCAGCAGTGGCGGGGCAATCGGTTCTAGACCTTGGTTGCGGCGTAGGTACCGCAATGTTGTGTCTGGCGACACGTGTCCACGGGTTGGACCTGACAGGGGTCGAAGTGCAATCCGATTATGCCGCCCTCGCCGAACGCAATGCGGCGGCGGCTAATCTGACAGCGGATATCCACTGTGCAGACCTGCGCGATCTACCGGGTGCCGTGCGCCAGCGCCAATTCGATCATGTCATGATGAATCCCCCCTACTTTGACCGTGACCGCGGTGCCGCCGCGGAGGATGCAGGGCGGGATCTGGCCCGCAGGGGGCCGACGCCGCTCGCAGACTGGTTGGATGTTGGCATCCGCAGAGTGGCACCCGGCGGGAATCTAACCGTGATCCAGCAAGTTGCGAGGCTGCATGACGTGTTGACCGTAATTTACGGCCGGTTAGGATCGGTGGTCGTCCAGCCTTTTGCCGCCCGTCGGGATCGCCCCCCGCACCTGATTCTTGTACAGGCACGCCTTAGCGGAAAAGCGACATTCAGGATGGCATCTACGGTCGTTTTACATGCGGGCGACTTACATAAGCACGATGGTAACGATTACACCCCAATCGCCCGCGCAGTTTTGCGTGATGGCGAAAAATTGCCCAATACGGGTTAACTTCTTAGCAATAGTTGCGCTGCAAACTGTGAAAACAACCGTAGCGCAGTCAAATGCCGTGACACGAGCCTCTGGCTGTGGTGCAATGTAACTGTTCAATGACAGCAAAAGGAGCCGCCCATGAGCTTGAGTTCGCACGTTGAGGAACTGAAGAGAAAGCACCAGAACCTCTCCGATTCGGTGGAGACGCTTCAGCGCAGCCCCGCCACGGACGATTTGGAAATCGCGCGCCTTAAAAAGCAAAAACTAATGATCAAGGAAGAGATCAGTCGACTGTCGTCACACTGACTGCAGCGCACGCTGGCCCGTGCAGCTAGCGCAGCGCCACCTACGATCAGCACCGTAGCCCCACTAAGGGCCAAAGTGGCGGGCGACAAACCCGCCACCACCAAGACAATCGCCAGATAGCACCGGTGCCGTATTGAGCATATAATTTTCTGTGCGTGATGCCGAAATCCCATATAAAAATCCAATTTCGACCGGATCAAAGCCCGTTGATGTGGCCGGCAGCTATCCGTTGATGCTTGGCCAAGGGGTCTGTTATACCAACCTGCACTGATCAGAACTCCTGCGCCCACTGGCGGCGTCCGATGGACACGATGCGCTCGGGCTGGCCGATAAGCTTGTTCCAAGCATCACAGCAATGATCGACGATGTCGTCGTAGGTTTCAAAAATGTG
>JAGXIQ010000068.1 GCA_024635625.1 Loktanella sp. | reverse complement strand
GGCTCCAATAAAGCGAATGGCCTGCTCGGGAATGACCTCATGGGAAGACAGAAGTCGCCCAGGGTATCGCAAGGCACATAGTTGCAGGGCGAAGCCGATCCGATTTTCGGCGCGACGCCGTGCGTTGATGTGGTCAAGGGGCATTGCCAAGTTGATCGCGGGATTGAGGCGGGATAACCGGTCATCATGAAGACAACATCGACACAGCCGCGCCTGAAGGGCTTTCGTTTTCCCCGAGAGATTATCTCCTATGCCGTGTGGGCATATCATCGGTTTGCGCTCAGCACTGCGGATGTCGAAGATTTGCTCGCCGAGCGCGGCGTGGTTGTCAGCCGCGAGTCCATTCGGCTGTGGGTAAACCGGTTTGGTGCTCATTTCGCCCGCCTGCATCCGGAGGGATCGGCCCACTGCAGGCGACAAATGGCATCTTGATGAGGTCGTATTGCGGATCAACGGCGTGAATTACTGGCTGTGGCGAGCGGTAGATGCAAACGGGGATGTTCTGGATATTCTCGTGCAGCCAAAACGAAACGCGAAATCAGCAATGCGTTTTCTGAAGCGGCTTATCGCTCAGTTCGGCAATCCGCGCGTTGTGATCACGGATAAGCTGCGCAGTTATTTCAAGCCGATCCGCGATCTGGTGCCGTGTGCTGATCATCGCGCCCACAAAGGCCTTAATAATCGGATCGAAGGGTCACACCGTCCCACAAGGCGGCGAGAGAAGATCCTCGGACGGTTCAAATCACTACACCAGGCGCAAAGATTTCTGGCCGCTCATGACCAGATCAACACAATCTTCCGCCCCCGTCGTTACCGACTTTCAACCACCTCCTACCGCCACGCAGGTGACGACGCGATCGACCTGTGGACTGGCTATGCCACCGAGATGACTGCCTGATTAGTAGAAATTAAGCCTATCGCAATCAATGACAAACAACTTGGCAATGCCGTTGGAGGGTCGTGACGCTGTCAATGAAGGGCTTGTGTGACAAAGCAGGGATCGCCCCGAGCACATAGATGACGGCCAACTGTGCAATTTGCCACATCGGTTGAATATTGATCCGTTACTCGTCGGAAATGCCATCCTCAACATATTGATTTAAAATATTTTTTAACTCTTGCTCCAACGCCGTTGTCACATGTGACAATCGGCCATGCGGCATCTTGCCGTTGCAATATGCCGTTGAACACCAAAGCGGTGGCTTAGTTTGAGCATCCTAGATGATCCAAACGGAGACTCCTCATGGAAAACCTATCAGTAGGCCATTATAATCTGGTCTATAACGCCTTCTCGTTTGGCTTTGCGACGCTTGCCGCAGCCACGATTTTCTTCTGGCTGGGTCGCAGCCAAGTGGATACGAAATTCAAGACCGCATTAACGATCACGGGCCTTGTGACGGCAATCGCAGCCTATCATTATTTCCGCATCTTTGAAAGCTGGACAGCGTCCTACGCTTTCGTCGAGGGCACCCTCCAGGCGACTGGCGTCCCCTTCAACGATGCCTATCGCTATGTCGACTGGCTGCTGACCGTGCCGCTGCTGTTGATTGAGCTGATCCTGGTCATGGGTCTAACGCAGTCCGAAACGATCTCTCGTGCGACCCATTTGGGCTTGCTCGCGGCCTTGATGGTGGCGTTGGGCTATCCGGGTGAAATCGCGGCAAGCGGCGGTGGTCGCTGGATCTGGGGCCTGCTGTCGATGATCCCTTTCCTGTGGATCGTCTACGAACTGTTTGTCGGTCTGTCCAAGTCGATTTCAGACCAACCGGCAAATGCACGCGGTTTGATCACGCTGGCACGTAACGTGACGGTCGCAAGCTGGGCTTTTTACCCGGTCGTCTACTTTGCGGGTGCCATCGGACTTGGGGGCGCAGGCTCTGAAGTCATCATCCAGGTCGGCTATACGATAGCCGATATCGTGGCAAAGGCGGGCTTTGGTGTGCTGATCTTCCTGATCGCTGTGCGCAAAAGCGAAGCCATGGCAAATGGCGCGAGCAAGGCAGTCCCTGCCGAATGATGCGACAGGCCGCCCCCGGTTCTTCCAGGGGCGGTTTTTCCCTTTTCATAGATCGGACCTTCAAGATGTTCGACATCCAGTCGCATCAGTCTTTCTCGTTAGCCGATATCGAAGCAGAGATCGCACGCGTTGTCTGGCGTGATCCGTCGATTGTGGCAGAGGCCGCGCAATATCATTTTTCTGCAGGTGGCGCACGCACACGGGCGCGCATGGGTCTGGAGGCGGCACTGGGTCTTGGCCTGTCTGGTCAAACAGCGATTACATGCGCCCTTGCGCCCGAATTGTTGCATAATGCGTCGCTGGTGCACGATGATCTTCAAGACGGTGATACAATGCGCCGTCAAAAGCCGTCGGTGTGGGCACAATACGGTAAGGATGTCGCCATTTCGACCGGAGATCTGCTGATCTCTGCAGCTTATCGCACCATCGCGATGCACCCACACCCCGCGCTAGCCCTATGTACGATGCACGACGCTATTGCCACAACGATCAGAGGTCAGGCGCGAGATTGCAGCATTGGTTTGGCGACACCAGAGGATCACGAGTCCATCGCTGCCGACAAGTCAGGGCCACTGCTGGCATTACCGGTCCAGCTGGCGTTGATCGCCGCCGGTGTCTGCCATGACGACGATGCCATCCGCGCGGGCCGCGCGATCGCGATCGCTTATCAGACTTTGGATGATCTGTTGGATCGCGCCGACGACCAGATCCACGGTGTGACGAATATCTGCCTTTCTTTGCAGGCAACAGGGTTGTCGCCGGACGCCGCCGTCCGCACCGCCTGTGGGCGGGCGCGCGCTGCGCTCGACACTGCTCGGCGACACATTGGGGTCCTACCCAGCGGTGCTGGTGCACCATTCCTCAAACTCGCCACCCGCCTCGACATTCAACTGAAGGAGTTCAACCATGCCGCGTGATACCCGTTATTCTGCACGACAGACTGCCCTTGTCGCAGGTGCCGGTTTCGGCGGTATCGCCGCGGCTTTGCGCCTGCGCGCAAAGGGGTATGAGGTCCATTTGATCGACCGCTGCCCGCGGCTTGGAGGGCGCGGACAGGTATTCGAAAAAGAAGGCTTTCGCCACGACGCGGGTCCGACGGTTCTGACCGCACCGCAATTGTTTGAAGAACTGTTCGCCCTGTTTGGCAAATCGATGGCGGATTATGTCACGCTTGTGCAGCCTGATCCCTGGTATCGGTTCCACTATGACGACGGCGAAACGTTCGACTATGGCCCTACCGAAGAAGCAACCGAAGCCGAGATTGCGCGTCTGTCGCCAGACGATGTCGATGGCTACCGCCGCATGGGTGCTTGGTCCAAGAAAATCTACGATGTCGGCTTTACCCGCCTGTCATCAGTGCCGTTCCACTCGCCCAGCTTCATGGCGAAACAGATACCGCACCTTCTGCGGTTACGGGCGTACGAGAGTGTCTGGTCAATGGTGGCGCGTCACCTCAAGAACGACCGCTTAAAACGTGCCTTTTCGATCCAGCCATTACTGGTGGGGGGGAATCCGTTTTCGACTACTGCAATCTACGGAATGATCAACCATCTGGAACGCAAGCACGGTGTTTGGTTTGCGATGGGCGGCACCGGTGCGCTGGTTGATGCACTGGAACGCCTGATGAAAGAAGAAGGGATCAAGATATCCCTCAACACCACAGTTGACCAGATTACCGTCGACAGCGGTCGGGCCACGGGTGTCGTGCTACAAGACGGTCGGAAACTGACCGCCGATCTTGTGGTGTCGAACATGGACCCGGTCCATGTCTATCGCAACATGTTGCCTTCTGGGCGGGTCTCTGCGGTTGCCAAGGTCCGGTCCAAGGCGTCAAGGCTGTCGATGGGGCTTTATGTGCTATATTTCGGGGCCACGAAGACTTGGCCGGACGTGGCACATCACACCGTGTGGTTCGGTAAGCGCTACAAGGGTTTGTTGCGCGATATCTTCAAAAACAAGAAACTGGCCGATGACTTTTCGCTGTATGTGCATCGCCCGACCGCCACAGATCCCAGCTTTGCCCCGGATGGATGCGATAGTTTTTATGTCTTGTGTCCTGTGCCGAACCTTGCTGGTGGGCAGGACTGGTCGGTCGAGGGTCCAAAGCTGCGCGACCGGATCGTCGCCGCGTTGGACCGCACTATGATGCCCGGGCTGAAGGACACGATCACGGCAGAATTCGCGATGACACCCGAAGATTTTCGCCATGACTATCTGTCGGTGGACGGCGCGGGCTTTTCGCTGTCGCCGTTCTTCACGCAATCTGCATGGTTCCGCTTCCACAACAAGGGGGAAGGCGTGCGTGACCTGTATTTTGTGGGAGCAGGTACGCATCCCGGGGCGGGCTTACCCGGGGTTGTGTCGTCTGCAAAGGTGCTGGACGCGCTGGTGAATGCGGCAGTGGCTATCGCGTGACACCCGAAGCCATCATGGCACGCCATGCCCGCAGTTTTGCACCAGCCGCACGCCTTCTGGCGCGACCGGATCGCATGCGGGTCGCGAGGCTATATGCACTGTGCCGCACCGTTGATGATATCGCCGACGATATCGGCGGATCTGTAGGCCGCGTGCGTTTACTCGGGTTGCACGATCAGATCGGATTGCCCGCCCCGACCGACACTCTCGCTCAAGAAGCACAGCTTCTGTTTGCCGGACGCTCGGCGGGTTTGCGCGCCTTTGGTGATCTGGTCGCCGCGGCTGCAGCCGATGTCGGACCGACCTGCATCGCCGACGACGGCGTGCTGGACGACTACTGTATGGGCGTTGCGGGGACTGTGGGCATCATGATGTGCGCCTTGTTTGATATTCCCGACCGTTGGCACATCGCCGCCGCCGACCTGGGTAAGGCGATGCAATTGACCAATATCTGCCGCGATGTTGCAGAAGATGCGCATGCCGGTCGCCGTTATCTGCCCTACACGCGCTGCCCCTTTGCGCCCGAGGCCATCGCGAACGGTGCGCCAGATGCCGTTGCGTCAGCGTCAAAGGCAATGGCGGATCTACTGGATCGGGCGGACGTTCTTTATCATTGTGGCCACGTGGGCCTCGTCGCGCTACCCATCCGATTGCGCCTTGCAGTCGCTGTAGCTGCTTCAATTTATGCCGGAATTGGCACCAGACTGCGTCAGCGCGACTTTGCCCCCCTGCAAGGCCGGGCCATGGTGCCCACAAGGCACAAGGCGCGCCTCGCGATTGTGGCGGTGCTAGGCGAAAGCATGCGCAGCCTGCACGTGAAAAAAGTGACGTCCAATGTCCGCACCTGATGTCGATATCACGATCATTGGCGGCGGCTGTGCTGGTCTGAGCCTTGCCGCGCGATTGGTGCATTCCCATTTGTCCGTCAGTGTGATCGAACCACGCGTAGCTTATACCGATGATCGCGCGTGGAGCTTTTGGCGCACCGCATCGGATCCGTTCGAGGATTGCGTGCACAAGGAATGGACATCTTGGACGGTCGCAGGCCAGGTCGATCCGGTACGGCGCACGTCATCGCTCCTGCGCTATCAGACGATCAGGTCGGAAGATTTTTATAACCGCGCACAAGACTTGATTGCGCAAGATCGGCACATTGACCTGTCCCTTGGGGTCACGGCGCACGGGATGAAACGCTGCAATGATCGGTGGCATGTTGAAACGGACGCCGGCACGCTATCAGCGCGGATTGTTATCGACACCCGCCCACCTGCCCGCATTCCAGCCTATGGACAGTTCTTTCTCGGGCGTGAGATCAGAACTGAACGGCCAGTCTTCAACCCCGACAGCGTCCAGTTGATGCACTTTCGCCCGGCCCGCAGCGGTGGCGTCGATTTCGTTTATATCCTTCCATTTGCGGCAGATCACGCGCTGGTCGAGGTGACGTCGTTCGCCCCACATAATCCAGACCGTGATATCTATGCGGCGTGGCTTGACGATGAAATTGCGGCTTTGGACCCCGGATGGACCGAAACCCTGCGCACAGAGGCCGGTGCCCTACCGATGGAGGTCGGCTTTGCGGACCCCGCGCAGGACGGGATCATTCGGATGGGATTGGGTGGCGGTGCCGCACGACCGTCAACCGGCTACGCCTTCGCGCGCAATCAAATTCAGGCAGACCGCGTCGCCGCCGCACTAATTGCTGGCCGGGTGCCGGACACTCGCCTCGACAGCCGCCTGACGCACTTCATGGACCGCGTGTTCCTGCAAGTGCTGGCGACCGCACCCAAGCGCGGCCCGGCGTTGTTGGAGGCGCTGTTCCGCAACGCACCAGCCGATCGGCTGGAACGGTTCCTGTCTGGGTCGACCCATCCCGTCGACCGTCTTTCGGTCATGGCGTCACTTCCACCGCTGCCCTTTTTGCGGGCAGCCGCCTTTCCCACATGACTGCGCCACCAATTTGGCAGACTTGGTTGTTTGCAATCACAGCCATAGCGTCGATCGCGGTGATGACTGTCTTGCAGCCCGACGTGACGGTTCAAATCCTGCTTTTGGTTCCATTTGTCGCCATTTTCGGTTTGCCGCATGGGGCGTTGGACCTGCCTATCGCGCAAGCAATTTGGCCTTTGAAAGGCTGGCAGGGCACCGCCCGCTTTGCTGCCTTCTACCTCGGGTTGGCCGGTGCTGTTGTTTTGGCTTGGACATACTTTCCAGGGTTTTCCCTTTTTGCATTCCTGACTTATTCGGCCCTTCATTTCGCGGGTGACTGGGACGATGCTCCCGTCATTTTGCGCTGGACAGGAGGTGCCGCGACGATCGGGGCGCCATCATTGTTTCACCGAGATGAAGTTGCGACGATCTTCGGATATCTTGCGCCGATGCCGCCGGATAATCTTGCCGCGACTTACCTTGCGTGCGTCGGGGCCGTGGCATTGGTTGTGATGCTGATCATAGTTTTATTGAAGCCCGCCCTGCGCACGCGCACGATACTTGAACAGATCGTCCTATGGGTTACCGCCCTATGTCTTTCACCACTTTTATATTTCATCGTCTATTTCTGCGCACTGCATTCAGTCCGGCACATGACTTTGACATTGAACTGGATCGACGATCGCCGCACGGCGGTTCACCTATCCATTGCGTTGTCAGTGGCGACCGTCTTGACCGGCTTTGCAAGTGTCGGCATTTTTCATGCTGTCGGACTGGAAACGATCGAGAATGCGATCTCAAAAACAGTTTTTATAGGATTGGCAGCACTCACCGTTCCCCACTTGATTTTGGTTGATCGATTTCGACATAGCGCTGCGGCAAATACTCTTCGCCAATTAGAAAATACATCGTAATCACCTGACGGCTTGCGTTCTAAAATGATCAGCCGGCCCGACGAAAAACCAAAGTCAGCACCAAATAGGCACTGATGGCAGAGGTGGCTCGGGAAAACTGAACAGCAGGGATAAGTGAATTTTCCGCGCAACAGCAGCATGATGCTGCAAGCGAGGAGACGACCATGACGAGACGACCGCGTGCGGCGACACAGCCCGGCTTTCAAGGCGAAAGTAGCTGTAGCTGCAATCAAGGGTGAGCGAACTCTGATCGAGCTGGCGCAGGACTTTGACGTCCATCCGAACCAGATCAAGCAGTGGCGTGACCAATTGCTGGAAGGCGCGACAGGCGTTTTTGGCGATGCCCCGAAGGC
>JAGXIQ010000067.1 GCA_024635625.1 Loktanella sp. | reverse complement strand
GATCGATGGGCCCGACTGGGTGCCGCTGGATCGCACCATCGACAATCAGGTCGCCCGCCTTCGTAAGAAGATCGAAAGGGACCCGGCGCGCCCGTTGCTGATCAAATCGGTGCGCGGCATTGGATACATACTGACCGAAAGCCCAGTCGGGCGGGACTATCCGTCTTCCAGCACGGCTTAAGGCGCTTGCGCAAGATCGGCCTGCCGGTAGGGTTTGCGCAGGATAGCGAAATCTGCCCTGATACGCCCGCCCCGCAATACGCCTTCGAAAAAAGCCGGATGTCATCAACACCCGCACGTTCGGCCTGTGCGGCGCGATCTACTTTTCTAGGTCATGCCCAGACATATCAAGTGGTGAAAACCAATGCGATGTTGTCGCGATCCTCCAGGATTTCCCAAGCCGCGTCCCAGTCGTCACCGTGATGCAGCGGAAGCCAAAGGATGTTAATTGGGCCACTGACAGCTGCATAACACGTGCCTCGTTCTTGACCACAACAACAAGTTGCCCAACCCCAATCCGCGTCTGCGAGTTTTTTGGGTTCACAAAGGCAGTTGCACTGCAGCCCGCATTGGCTAGCGCCGGGAAATACAGGCTGATTGTCGTTCTCTGAACTGCGTCGCTATAGATGGTCATATGCAGTCTGGACTGTTTGACGAAGCCGTAAACGAATGACAGCACCGCGGCCGGTGCCTTCACCGACGGCCTTCGTCGTAAAGAACAGCGCGATTGCGTGGGTCCGGATATCGGGGGCCATGCCCTCGCCGGTGTCGCTGACCGTCAAGCGGATATAGGTGCCGGGCTCTACGCCGATCTCTTACGCGATGTAGCTGTCATCCAACGTCACATTTTGTGTCTCAACAACGATTCTGCCGCCCGATGGCAGCGCCTCCTGCGCGTTAAGTGCGAGGTTTAGGATGGCGGTTTGCAACTGCGTCTTGTCGGCCCGCGTGGACCAAACTTCGCCAGCGAGTGAAGCCGTCATACAAATGTGCGACCCGATCGTCCGCTTCAACATGCAAGGAATTGAGTGACGGCGTCGTTCATCGCAGTTACGCTATACTGCAAAGTACTCTTTCGCGCGAATACCATCAAGTGGGGGGCAGGTCCGCGCCCAGTTCAGCCGCTTCGCCGGCGGCGGTTATCAGCGTACGGCGCTTTTCGGTTGTTTCTGACATTTCCAGCAGTTCGAGGTTTCCAATCACAACCGTCAGTAGGTTGTTGAAACTATGGGCAATACCTCCGGTCGTCTGTCTGATCGCCTCCACCGGCTGGGACCTGCCTGCGGCTTCTTTAGCGGCCTTCGGTTGGGTCTGATCGTGCAGCATCGCCACGAAAGCCACTTCGCCTGCGATGTTCGCAGACCCGACCGACAGATGCAGGGAAAATATGGTGCCGTCTGCACGCCGACCCTCGATACCACGCCTGACCCCGATAATGCGCTTTTCACCGGTTTTGAATTAATCGTGCATGCGTCCCTCGTGACGCGCTGCCATGGTTGTCGGCATCAGCAAGCGAACATTTTATTGTATCAGCTTTTCGGTGGAATAGCCGACCAATGCAGCGGCGGCCCTGTTCATAGCATGCAGTCCGATACTGACACCATTGTACGATGGATCGTGAATCCCAGATTAATTCTATGCTTTTAGGAGGTTGGAACGGCAACCTCGCGGAAAACATTAAGATACGCCAAGACATCGGAAAGGGTTATCACGCCTAAAAGTTCGTTTTGGTCGGCAACGATAAACTTCCGTCGACCGGTTTTCATCACGAGAGACAGCAGATCAAGGCCAGCCAGCTGGGGGGGGACGGTATTCCCAGCATCGACGCTTTCTATCACGTCGTCAACAGTCGTCGTGGTCCAGTTCTCTCGATCAATCTTCCGAACAATCTGCAGGTCGACATAACCCAACAGCGTGCCGTTTTCGACTACAGGAACGAAGCTTATGCCGTGTTCCAAGAAAACACGGTTTACAAGATCCGACAGCGTTTGGTCTGGATGCGCCGTCCACGGTTGCCGGGTCATCAGTTCTGCGACAGTCCGGCGATCCAAAGCGGTCTTTGTCTCAAGTTGTGCCAGTGCCGTTCGCGACGTGACGAGCAGGAATAACCCGATAAGAATTGGCCAAAGACCGGTCGCCATCGCACCCGAGAATGCGGCAATCAGGCCGAGACACATGAACCCATATGCGAAGATGGCCGAGATTGTGGTTGCACGTCTGGTTGCTGCTAACAGGTTGCCCGATCGGGTCCACAACCACGCCCGCAAAACGCGACCGCCATCCATCGGAAAAGCAGGGAGAAGATTGAAGATGGCCAGAAGCAGGTTAATCCAAGCTAGATAATTCAAAACCATGATTGCCGGGGCGGGCGATCTGGTAACTTCAGCTATCTCGGCACTGAACCAAAACGCAAGTGCGAGGCAAAGACTGGCGACAGGCCCGGCGATCGCTATCCAGAATTCGCTTATGCCGCTTGCGGGTTCGGACTGCATTTCTGCGACGCCGCCGAACAGAAACAGGGTGATACCCGAAATGCGCAGGCCGAAATGCCCGGCAACTTCTGCATGGGCCAGTTCGTGCAGGATAAGAGATGCAAACAGACCCAGCATTGCGACCACCGCCGATGCGACAAGCGTCGTTGTATACGCGCCCGGCAATTCGGTCGGGAAATAGGCTGTCGCGAGACTCCAGACGATGAGCGCGGCGATCAGAAACCAGCTGGCATCAACCTTGATGTCGAAGCCACGAATCCGCGCGATCTTCAAGGCGTTGCCCCACATATTATCCTCCGTGCGACTCCACGCGGGTGAACCTTGGTTGAGTCGTTGTTTTTAAATAGATTTCGACGGACCTGCACCCGTTGGCGACAGTCGCGGCACTATTGAACGCATCGGGATTACCGTGCGCGGCATCCAGCACGACAGCGTGTCCTTGGCCCAATATCCGGTCTGCTTGACGACGGATTGTATCGTATGTGCGTTCCTGAATCGTGCGCGTGCTTTTGGCTGGCCTAAGGCAGTCGGGCGGATGGCCGTGCAGCAAGGCACGCCATGTGTTGACGCTCGACAGGTCCGCATCGTCATACGACCCGGCATTTTTGATCTTCACGGCCTTATTGGCAAACAGAAAGATCGTTGCGCCGTGGGTTTTAAATCGGTTTATACTTGCATTGCGTCCGGCGCCGTTATCAGGAACCTGAAAGGCCGCGCTCTGGTCGATCGGTTTTGTCCGGTCTTTGCATTTGATTTTCTCGGACCGTTCCATGTCTCCTGCTTTGCTCCACGCGATGGACTTTGATGAAAACACGTTTCCACTTTCAGGTATTGATGAAGATCAAAACCTGTCGTTTTTCGCGCGGATTTTTTGTGTGTAGGGGTTTTGTTTAAAGGGAACGACGCACCCGCCTTTGCGCAATGGCGACTTATGACGTTTGGCGATTTATTTCGATCAAAACTGAAAGTCCTTCGTTTCATAAGTTCGCGCAGCACCGGCATTAAAATACAAAGGAGGACGAGATGGACCAGAAAACCCAAACCTCGAAGCGGACTACGATCGCCTTCGACCCATTTGTTGCTTTCAAGCCACTCGCACCCGCGTCTTGGAAGGGGACCGTGTGGTTCGAGCGCGTCGCAGACCTTGGCAGCGAGATCACAGCCTTCGTCGCGGATCGCATCAAAGAGGATGTCCAAACTCGGCACGCGCTTCTGCATTGCAAATCGCTGACAGAAGTCCAGCATGTACAGGCCGAATTTTTTCAGAAAGCATTCGATCAGTATCGAACCAAAACGGCACAGTTGGTTGAAATGACCGGCAACATCGCGGTGGATCTGCAGGCCGACAACACTTTAAGGACTGACGCCGCCAATCCGCAAGATCATGACCAGTGACCTGAAGCCGATCTGAAAGGTTCAGCTTCTTAAGCTATGTTTATCGTTCGACGATGCGTTTCCCGTCGGTCAAAGCGTCCGACGGATGGGTCACGACGACTGCGTCAACGGAAAGTCCTTCCGACACCTGAACCGTTCGTGCCGCACTTCGGCCGCGCAAGATGGCCCGTTGTCTGGCCACATCGTTCTCAACCACGAAAACCGCCCCATCGTCGGCACCCCTAAATGTAGCGCTTATAGGGATTTGTAGCGCATTATCGGCCAGCCACGCGATGATCAAAAAAAACTGAGAAGCCGTCGCCAAGACCCGCGGGATCTGCCGGCGCAGAGATCAAATCGAACAACGCATCTACTTGCTGCTACTCGCTGCTCCTCGATGACTAATGCGGATATATCGGTCCGGGCTTTCGTCTCTATCTTCCGTAACCGCGCCATCAACGAAGCATCGCCGCCCCATCGTTCGACGACGGCCAGCGCGCCCTGTGACATCTGGATGGCATCGCTTGATAGCACGTCGGCTACGATCTCGATGTCACGTGGATCGCCAAAAGTCGCTAAACGGGTGCCGGCAATTACCGGACGGGCACTGACGGCATTGATCGCCAGCACCACGCCATCCGCGGATTCCAGCAAAGGGACGCAACAGGCACCGTCGACGGTACCCGACATGCCGGGTTCGACAAGGGCGGCTTCGGCCCAATTTACGGCCCCGCGCGCTATGTCGATACGGGCGCTGGCAGCATCCACCGTGGCATCGGCAATCGCCAACCTCTGGGCGGCATCCTCAAGTCGGGTAAGCTGATGACCCCACGTTCGACAAGGGTGCGGGCGCGATCAAACTGTGATTGTGCATAGGTCTGTTCTTCGTTCGTGCGGCGCAGGTTGGTTTCCGCGACATGGATCGCGGCCTCGGCTTCGCGGATCAACGCGTCGGCCTGCAGCCTGCTACTGATGTCCAGCAGTCCGGGTATGATCGGTTCCACAACTGCGACAACAGTCTGACCGCCAACCATCGGATCGCCCACCGATACCGGCGATCAGCGTGTCAGACCCGCGATGGTGCTGGCAATTTCATAGATATTACGCACCCGTGTTTGACCATCGACATTGATCGTCACCTGCATAGCACCCGAACTGACCGTATGTAGATTGACTGGTACGGGATACGGTCGGAAGCTAACCCAAAACAAGGCTCCGAGGTATGCGACCCCGATCAAAGAGACGATAACGGTTCTTGGTTTTGGTCCGCTTTCTAAAATTGCGTTTCTCTCTCGTCTTCATCACGGCGACTAGATCCAGTCTGTTCAGCCACCGCCGCACCACCAGAACTGCAGCAAGCGTGGCCGTCAGGACGACAAGACTGGCAAAGCCGAAGGTTGCGGGCTCGAGAATAGGCGGCAGACTGTAAGGGCGCTTGAAAAACCTCTCAACGTCACATCGGTGAATACTTGCCCTAAAACACAGCCAATGTGCTGCGCTAGCACCGCAAG
Source organism: Loktanella sp. (assembly GCA_024635625.1). Classification (GTDB taxonomy): domain Bacteria; phylum Pseudomonadota; class Alphaproteobacteria; order Rhodobacterales; family Rhodobacteraceae; genus Loktanella. Next base: position 2,609 of record JAGXIQ010000067.1, on the reverse strand, counting down.
CAGCATGAGTTCACCCACCAGAACGTACGAAACCTTTGCACGGTTGGACCCTAGGTTGCGTAGGCTGGCCAGCTTGCGAGCGCGTTCGGACAGCTGAATTCGGGCGCTATTGTATGCCGCCCTGATCGAGATGGGTACGGCAATGCCGACGTAAATTGTGGCCGTGATAGCGACGTTTTGGCGGATGGTGTCCTGAAACGACCGGCGCGTCTGGGTCATCATGATTGTGCCGGAAAGCTTAGGGATATCCTTGCTCGCGGCGTACAAGTCTTCGATCCGGGTATTGTCGAGCGTGACACTGACGGCTGGAATTCGGGGTGTCTACCGAAACAATTGGTTGAGATTTGCGTGATCCGCCTAGGCGCAGAGGCCGAAATACTGCGGTATGACATCCGTACCGGTCAGATCGTAGGTGCCGCGCTTGCCGCTTAGAAGCTCGACGGCCATCACTTCGCCTGCACTCACATCAAGTTGCCCGGCCGGCCGTTGGGATAATAGTATACCGCCCGGTGGCGCACCCAATATAGTTCCGTTCAAGGGCGCGACCCGGCAAAAAGCAGCGTCGCGTGCTGTCGGTTCGATTGGTAGAATGCGCTGTCGACGATATAGTACTACCCGTCGGTCATAAGCGACGCCGTCATCAAAGCCGCCACCGCAAGTGAAAGGCCAAGCCACGAAAGTGCACTGCGCAGGGGCCAGCGATGTTGTGGCGACCGCCAGCAGCCCCGCTCATCCATAGACCCGAGGTGAGACGTGGACGATCAAGAAGGTAAAGTCGAAAAACCCTGCGTCGAGCTCTGCCAGCCCGAGCGCTAGCCACGTTCCGGTGGCCCATCCGATCGTGATGCCTGCTACGGCGATCAGATCGGCCAGCATCAGGTGATGGATTCAAATTTCGATGTCGCTTTACCCCAGCGCCTTCAGCAATCCGATTTCCGACCTCTCTAGCGTCACAATGCGCCCCATGACCATGGCGACCAGAAACGCGGATATGCTGAAAAACACTGGCGGCAAGATCATCGGCAAGCTGCGCAAATGTTTGATTTCGGCGTCGGTGAAAGCGTTAGACTGCTGTTGGTCGCGGTCATAAGCACCTTGTCCGCCGAAGTGTGCCAAAAGATCGTCTAACGTGTCAGTGACTGCTTCGATGTGCACCGTGGACTCCAAGGTTAGAGAAACCTCTTTAAAGGTCTCTTTCATGTCAATGGCCACCGCTACCCCTGCGCGTCGTATCCACGAAATGCCGAACTTACGGTTGTCGGGCATCAGCGCGCCGGGACCCAAGTATAGATGAATTCGGGCGGCAACAGCGTTCCTGTGACGGTCTGGTCGGGATTGCGCCCGTTCATATTGGCCTTGATGACATCGCTGGGCACGAAGCCATTGGTCACGGCGAAGGGCGCGTTGACAACGATTTCTGACGCGGTTTCTGGCCATCGTCCCGAGCGCAGGATAGGCAGGTTAAGTCGCGGTTCGTCCATGTCGAAGAATGACAGGATGCGTCCCACCGCAGGCTCGATCCGCCCGGGAATATCAATAATAACGTCGGTTGTGACCCGCATCTCGATAGTTTGCACGCCGGGGATCGCCGCAATTTCCTAAAGAGGGACCACGGTGTGCGGCGCGTCGCGCCGGACACATCGGCAAACCGGTTACGTTCGTAATAGGCCGCCCGTCAGTTCATCGCAAAACAGGATTTCCGGCCGTTTCGCAATTGCGCGGGCGATCACGACGCGCTGCTGTTCCCCCCCCCTCCCCGACATCTCGGATGGGAAATGGTCCATGCGTGCCCCAAGCCCGACCAGCGCCAACCCATCTTCGGCGGGCACCGGGTCGGGGGCCACTTCGGTGAGGAGCTGAACATCCTCCCGCGCTGTCAAGCGGGGCGCCAGATTGTAGAACTGAAATACGAAACTCACATGGTGGCGCCGGTATCTGGTGAAACCGCGGTCCCCCATGCCCTTCAGTTCCGTATCGCGAAACCAGACCCGGTCCGACGTCACATGGTAGAGACCTCCGAGAATGTTCAGCAAGGTTGGTTTTCCACTGCCGGAGGGGCCCAGAAGGACGGTTTTTTCTTCGGCGAACAGCTCTAGATCAATGCCCTCCAGTGCGCGCACTTCAAGCTGGCCAGAAGCATAGATCTTCGTGATCCGTTCTGTTCTGAATACTATCTTTCATGCCGAAGGCTCTGCGCCTGAAGCTGACAAGAGAGCGTCACAATAGTCAGCTACCCGCTTATCGGTTGATGCCTGATCCAAGGTATTAGGCACGCTAAGCGTCGCGACAAAAGGTCGGCCTATGGCATCGCGCGCCATGGAAAAGGCCTTGTCAGGGGCGGAGTGACCACCGCTGGTCGCGAATATTCCGACAGAACCGGCAAGCAAGGGGCGTGCTGCCAGATAGGTCCGCAGGGGCGTCGCCGGATAGGATGTCCAGATCGGCGCTCCGAGTGATACGCTCGCATATTCAGAAATGTCCGGGATCGGGTCAATGGTGGGCAACCGACCGGTCAGACTGTCGACCCCGGCATGAAGATAGCCCCGAACATTGCCAGTGTAGCGGTGGCAGATAATTCGGAAAAGATCGGCAGCAAGCGTTCCGGCCAG